>NZ_JBRBAF010000004.1:0-404162 GCF_052805975.1 Chromobacterium sp. W521
CCCCCCCCCCCCCCCCCCCCCCCCCCCCCCCCCCCCCCCCCCCGCCAGCGGAGAATTCCATGTTTGAAAAAATTCTGATTGCCAACCGGGGCGAGATTGCCCTGCGTATCCAGCGCGCCTGCCGCGAAATGGGCATCAAGACCGTGGTGGTGCATTCCGAGGCCGACCGCGAAGCCAAGTACGTGAAGCTGGCCGACGAGTCGGTTTGCATCGGCCCGGCGCCTAGCGGCAAGAGTTACCTGAACGTGCCGGCCCTGATCGCCGCCGCCGAAGTGACCGACTCCCAGGCCATCCATCCGGGTTACGGTTTTCTGTCGGAAAACGCCGACTTCGCCGAGCGCGTCGAGCAGTCCGGCTTCGTGTTCATCGGCCCGCGTCCGGACACCATCCGCCAGATGGGCGACAAGGTGTCCGCCAAGAACGCGATGATAGAGGCCGGCGTGCCCTGCGTGCCGGGCTCCGACGGCGCCTTGCCGGACGATCCGGCCGAAATCGTCAAGATCGCCAAGAAAATCGGTTTCCCGGTGATCATCAAGGCCGCCGGCGGCGGCGGCGGTCGCGGCATGCGCGTGGTGCATACCGAAGGCGCGCTGATCAATTCGGTGCAGATGACCCGCACCGAAGCCGGCGCGGCTTTCGGCAACCCCACCGTCTACATGGAAAAATTCCTGGAAGAGCCGCGCCACATCGAAATCCAGATTCTGGCGGACGAATACGGCAACGCCATCTATCTGGGCGAGCGCGACTGCTCGATGCAGCGCCGCCACCAGAAGATCATCGAGGAAGCGCCGGCGCCGGGCATCACCGACAAGCAGCGCCAGAAGATAGGCGAAGCCTGCGCCGAAGCCTGCCGACGCATCGGCTACCGCGGCGCCGGCACGTTCGAATTTCTGTTCGAGCGAGGCGAGTTCTACTTCATCGAGATGAATACCCGCGTGCAGGTTGAGCACCCGGTGACCGAGATGATTACCGGCATCGACATCGTGCAAGAGCAGATCCGCATCGCCGCCGGCGAGAAACTGCGCTACAAACAGAAAGACGTGGTGTTGCGCGGCCATGCGATGGAGTGCCGGATCAACGCCGAGGACCCGTTCACCTTCGTGCCGTCCCCGGGCAAGATCGAAAGCTACCATCCGGCCGGCGGCCCGGGCATTCGCATCGATTCGCATATTTACCAGGGCTACACCGTGCCTTCGCATTACGATTCCATGGTGGGCAAGCTGATCGCCTTCGGCGATACCCGCGAGCAGGCGATGGCGCGGATGCGGGTAGCGCTGTCGGAAATCTCCATTTCCGGCATCAAGACCAACATTCCGCTGCATCAGGAACTGTTCATGGACGCGGCCTTCCAACGCGGCGGCACGTGCATTCACTATCTGGAGCAGCGTTTGTCGCAGCAGAAAAAGGGGGGCGCGTAATGGCCTGGCTGCAAGCCACCATTGACGCCGAGTCAACCGTTGCCGAGCGTCTGGCCGACGCGTTGATGGACGCCGGCGCGCTGTCCACCGCGATCGAGGACGCTTTTGCCGGCACCGAGCGCGAAGAGCCCATTTTCGGCGAGCCCGGCGAGCCGGTGGACAAGCTGTGGAGCCGCAGCCGCATCATCACCTTGTTTGATGAAGCGGCCGACGTGGCCCTGCTGATCGCCGCCGCCGCCAACGCCTGCGGCCTGAACCTGCCCAGCTACAACGTGGAGCGGGTGGAAGAGCAGGATTGGGTGCGTCTGACCCAGTCGCAGTTTGATCCGATCCGGATTTCGGACCGGCTGTGGATCACGCCGACCTGGCACGAACCGCCGGCGCCGAACGCCGTCAACCTGCAACTGGACCCGGGCCTGGCTTTCGGCACCGGCAGCCATCCCACCACGCGCTTGTGTCTGCAGTGGCTGGACGCGCATCTGCAAGGCGGAGAAAGCGTGCTGGACTACGGTTGCGGCTCGGGCATCCTCGCCATCGCCGCGCTGAAGTTGGGCGCGGTCTCGGCCTTGGGTGTGGATATCGACCCGCAGGCGGTGCGGGCCAGCCAGGACAACGCCGAGCAGAACCAGGTCAAGGCGGATTTCCGCCTGCCGGACCAGAACCCGGAAGCGGTCTACGACGTGGTACTGGCCAATATTCTGGCCAATCCGCTGCGCATGTTGGGCCAGTTGCTGGCGAGCCACGTCAAAACCGGTGGTAGAATCGTGCTTTCAGGCATTCTCGCCGAACAAGCCGAAGAATTGTCGGCCATCTACGAACAATGGTTCCAGATGGACGCTCCGGTGTTCGACGAAGGATGGACCAGACTGACAGGAACCCGACGTCCCACGGTATGACATATACGACACAGTGCCCCAATTGCCAGACACGCTTCAAGGTCAATGATGCCCAATTAGCGGCCGCCAATGGCTTGGTGCGCTGCGGGCGCTGTTCGCATGTGTTCAACGCCACCGAGCACTTCGTCGCGGCGGAAGCGCCGCCGGCGGAGCCCCCGCGCGCCGTGGCGCCGCAGCCGGCCGTTCCGCAGCCGGCTGCCCAGCCTCGCGAGGCGCTGGACGATTTCGAGCTGGAAGTGCCGGATTTCGATCCGGGCGCCAGCGCGGCGGAAGCCCCGCCGGACGAATTGCTGATGCCCCCGCCGATGGCGGAGGAGGCCCCGGCCGCCCGCGCCGACGTCGAGGAGTTCCAGCGCGCTTTGGCGGAGGCGATGCAGAATCGCCATGTCAGCGCGCCGCTGGGCAACCCGTTTGACGCCGAGCCGCCTGCCGCCGCGGAGCCCGCGCCGGAAGTGTTCGGCAACCGTCGTCGCCCCGCGCCGGAACCGGAAGCGGAACCCGCGCCGGCAGCGATTGCTGAGCCCAAGTTTGAAGAGCCCCCCGCCAGACCGATGCAGGAAGCGCGCGTCGAGCCGCTGTCTAGCCACCGTGAAGACGAGCCGGACGAGTCGCCGCGTCGACGCCATCCGGCGCTAACCTTCCTGGCCGTCCTCGCCTCGGTGATAGGCGTGCTGGTGTTGGCCGGCCAATTGGTGTATTTCAACCGCACCCGGATCGCGGCGGAAGTGCCGGAGCTGCGTCCGACGCTGGAAAGCCTGTGCGGCGCCGTAGGCTGCGCGGTGCCTTGGCCCACCGACATCGCCCGCGTGCGCACCGAGTGGTCGGAATTGGCCTTCGTCCCGGATTTCCCCAATCTGATCCAGTTATCCGCCACGCTGAAGAACCACGCCACTTACTCCCAGGCCTATCCGATGCTGGAAGTGACCTTGAAGGATTCGGACGACCAAGTGCTGATCCGCAAAGTGTTCGCGCCCAAGGAGTATTTGAAGCCCGACGATTTCAAGCTGGGTCATTTCAACGCCAACAGCGAGGTCAAGGTGACCATGCGCTTGGATGCGGGCAAGGTGCATGCGATGGGGTATAGCTTGTATTGGTTCTACCCTTGAACCATTGATCATCGTTTCCAATACGACAAACAGGCCGGCAAATGCCGGCCTGTTTGCTTTTCCCGCTCAGAGCCTGTTCAAAGTCTCGCGAGCAAGGGTGAGACAAGGCGAAAACGAGCGAAAAAGCGGAATGTACACGTGGTGCATGAGCATTTTGATCTTGTACTCACCGTGCAACGCTCCACGAAGCGCAGCAGACTTTGAACTGGTTCTTAGAACAACCTTATTGCCTCGCGGTGCGGGTATTCCCCACCGGCATCTCGCCGCAATTGCTGCGGAAGGGGTTGATGTCCAGCCCGCCGCGGCGGGTGTAGCGCGCGTAGACGGTGAGCCGGCTGGGCGCGCAGGCGCGCAGCAGATCGGTAAAGATGCGTTCCACGCATTGCTCGTGGAATTCGTTGTGCTGGCGGAAGCCTATCAGGTAGCGCAGCAGCGCCTCGCGGTCCAGTCGTGGGCCGGTGTAGCGGATCTGCACGCTGCCCCAGTCCGGTTGGCCGGTGACCAGGCAGTTGGATTTCAGCAGATGGCTGCACAGGGTTTCGCTGACGACATCGTCGGCGTCGGCGCGCAGGATCTGCGGGCAGGGCGCGTAGTTATCCACCTCGATGTCCAGATCGTCGATGCAGTCGCCGGCCAGTTCGGCGATGGTTTCGCCGCCAAACTCTTGCGGCAGCATGATGTCGACGCCTATCGCCTTGCCGGCGGCGGCGGATAGGTCGTCGGCCAGTTGGCGGCGCAGCGCGTCCAGGCCGGCCATCCGGGTCTGGTTGTAGCTGTTCAGATAAAGCTTGAACGATTTGGATTCGATCAGGTTGGGGCTGTCGGCGGGGATGCGGAAGGTGGCGATGCCCACCTGCGGCTTGCCGCGTGCATTGAGCCAGGACAGCTCGAAACCGGTCCAGATGTCCACGCCGGCAAATGGCAGCGCGGCGGCGTCCACGCCGATTTCATCGCGCTTGACTTGGCGGGGGATCGGAAACAGCAGGTCGGGGGCGTAATGGTCCTGGTAGCTGACGGTTTTGCCCAGAGGCGATTGCTCCGGGGACATGGCTTGAGTGTTCATGGCTTGAATTATATCGGTTTTCAAAGCGGCGTCGCTGAGCGTGCCCCGCTTTTTAAAGCAGGCCTTTGCGCCACAGCGCCATCACATCCATGGTCAGCGCCACGCTGCAATGCAAGGCGATGCCCAGCCAGATGGAGCGGTAGCGATAGCTGAGCGCGCCCAGCGCGACGCCGGCGACAATGGCGGCCAGGCTTTCCAGCAGCGGTTTTTCAAAATGGATCATGCAGTAGGGCAGCACCATCACGAAGACGGCGCTGACGCCCAGCCTGGGCTTGAGCCCATGCACCATATAGCCGCGAAAGAAGAATTCCAGCGCGGCGAACTGGGCGAAGTACAACAGCTCCCACAGCAGCCAGTGCGGCCACAGGCTTTCGCCTGCGCTAAGCCGGAAAAAAGGGTAGATCTTCAAAAAGCCCGGCTGTCCCGACGCCCACCACACCAGGGGCAGCATCACCGCGTAGAACAGCGGAAACAGCTTCAGGTCGGTTTTCAAGGCGGCGCGGTCCAGCCAGGCCAGGCCGAAGTCGGCCAGCGGGCGGCGGTCCAGCAGGCGGATGGCCAGCAGCGGCAGCAGGCAGTAGCTGGCGATGCTGGCCAGCGCCCAATAGGCGGCGCGGTAGAGATCGGTGTCCGGGTTGTGCACCACCTGCTGGCGGAAGGACAGGCCCAGCGCCGGCCACGATTGCTGCAGCCAGTCCAGCATCCAGTAGCGGTTGGCGGGGTAGTAGAGCAGGGTCAGGCACAGGCAACTGACCAGCAGCACGCCCGCGGCCTGGCGGTCGGCCGGCGTCAGGGAGGGCGTGCGCGGCAGGCTGCTCATGTTTAGCGTTCGCGGCGCATGAAGTCGCGCGGGCGGAAGCCGAGCGCGAACAGCGCGGCGAAATAGACGACCGCGCCGGCCGTCACCAGCAGGCTGAGCCAGGCCACGCGCTGCCAGGCTGGGCCGTGCCAGTGGACGGGCAGCAGCCATTGCAGCGCCAGCAAGGCGGCGGCCATGGCGGCGATGGCCACGGCCATTTTGCAGAGGAAGCCGCCCCAGCCGGCGGAGGGCTGGTAGATGCCGCGTTTGAGCAGCGCGCGCAGCAGCAGGCCGGCGTTGAGGCAGGAGGCGAGACCGATGGACAGCGCCAGGCCGGCGTGCTTGAGCGGGAACACGAAGGCCAGGTTCATCACTTGGGTCAGGCACAGGGTGATCAGGGCGATGCGCACCGGGGTTTTGATGTCCTGGCGCGCGTAGAAGCCGGGCGCCAGCACTTTGACCAGAATCAGGCCGAGCAGGCCGAAGGAGTAGGCGATCACAGCCTGCTGCGACATCAGCGCGTCGTGGGCGGTGAATTTGCCGTAGGTGAACAGCGTGGCCAGCAGCGGGCCGGACAGCAGGCCCAGGCCCACCGTGGCCGGCACCGCCAGCAGCAACGACAGGCGGATGCCCCAGTCCAAGAGCACGCTGAACTCGCCGTCGGAGCGGGTGGCCGCGTGTTTGGATAGAGAGGGCAGCAGGATGGTGCCCAGCGCCACGCCCAGCACGCCGGAGGGAAACTCCATCAGCCGGTCCGCGTAATACATCCAGGACACGCTGCCGGTGGGCAGAAAGGAGGCGAAGGTGGAGTTGATCAGCAGCGAGATCTGCGCCACCGACACGCCGAAAATGGCCGGCCCCATCTGTTTGATCACGCGCCAGACCGCCGGGTCGCGGAAGGCGAACACCGGGCGCGCCAGCATGCCTATCTGTTTCAGGAAGGGCAGCTGCCACACCAGTTGCACCAGGCCGCCGACAAACACCGCCCAGGCCAGCGCCATGATGGGCGGATCAAAGTGGCTGCTGAAGAACAGCGCGAACACGATGAAGCTGAGGTTGAGAAAGGTGGGCGTGAAGGCAGGAATCGAGAACTTGCCCCAGCTGTTGAGCACGCTGCCGGTCATGGACGACAGCGAAATGAAGAAAATATAAGGGAAGGACACGCGCAGGATGTCGGCGAACAGAGCCGCTTTGGCCGGCTCGCGGTAAAAGCCGGGCGCGGATATCCACATGATCAGAGGCGCGGCCAGCATGCCGACGGCGGTGACCAGCAGCAGCACCGAACCTAGCACGCCGGTGATTTTGGCGACGAATTCGCGGGTTTCCTCTTCGCTGCGCTGGTTCTTGTATTCGCCCAGAATGGGCACGAAAGCTTGCGAAAACGCGCCTTCGGCGAACAGGCGGCGCAGCATGTTGGGAATCTTGAAGGCGGCGTTGAAGGCGTCGGCGGCCATGCCGGCCCCGAAAACGCGAGCGATGATGGTGTCGCGGACCAGGCCCAGGATGCGGGACACCATGGTCATGCTGCTGACAGCAGCCAGAGCCTTGAGCAGATTCATGTTGCGGGTGGTTTATCTAGCGTTGAGCAGGCCCGCTAGTGTACGCCGCCAGGTTTATTGTTGCAAAACCTGAGTTTAGGGCTTAGAATCGCGGGTTTCAGATTCCGCTCATCAGGAGAAAGATTCATGGCTAACAGCGCACAAGCTCGCAAGCGTGCACGCACAGCCCTTAAGCAGCGCGCGCACAACGCCAGCCTGCGTACTGCATTCCGTACTGCAGTTAAGAAAGTGCTCAAGGCAGTTGAAGCCGGCGATAAAGCCGCTGCCAAGGTAGTGTTCCACACTTCCGAAAAAGTGATTGACCGCATTGCTGACAAGGGCGTGTTCCACAAGAACAAGGCCGCTCGTCACAAGAGCCGTCTGTCGGCTCAGATCAAGGCCATGGCCTGATCACAGCCCAGAGCTGAAGAATACGCAAAGGCTCCGCATCGCGGAGCCTTTTGTGTGTCTGGCGCATTGATTTCCCTGGGGGAGGCATGGCTATGTCTGGATGGACGGCATGTGCGCTGGCTTTGTGCGCGGCGCAGACCTTGGCGGCGGAGCTGCCGCAGCAACTGGCCGAGTGCGGCCGCCTGGCGGACGCCAAGCTGCGTTTGGCCTGCTATGACGGACTAGCCGCCGGCCAGCCCGCGGCGGCGGCCTTGCCTTCCCCCGCCGTTCCGTCTCAGGAGCGGCAGGTTTCGGCCGGCGGCGTTCCGCCGGACGCGGCGCCGGCGCCCAGCCGGTTGGCAGAAGCGTGGGACTTGGACGGCCGCTCCCGTGGAGACACATTCGGTTTCCGCTTGTACCGCCCCAATTACTATCTGCCGGTCTGGCAGATGGCCAGGCCCAACAACGAGCCGCAATCGCCAACCCGTTCGCCCAGTCAGACGCCGGGCGGGGATCTGGACAAGACCGAGGCCAAGTTCCAGCTGTCGTTCAAGACCAAGGTGTGGGAAGACATGTTCGATACCCCGCTGAACCTGTGGTTCGCCTACACCCAGCAATCGCATTGGCAAATCTACAACCAGGCGCATTCCGCGCCGTTCCGCGGCACCGACTACGAACCGGAGCTGATCCTGACCTTCCCGTTGCCGTCCGCCTGGGCCTGGGGCGACACCCGGCTGCGCATGGGCGGCCTGGGTTTGTTGCATCAATCCAACGGCCGAGCCAATCCCTTGTCGCGCAGCTGGAACCGGGTGTACGCGATGGCGGCGCTGGACAACGGTCCGTTTACCTTGCAAGGACGCTGGTGGGCGCGGCTGCCGGAGTCCGGCGACAAGGACGACAACCCGGATATCGTGAAATACATGGGGCACGGCGATCTGCAGGCGATCTACCAATATCGCGGCCAGACTTTCAGCGCCTTGTGGCGGCCTAATTTCGACAGCGGCAAGCACGGCCTGCAATTGGACTGGAGTTTCCCGGTGAAGGGCAAGTTGCGGGGTTATGTGCAGGCTTTCGACGGTTACGGCGAAAGCCTGATCGACTACAACGTGCGCACTCGCGCGCTGGGCATTGGCCTGACGATGAGCGATTGGCTGGAGTGAGCCTCGCGAGCTGTCCGGGGCTGGAGTCCGCTGCGCGGCTGCTGGAAAGAATGTGAGCAGGCTGGCAGCGGGCCCGCCCATGGGCGGGCCCTGCGCTTATTGCAGCAGCGCGGCCGCTTGGCGCGCCATCTCGCCCTCCTCGTCGGTGGGCAGCACATAGGCGGCGCGCGCGCTGGCGGCGGTGGTCAGCCGCCTGGCCTGGGCCAGGTTGGCAGCCTGGTCGGCTTCAAAGCCCAGCCAGGCCAGCTGTTGCAGCACTCGGCCGCGCACCTCCGGCGAGTGCTCGCCCACGCCGGCGGTGAATACCAGCGCATCCAGGCCCTTCATCGCCGCGGCCAGGCTGGCCACCTCGCGCGCCACCCGATAGCAGAACAGCTCGATGGCTTCGCGCGCCGCCGGCAAATCGCTGGCCAGCAGTTCGCGCATATCGGACGAGAGACCGGAGACCCCTAGCAGGCCGGAGTTCTTATACAGCTCGCGCCGCACATCGGCCACGCTCATGCCGGCCTGTTCCTGCCAGTAGAGGATGACTTCAGGGTCGATGTAGCCGGGACGGCTGCCCATCATCAGTCCGTCCACCGCGGAGAAGCCCATGCTGGAGGCCATGCTGCGGCCGGCGTCCAGCGCGCAGGCGCTGGCGCCGCTGCCCAGGTGGCAGACCACCACCTTGGCGCGGTCCAGGCCCAGTTCCGGCAGCCGCCGGGCGATTGCGGCGTAGGACAGGCCGTGGAAGCCGTAGCGGCGAACGCCGTCGTCGTGCCAGTGGCGGGCGATGCCGAAGCGGGTGGCCACTTCCGGCTGCTGAGCGTGGAAGGCGGTGTCGAAGCAGGCGAACTGCGGCAAACGGGTGTCGTACTCCTCGAAGGCGGCGATCACGGACAGGCTGACCGGCTGATGCAGCGGCGCCAGCGCCACATAGTCCTCCAGCTGAGCGCGAATGTCGGCGTCCAGCCGCAGCGCGGCGGTGAAGCGGCCGCCGCCGTGCACCACCCGGTGCACCACGGCCAGCGGCTCCAGCTGCTGATCGGCCAGGCTGTTGATCACCGCGGCGATGGCGCTGCCCCGGCTGCCGTCGTCCAGCGCGTGGCGGCTCAGCGTCTGGCCCTTGCCGTCCAGCAATTGCAGTTCCGGCTTGGTCTGGCCAAAGTGGTCCACCATGCCGCGCGCCAGCAACTGGCGTCCATCCGGGGTGAAGGCGCGGAATTTAAGCGTGGAGGAACCGGCGTTAACGGCGAGCAGTACCCGGCTCATGAGCGGGGCCCGCTTTGCCGGCGTTTGTGCGCCAGCAGGTTGGCCACCGCGGCGGAGGCGAGGCGGCCGGTGGCGTCGTCGGCGCGGCTGGTCAGCACGATGGGCGCGCGCGCGCCCATCACGATGCCGGCGGAAGCAGCGGCGGCGAGATAGGTCAGCTGCTTGCCCAGCATATTGCCGGCTTCCAGGTCCGGCACCAGCAGGATGTCCGGGTCGCCGGCCACTGGCGAGACGATGCCTTTGCTGTCGGCGGCTTCGCGCGAGATGGCGTTGTCGAAGGCCAGCGGGCCGTCGAGGATGGCGCCGGTGATCTGGCCGCGATCCGCCATCTTGCACAGCGCGGCGGCGTCCAGTGTGGAGCGCATCGCCGGATTGATGGTTTCCACCGCCGCCAGGATGGCCACCTTGGGCTGGGAAATGCCCAGCGCCTGGGTCAGGTCGATGGCGTTCTGACAGATGTCGCGCTTGGTCAGCAGGTCGGGCTCGATATTGATCGCGGCGTCGGTGATGAACAGATAACGCGGATAGGTTTCCACCTTCATGATCCAAACGTGGCTGATGCGGCGGTCGGTACGGATGCCGGTGCCGCGCGCCAGCGCTTCGCCCATGAATTCGTCGGTGTGCAGGCTGCCCTTCATCAGAATATCGGCGTAGCCTTCGCGCACCAGGGTCACCGCCTGTTCGGCGGCGGCATGGCTGTGCGGCACGTCGACCAGCTCAAAGCGCTTCAGGTCCACTTCCAGTTCGTCGGCCAACTTGGCCAGCCTGGCGGCGGGGGCGACCAGAATGGGAGTGGCGATGCCGTGGTCGGCTGCCTCCACCGCGCCCAGCAGCGCTTCGCGACTGCAGGGGTGGGCCACGGCCATCGGCAGCGGGCCCAGGCCGACGGCCTGTTGGAGGATGTCGGAAAAAGCATGTTCGTCGCGAGTCATGGCGTGCTCCCTCAGGCCTTGATGTGATGGCCGCCATCGACATAGATGGTCTGACCGGTCAGGCCGCGGGCGGCTTCGGAGATGAGGAAGGCGCAGGTGGTGCCCACGTCTTCGATTTCCACCAGGCGGTTCTGCGGCGCTCGCGCGATGGCGTCCTCGATCAATTGATCGAAATGGGCGATGCCGGAGGCGGCGCGAGTGCGCAGCGGGCCGGGAGACACCGCGTGCACGCGGATGTTCTTGGCGCCCAGTTCGCTGGCCAGGTAGCGCGATACGCTTTCCAGCGCCGCCTTGACCGGGCCCATGATGTTGTAGTTCTCCACCACCTTGTCCGCGCCGTAATAGCTCATGGTGATCAGGCTGCCGCCCTGAATCATCAAGGGTTCTGCCAAGCGGGCCATTTCGATGAAGGAATAGCAGGACACGCGCATCGCCTGCTGGAAACCGGCGAGCGAGCAGTCGGTGACGCGGCCGTGCAGGTCGTCCATGGGGCAGAAGGCGATGGAGTGAATGACAAAATCCAGTTTGCCCCATTGCTGGCGGATCGCCTCGAACACCGCTTCCATCTGCCCGGGCTGCTCCACGTCCAGCGGCAGCACCAGCGGCGAGCCCAGTTGGTCGGCCAGCGGACGCACGTATTTTTCCGCTTTCTGGTTCAGGTAGGTAACGGCGAACTCCGCGCCAAGGTCGCGCAATACGCTGGCGCAGCCGTAGGCGATGCTGTTCTCATTGGCGATGCCGACGATCAGGCCTTTCTTGCCGGCAAGAATGTTGCGAATGCTTTCCATCTGACCCTCTTGGTAAACCATGTGACCTCCGGGATTTGCAGGGTTGCAGGGCAGTATTGCGGGCTAATGAAGCAAAGGGATTTTTGTATTGACGATTCAGTCGGATATAATCGACGATTTGGCGGGAACGAAGGCTTGATCTCGAGGCGCTTCGTCCGCATCTGTCCGACTAGGCATGCCGAGCGGAAGTTCTCGCTCGGATAGTGCAGTGCAGCATGAGTTCGGTTTATTATGCCATCATGATTACTGGTGGGGAAGCAAAGCTATGCCAATCTACGAATACCGTTGCGGCGCCTGCGGCGTCGCCAAAGAGCACCTGCAAAAACTCAGCGACGAGCCGATCGCTCAATGCCCTGCCTGCGGCAGCGCCGAGTATCGCAAGCAGCTGTCCGCGGCCGGCTTCCAGTTGAAAGGTTCCGGCTGGTACGCCACGGACTTCAAGGGCGGCGCATCCGGCGGCTCATCCTCCGCATCCTCCGACAGCGCGTCTTCGGACAGCGGCGGCGGGCATAGTTGCGGCACTGGCTGTGGGTGCGCGTAAACCCCAATGACGCCGCAAATCAAAATGACGCTAAAGGGCTATCTGGTCACCGGCTTGCTGGTGTGGTTGCCCCTGGCCGTGACGCTGTGGGTGTTGAACCTGATCGTCACTTCGCTGGACCAGACGCTGAACCTGCTGCCGCAGGAATGGCAGCCGGAGGCCTTGCTCGGCTTCCATCTGCCGGGCCTGGGCGTGGTGCTGTCGGTGATGATTCTTTTGGGCACCGGCATGTTGGCCGCCAATGTGCTGGGCCAGCGCGTGCTGGATATGTGGGACGCGCTGCTGTCCCGCATTCCGGTGGTGAAGAGCATTTACAACAGCGTCAAGCAAGTCAGCGACACCTTGCTGTCCGATTCCGGCCAGGCCTTCAAAAAGGCGCTGCTGGTCCAGTTTCCTCATTCCGGCATGTGGACGGTGGCGTTTCAAACCGGCCCGCTGCCTGATGTCGTGTCCGAATCCTTGTCCGACGACGAGTTCATCGGGGTCTATGTGCCCACCATCCCCAACCCGACCTCGGGTTATTTCGTGATGGTGGCCAAGAAGGACACCCGCAACTTGAACATGAGCGTGGACGAAGCGTTGAAATACGCGATCTCCATGGGCATGGTGGCGCCGAATCCGCCGCCGGCCGCCCAGCGTCCGCGCCTGAACGACGAACATAATCGGCAGGGCTAGACCGACACCCTGTCTAGCCCTTAACGCCTTTCTTTCCCCCGGGCGGGGAAGCCTCAACGAATTTGAATAAAAGGGTTTACCCAAATGCGTACCGACTATTGCGGACTTATTGACAAGAAATACCTCGGCCAGACCGTCACCGTGAAGGGCTGGGCTCACCGCCGCCGCGACCATGGCGGCGTGATCTTCATCGACCTGCGCGACCGCGAAGGCCTGGTGCAGGTGGTGATTGATCCGGACACCCCGGAAGCGTTCCAGCTGGCCGACAGCAGCCGCGGCGAATACGTGCTGTCCATCACCGGCATCGTGCGCGAGCGTCCGGCGGGCACCGCCAACAGCAAGATGATTTCCGGCGAGATCGAAATCCTGGCCAAGGAAATCGAAATCCTCAACGCCGCCGCCACGCCGCCGTTCCAGATCGACGACGAAAACCTGTCCGAGAACGTGCGCCTGACCAACCGCGTGATTGATCTGCGCCGCCCGGCGATGCAGAAAAACCTGCGCTTGCGCTACAAGGTGGCGATGGGCGTGCGCAACCATCTGGACAAGCAGGGCTTCATCGATATCGAAACCCCGATGCTGACCCGCTCCACGCCGGAAGGCGCGCGCGATTACCTGGTGCCGTCCCGCGTGCATCCGGGCGAATTCTTCGCGTTGCCGCAATCGCCGCAGCTGTTCAAGCAATTGCTGATGGTGGCCGGCTTTGACCGCTACTACCAGATCACCAAGTGCTTCCGAGACGAAGATCTGCGCGCCGACCGTCAGCCGGAATTCACCCAGATCGATATCGAGACCTCGTTCCTGAACGAGGATGAGATCATGGACATCACCGAGGGCATGACCAAGGAGATCTTCCGCGACGTGCTGGGCGTGGAGCTGCCGCAGTTCCCGCGCATGACTTACGCCGACGCGATGTTCTACTACGGCTCCGACAAGCCGGACATGCGCGTGGATCTGAAATTCACCGAACTGACCGATGTGATGAAGTCGGAAGAGTTCAAGGTGTTCCGCGGCGCGGCCGACATGGCGGGCGGCCGCGTGGTGGCCCTGCGCGTGCCGGGCGGTTCCGGCCTCAGCCGCAAGGAAATCGACGACTACACCCAGTTCGTCGGCATCTACGGCGCCAAGGGCCTGGCCTACATCAAGGTCAACGACGCCAGCAAGCCGACGGAAGAAGGCCTGCAGTCGCCCATCGTCAAGTTCCTGTCCGAGGGCGGCCTGAAAGCCATCATCGAGCGCACCGGCGCGCAAAACGGCGACATCATCTTCTTCGGCGCGGACAAGGCCAAGGTGGTGAACGAGGCCATCGGCGCGCTGCGCATCAAGATCGGCCACGAACACGGCCTGGCCAACGGCTACTTCGTCAAGGAATGGCGTCCGCTGTGGGTGGTGGACTTCCCGATGTTCGAGCACGACGAGGACGACGATCGCTGGACCGCTTGCCACCATCCGTTCACCAGCCCGAAGCCGGGCCACGAGGACCTGATGGCCACCGATCCGGGCGCCTGCCTGGCGCGCGCCTACGACATGGTGCTGAACGGCTGGGAAATCGGCGGCGGCTCCATCCGTATCCATCGCGCCGACATCCAGGAAAAAGTGTTTGGCGCGCTGAAAATCAGCCCGGAAGAGCAGCAGAACAAGTTCGGCTTCCTGTTGGACAACCTGAAGTTCGGCGCGCCGCCGCATGGCGGCCTGGCTTTCGGTCTGGATCGCCTGGTGACGCTGATGTGCGGCGCGGAGTCCATCCGCGACGTGATCGCCTTCCCGAAAACCCAGCGCGCTCAGTGCCTGCTGACCAACGCGCCCAACGCGGTGGACGACAAGCAACTGCGCGAACTGAATCTGCGTCTGCGCCAGAAGGCCGAGCCGTCCGCTTGATGCCGGTTTGATCCGACGATAACGGCCGTTGCGCAAGCAGCGGCCGTTTTTCATTCTGAGGCTCTTGACGGCCTTGGCTTGAACCTTGCGCTTTTGGCCCAATCTAACAGCAGCCTCATACTTGACGCGAGCGCCTGCCGGGCCGGCATTGCAAAACTTTATCGCAACGATATGGATTTACAATTTGCCGATGTTGGCGGGCCTGATTTATAAAGCCTCGCATTCCGCCGCGTTTCCCGACGCCCGATCAGGGAAGCGCAGTCATACCAAGACCTTTAAGGAGATCCGCAATGGCCGTACTCGTTGGCAAACAAGCCCCCTTCTTCGATGGCGCGAAAACCTTCTCCGCCGTGCTGGGCGATGGTCAGATCGTTGACAACTACTCCTTCAAGCAAGCTACCGCCGGCAAATACGCGGTAGTATTCTTCTACCCGCTGGACTTCACCTTCGTGTGCCCGTCCGAACTGATCGCTTTCGACCACCGTCTGGCCGACTTCAAAGCCAAGAACGTGGAAGTGATCGGCGTGTCCATCGACAGCCAGTTCACCCACGCCGCATGGCGCAACACCCCGGTGGAAAAGGGCGGCATCGGCCAGGTTGGCTACACCCTGGTGGCCGATATCCAGCACGAACTGTGCAAGGCTTTCGACGTTGAAGCCGATGGCGGCGTCGCTTTCCGCGGCTCTTTCCTGATCGACCGCTCCGGCGTGGTGCAGCACCAAGTGGTGAACAACCTGCCGCTGGGCCGCAACGTCGACGAAATGCTGCGCATGGTTGACGCGCTGCAGTTCACCGAAGAGCACGGCGAAGTATGCCCGGCGGGTTGGAACAAGGGTAAGAAAGGCATGAAGCCGAGCGCTGAAGGCGTGGCTTCCTACCTGGCTGAAAACGCCAAGGACCTGTAATCCGTCGTAAACGGATTGCGTCCAACCCTGCCCCGCGCGCCTTGGCCCGCGGGGCTTTTTATTGCGCGGCCTTGGCCGACTTGGCGCATTGCTCGCTATAACTAACAATAAGCTACCAAGATAATGACAGGCCCGAGCCATGTCTCTGCCGATCAGCCAGCTGGACAGCTACACCATGCTGCATGTGATGCGCTCCACTCACCTGTCCGTGCCGCACGCCTTGTTGGGCGCTGCCTTGCTGACCGGCCTGGAATGGGGGAGGGCGCCGCTTGCGGCCGCCTTGCTGTGGCTGCTGCTTTTCAGCCTGCTGCTGCTGAGCCTGTGGGGCACCACTTGGCGCGCCAGCCGCTGCCCCGAACACGACGATTGGCAGATCGCCGCCTTGTACCGGCGCTTTTCAGCGCAGATCGTCGCCGCGGGCTCGGGCTGGGGCGCCGCGGCCTGGATTCTGATGCCTGGAGACGATCTGACATATAGTCTGATTGTGGTGCTGTGGGGCATTGCGGTCAGCGCGGTGCAAGGCGCGATGCTGTCGGCGCGCCGTGAGCTGTTTTATGGTTTCGTCGGTCCGCTCTGGGGCTTGCTGTTGCTGCGTCTGTTCCTCTCTCCGGAGCCGGTGCTGCGCTGGGTGGGCGCTTCCGGCCTCGTCTATTGCCTGTCGCTGACGCTGTTCACCTCTTTGTTGCATCGCTTTGCGCTGGAATCCATGGGACAGCGCGCAGAAAACGCCAGCCTGATGCGAGAGTTGACGTTGGAGCAGGCGCAGTTGGATAGTTACAACGCGATGCTGGAGCAGAAAAACATAGAACTGGACGGAGCGGTGGAGCGCATCAGCGAGCTGGCCTCGCGCGATCCCTTGACCGGCGTGCTGAACATGCGCTCCTTGATGCGGGAAATGGAGCGCTTGCTGGAACATTCGGAAACCCAGGGCGCGCCTTTCGCCATCGCCATCATCGATCTGGACCATTTCAAGCGCATCAACGACAGTTGCGGCCATGCGCGCGGCGACGAGGTGTTGCAACAGCTGTGCGCGCTGGCGCAGCAGGCGCTGGTGGACGGCGAGCTGTTCGGCCGTTACGGCGGGGAGGAGTTCCTGCTGCTGGCGCCTGCCTGCAGCGGCTCCGAGTTGAACCGGCGCATGGAAGCGCTGCGCGGCAAGGTGGGCGGCTGGGACTGGCGGCGTCTGACCGGCGACTTGCCCGTGACCTTGTCCTGCGGCGTGGCCGCCTGGCGGCGGGGCGTAGACCCGCTGAGTCTGCTGCAACAGGCGGACAAGGCGCTGTATCAAGCCAAGGCGCTGGGGCGCGACCGCGTCTGCCTGGCGAGAGAGGGCGAGGCGTGAGGCGGAGACTAGGCATTCTGATGCCGTTTCCCTGGCAAGCGCCTCATCCGCAGTTGGAGGCGGAATTGGTGCGTCAGTTCGTTTCCATGCTCCAGCTCTCGATTCTGCAGTCTTTCATTGCCATCCCGCTGTTTGGTCTGCTGATGTTCGGGCATGCGCCCGGCTGGCGCATCTTGAGCTGGGTGGGGATGTTCCTGCTGATGCAGTTGCTGTTCGCGCGCCTGGTTTATCGTTTTCGCCGTGACGCGCATAGTCAGGACCAAGTGTTCCGGCATTATCAGGCGCTGCGGCAGTTGATGCTGTTCAGCGCGCTGGTGTGGAGCATGATGATGTGGTTCATGTTTCCCCAGACGGAGGGGCCTTACCGCATCGTGGTGGTGCTGTGGCTAGCCGGCGGCTTTGCCGCGGTCTGCCTGCTGCTGGCCCCGTGCCGCGATCTGCACCTGACGTTTTTCGTCGGTTACTGGATATACCCGCTGTATCGTTTCCACTGCGAGGGCACTTTGCTGTACAGCGCTTTGCTGGTGGGCGCGGTGATCTTCATCCTGGTGCAGTGGGAATTCCTGTCCAGCTTCAATCCCCTGCTGCGCGACACCGTGAGACTGCGCGAGCGCAATGCGGTGGTGCTGCGCTGCCTGCAAGCGCTGTACGCGGAAAGCGCGGCCAAGCGGGAACTGTTGGAGCAGCGCAGGCAGATGTTGCAGCAGGCGGCTGAGCAGATGAATCTGCTGGCGGACTCCGACGTGTTGACCGGCTGCTTGAATCAACGGGCCTTGCGTTGCCGGATGGCGGAACTGGATCAGTCCAACGAGGCGGTCTGGAGCCTGGCGATGTTGGATCTGGACGAGTTCAAGCAAGTGAACGACCGCTTTGGCCATTTGGTGGGCGACCAGGTGTTGCAGCAGGCGGCGCAGCTCATTGCCTCCTGTCTGGAGGGCTGGATGACGCTGGCGCGCTATGGCGGAGAGGAGTTTGTGGTGCTGGCCCCTGGCTTGGCGCCTGAGAGGCTGGCGGAGAAGATGGAGGAGGTCAGGCTGCGCCTGGCCCAAGCTCAACTGGACGGATTGCCCGACGGCTACGCGCAGACGGTGTCCATCGGCGTGGCGGGCCAGCCGCCGCTGAACGGCAGCCAGCAGGCTTTGCTGCAGGCGGACGCCGCCTTGTACCGGGCCAAAGCATCCGGTCGCAACCGGGTGTGCGTGTGGGACGCTGAGCCGGAGCGGGGTTAGAACCTGTTCACGATCTGCTGCGCGTCGTGAAGCGTTGCACGGTGAGTACAAGCTCAAAATGCTCATGTACCACTCGTACATTCCGCTTTTTCGCTCGTTTTCGCCTTGTCTCGCTCTTGCTCGCGAGATCGTGAACAGGCTCTAAGACAGTCACCGCCGCAAATGTCCCGACGCAAAGGAAAACCGCCGCGCGGGAGGGGTTTCAGCTCAGCGGCAGCTTGGCCTTGACCGTGCGCATCATCGCGGGCTGGGCGGCGGCGACAGGGTGCAGCCCGTCCGGTTGGAATTGGGACAAATCAGCCTCGAAGCCGGCCACCAGCAAGGGCACGAAGGCGAGGCGCTCGCGTTTGGCCAAGTCGGCGTAGGCTTTGCGGAACTCGGCGCCATATTGCGGGCCATAGTTCGGGGGCAGGGCCATGCCCACCAGCACTACCTTGGCCTTGCTTTGTTTGGCCAAGGCGATCATCTTGGACAGGTTGCCGCGCATCTGCTCCAGCGGCAGGCCGCGCAGCCCGTCGTTGGCGCCCAGCTCCAGCACCACGATGTCCGGACGATGGCGCGCCAGCGCGTCTGGCAACCTGGCCAGGCCGCCGGCGGTGGTTTCGCCTGAGATGCTGGCATTGACGATGCGGTGCTTCGCCCCCATCTCCTTGGCGAGCAGACTGACCCAGCCCTGGCCGGGAGACAGGCCGTAACCGGCGGACAGGCTGTCTCCGAAGACCAATATCGTGGCGGCGGACGCCGGCAACATCAGCAGGCACAGGCCGGCGGAAAGTAGAACTTTGCTTAGTATCGAGCGCATAAATGAATCCAATTGAAACTCAGGCGGTGTTGGCGGCCAGCGAGCTGGCCAAGCAGGTGCATTTCCACGGCGAGCCGCTGAACATCCTGCGCAGCGCCACGCTAACCCTGTATCCGGGCGAGAGCGTGGCCATCGTCGGCGCTTCCGGTTCCGGCAAGTCTACCCTGTTGTCCCTGTTGGCGGGTCTGGATCATCCGTCCGGCGGCGAGGTGTCCTTGTTCGGCCAAGCCTTGTCCGGCTTGAGCGAAGACGCGCGCGCGCTGCTGCGCAGAGACAAGGTGGGGTTCGTGTTCCAGAATTTCCAGCTGATGCCGCAACTGACCGCGCAGGAAAACGTGATGCTGCCGCTGGAGCTGGCCGGCCGCGCCGACGCGCGCGAAGCGGCGCGCCAGATGCTGGACCGCGTCGGCCTCAGCCATAGGCTGGGCCATTATCCGCGCCACCTGTCCGGCGGCGAGCAGCAACGGGTCGCCTTGGCGCGCGCTTTTGTCATTCACCCCGGGCTGTTGTTCGCCGACGAGCCCACCGGCAATCTGGACCCGCACAGCGGCCGCCAGATCATCGATCTGCTGTTCCAGCTCAACGCCGAGCAGGGCACCGCTCTGGTGCTGGTCACCCACGACACCGAGCTGGCCAGCCGCTGCGACGCTATCTACCGGCTGGTGGAAGGCAAGCTCAACGGGGCGCGCTCATGACTCTCGCCGGCCGCTTAACCTTGGTGTTGCGCTTCATCCGCCGCGAACTGGTGTCCGGCGAGCTCACCATCCTGGCCCTGGCCCTGGTGGTGGCGGTGATGGCGATGAGCAGCGTGGCCTTTTTCTCCGACCGCGTAGAGCGCGCGCTGACCACCCAGGCCACGCAGCTGCTGGCCGCGGACTTGGTGCTCAACGGCAATCAGCCGGCGCCGGAGCCTATCCGCCGCGAGGCGGAGAAGCGGGGCCTGCGGCTGGCCGACAACATCAGCTTTCCTTCCATGGTGTTTTCCGGCGGCCAGGCGGCTTTGGCCACGTATAAATCGGTCAGCGACAACTATCCCCTGCGCGGCGAAGTCAGCGTGAGGCTGGCCGACGGCCGCATCGCCAGCGGCAGCTTGCGACCGGCCGCGGGCACTGCCTGGGCCGACGCCAGGCTGATGCGGCGCTTGAAGCTGAAGCTGGGCGACACCCTGGGCGTGGGAGGCGCGCAACTGCGGCTGGCCGGCGAAATCATCCGCGAGCCGGACGGCGCGATGGATTTGTACAACTTCGTGCCGCGGCTGATGTTCAACCGCGCCGACCTCGCCGCCACCGGCCTGATCCAGGAAGGCAGCCGCGCGCGCTGGCGCTTGATGTTCGCCGGCGACGATCGCGGCATCGCCGATTTCCGCCAGTGGCTGGACAAGGCCAAGCCCAAAGACGCGCGGCTGGAAAACGTCGAGGAGGCGAGGCCGGAGGTGCGCACAGCGCTGGAGCGCGCGCGGCGCTTTCTCGGCCTGACCGCGATGCTGACCGTGGCGCTGGCCGCGTCAGCGGTGGCGCTGGTGGTTCGCCGTTACCTGGCGCGCCATTGGCAGCAGGTGGCGGTGTTGCGCTGCCTGGGTCTGACGGCGGGCGAGGTGTGGGGCTTGTTCGTCAGCCTGTTTCTATTGTTGGGTCTGCTGGCCGGCGCTTTGGGCACCGCCGGCGGCTTCGGCGTGCAGCTGGCGCTGATGCGGCTGGCCAGCGGTTATGTCGGCGAGATTCTGCCGGATCCGGGCTGGCTGACCTGGCTGGTGGGGCCGTTGGCCTCGCTGGTGTTGCTGGCCGGCCTGGCTCTGCCGCCCTTGATGGGCATACGCGACGTGCCGCCGGCGGCGGTGCTGCGCGATGAATTGACGCCGACGCGTCAGGGTCTGCTGGCGCCCTTGCTGGCCCTGGTGGCGCTGCTGGGCCTGGCCGCCTGGCAAGTTGGCGACCTGGCTGTGGCCGGCTGGCTGCTGGCCGGCATGCTGGGTTTCTTCGCCGCGGTGGGCGCGCTGGCGCTGGGCGTGGTCTATCTGATGCGGCGGCTGCCGCGCGGACGCCGCGTGGGCTGGCGCTTCGGCATCGCCAATATCGCCCGCCGTCACTGGCTGGCGGTGATCCAGATCGTGTCCTTGTCGGTGGGCCTGATGGCCTTGCTGACGCTGACCATTGTGCGCGACGACCTGATCAGCGCCTGGCAACGCAGCGTGCCGGCGGACGCGCCGAATAAATTCGTCATCAATATTCAGCGCCACCAGCTCGACGGCGTGCGCAACGCCTTCGCCGCGGAGGGACGCGCGGCGCCTGAATTGGCGCCCATGGTGCGGGCGCGGCTGATCGCGATCAACGAGCGCCCGGTGCGGCCATCCGCGTATGAGGACGAACGCGCGCGGCGCTTGGCCGAGCGGGAGTTCAACCTCTCTTGGCGCGATGAGTTGCCGCCGGGCAACAAGCTGACGGCGGGCCAGTGGTGGCCAGTTCAGAAACGGATTCCGCCGCAGTTCTCGGTGGAACGGGAACTGGCCGGCACTTTGGGCATCAAGCTGGGCGATACGCTGGTTTTCGATCTGGCCGGCACCGCTTACCGCGCCAAGGTCACCAGTTTGCGCGAAGTGCCGTGGGACAGCTTCCGCGTCAATTTCTTCGTGATCGGCACGCCCGGTCAGTTCAGTCAGCAGCCGGCCAGTTGGATCACCAGCTTCCGGCTGGAGGCGGCGGACGAGGATTTCGTCAATCGCCTGGTGGGCGAGTTTCCCAATCTGACCGTGATCGACGTCGGGGCGATCCTGACCGAGGTGAGGGCGATGATGGACAAGCTGTCGCGCGGCATCGAGGCCATGTTCGGCCTGGCCTTGGCCGCCGGCGTGCTGGTGTTGTGGGCGTCGCTGGCGGCCACTCGCGACGAGAGGCTGTTCGATGTCGGCCTGATGCGGGCGCTGGGGGCGTCGCGGCGGCAGGTGCGCAGCGTGGTGCTGGCGGAACTGGCCTGGCTGGGCGCGTTTTCCGGTTTATTGGCGGCATTGGGCGCGATGGGCATCGGCGCTTTGGCTTCGGTCAAATTGTTCAACCTGCCCTTGGTGTTCAATCCGTGGCTGTTGCCCGCCGGCATCGCCTGTGGCGCGCTGGTGGTGGTGGTGGCCGGTTGGCCGCTCGTCGGGAGAGTGACCCGGACTTCGCCGATGGCGGTGTTGAGAGCGATTTGAGTTTGGTGGTCAAAGCTGAGAGTCAAGCGGGGCGAAACCCGCAAGGAGACGCATGATGGATGCGATAGTACAGGCGGCAATGGCCAAGTGGCCGAACGTGCCCGCCGTGTTTGGCTGGTTGCGGCTGGACGCGCGCGGCCAGTGGTGGATCAAGGACGAGCGCTTGCAGCATGAGGCGATGACCGAGTTTTTTGGCCGCAACTACAGCCGCGACGGTCTGGGGCGCTGTTATGTGCAGAACGGGCCGCAAAAAGTCTATGTGACGCTGGACGCCGCGCCGCTGGTGGCGCGGCGCACTCCGTCGGGTTGGAGCACGCTGCCGTACGACGACGACGTGCCTGCGCGCTCCGCCTGGCTGACGCCGGAAGGCATGTTGTTGATCGAGATCGGCGGCGAGCTGGCGGCGGTGGATGACCGCGACCTGGCCGCGGTGCTGGAAGAAGGGGCGCCGGGCTGGGACGGCGACATGGCCTCGTTGCCGGACAGGCTGGCGCTGGGCAAGGCGGCGATTCCGCTGGGGAAGGAGAGCCTGCCGGATTTGTGGCTGCGTTACGGCATCGTCGGACGGCCCAAAGGCTGAGCCGTTTCACCGTCAAACAAAACCCCGGGCTTGCCCGGGGTTTTGTTTGGTCCGCGGATGGCTTAGAACCTGTTTACGATCTCGCGAACAAGGGCGAAACAAGGCGAAAACGGCTGAGAACGCCGAATGTACATGGCGTACATGAGCATTTTGAGCTTGTACTCACCGTGCAACGCTCCACGAAGCGCAGCAGACTTTGAACAAGCTCTTAGAGCGGACGCGACTCCACCTGCACCAGACGCTTGCGCCCAGCCAACATGCCCATGGCGAAGGTGGCGGCGGAGATGAGCGTGAACAACAGACCCAGCGGCCACAAGCTGTGGGTCTGGTCGCGGATCAGGCCTACGCTGAGCGGACCGAGAGAAGCCAGCGCATAGCCGACGCCCTGGGCCATGCCGGACAGATGAGCGGCCACATGGGGATCCGGCGAGCGCAACGCCAGCAGGCTCAACGCCATGCTGAACAGGCCGCCTTGGCCCAGACCCAGCAGCACCGCCCAGAACAGCAGGCTGTCTGTCGGCGCGAACAGCATGCCGAGCAGGCCGCTGATCACCAGCGCCACGGTGACGGCGATCGGCGGGCGCTGGTCGCGACAGCGCTGTCCCAGCGCCGGCACCAGCAGCGAGGACACCACCTGCACCATGATGGAAATGGACAGCAGCAGGCCGGCGTGCAGCGCGGTCTCGCCGCGGTCTATCAGGATGGACGGCAGCCAGCCGAACACGATGTAGGCCATCGACGACTGCAAACCCATGAACAAGGTGACTTGCCAGGCCAAGGGATCGCGCAGCAAGCCGCGCACCAGCCATTGACCGTGATGGGACGCCTGCCGGATCCGCGTTTGCGGCCACCACACCAGCAAGGCCAGCAGCGCCGGGCTGGCCCAGATCGCCAACGCGCCTTGCCAGCTGTCGCCCATCCAGCGCATGGCCGGCACGGTGAGACCGGCGGCCAGCGCCGCGCCCAGGCACAGCGCCATGGTGTAGACCCCGGTCATCAGGCTGACCTGAGCGGGGAAGTCGCGTTTGACAATGCCGGGCAGCAATACGCCGATGACGCCGATGCTGGCGCCGGCCAAGGCCGAACCGGCGAACAGGCCGAATTGACCGAACTGAGTGCGCAGCAAAATGCCCAGCGCCAGCGTCACCAGGATGAGCGCGATGGTTTTTTCGCTGCCCCAGAGGCGGGCCAGCCGCGGCGCCAAGGGGCCGAACAGGCCGAGACAGGCGACCGGCAGCGTGGTGAGCAGGCCGGCCATCAGGCCGCTGAGCCCGCGGCTGGCGGCGACGTCGCGCAGCACTGGGGACAGGCTGGACAGCGCCGGCCGCAGGTTGACGCCGACCAGGATCAGGCCCAGCAGCAACAGCCAGGGACGGTGCAGCGCGGGACGTTGGCTTTGCACGCCGGCGTCGTCTATCTCGGCGTCGATCAGCGTGTCTTCGACCGGCAAATGATCCGGCACGGATTTGGGGGTGGACATGGGTTTTCCTTCTGCGCTTTTGTTGTTGTCGGAGCGGGCTCCCCGCGCCAGGGGGCCGACTCGAATCTGGCTCAAGCCGCGGCGGAGCGATTGAGCAAACGGTCCAGCGCCTCCAGCAGGGGTCGGGTGATGGCGGCGGCGGCGCGCGCGGCCTCGTCCGGCCGGCGCAGCCGGATGGCTTCGTAAATGGCGTGGTGGGCGGCGAGGTCAGGGTCCGGCAGGGCCTCATCGAGGATGGATTGCTGCACGTGTTGGCGCACCGCGCGCGAAAAATAAGCGTAGAGTTCCGCCAGTGCCTGGTTGCCGCTGGCGTTGGCGACGGCGAGATGAAATTCAAGATCTCGTTCGATGAAGTTTTCCAGAGGCTCCTGCCGCAGCCGTTCTCCACGCCGCGCGAGCGCGTCCGCTATCGCGCTGAGATCCGCTTCCGGGCAGCGGCTGGCGGCCAGCCGCGCAGCGTTTTCCTCCAGCATGCAGCGCACTTCCAGATGTTCGCGCAGGCTGGCGCGGCTGATGGCGCGCATGGCGTCGCCGGGGTTGACCGTGGCGCGCACATAACTGCCGTCGCCCTGGCGCACTTCCAGCAAGCCGGCGTAGAGCAGCACCCGCACGGCTTCGCGCACCGTGTTTCGGCTGACGCCCAACTGTTCCGCCAGTTCCGGCTCGGTGGGAATGCGCGCGCCTAACGGCCAATCGCCGTCCGCCAGCCGCTTGGCGATGTTCTCCACCGCAATGTCGACCAGCGAGCGTTTATAGGGAAGCGCCGACATGACTTGCTCCTGATTCATCCAATCATCCGATGAATTTTAACGGGACAATACGGCACCGACAATGCTAAGTGGAAAACAAATAGCAAATATCACTTAAGCATAAGTGGAGATGCCGTTGCCGCTATTGTTGTTGGACAGGCCCAGGCCGTTGTTCAGAATCTGGGCACTGACCGCATAGGGCGCGCCCAGAGAGTAGACCATCGCGTACAGCGACAGCGCGCTGATCTGTTGCGCGCTCAGTTGGATGGAGCCGGACTGATTGACCGTCAAGGAGGAGAGATTGGCGGGAATGGTGTTGGAAGCCGGAGTGGCGGATTGTCGTATTTGTTGGCTGAATTGCATTTTCTGCAAGGCAGTCAGGGTTTGCGGGATGGTGCCGTTGCCGTAGGAAGCGTAGCTATTGGCCAGCCAGTTCAATGCCCTGGCGGCGGTGTAGAGCAGGTTGGCCACGCCTTGGGAGTCGCTGCTGTAAGCGCTTTGCAGGCTGTTGTTGCTCAGGCTGAGGCTGCCCATCTGGCCGAACTGTTGCGGATACTGGAAGTTGAGGCCGATCTGGTTCAGCTTGACCAGCAGCGAGCTGCCGTTGCTGTAACTGGCGCTGGCCTGCTGGTTCATGCTGCTGGCCAATTGTTTGGCGATAGGGTCGCGACTGAGCAGGCCGCCGCTGACCAGCAGCGCGTTCAGGCTGCCTTGCAGGGTGTTGAAAGCGTCGGCCAGGGATTGCGCCTGTCCGTTGAGGCCGTTCAGGTCCAGCTTGACTGAAATATTGGTGCTGCCGGTGGACAGCAAGTCCATCGACACCGAGGAGCCCAAGGAGATGCCGCTGTTGCCGGCGTTGGAGCCGGAGGCGCCGTTGATCAGGTAGTTGGCGTTTTGCGCGGCCTGGGTCTGGGTCAGGTTCTGGCCGCTGCTCACCGCCTGGGTTTGGTCGAAAGCGAGACGGGACAGGCCGTTTTGGTCTGTATTGTTGCCGTCGTTGTCGCTGACCAGGATCTGAAAGTTGTTGCTGGCGCCGGTCTGGGCGGCGCTGATCTGCAACTGATAATTGCCGGAGGCGTTCTGCACGATATTGGCCACCATGCCGACGCCGGAGCCGTTGATGGCGGTGGCGATGCTGGACAGCGTGCCGTTGTTGATGGACAGCGTGGCCGAACTGCCGCTGGGAGTGAAGCTGGTGGCCGAGGTGGGCGAGGTGTAGGCGTAGCTGCCGGTCTTGATGGTCAGGGTGCCGCTGCCCACCGCGGTGCTGCTGGTGTCCGGCAAGCTAAAGGCGGTGACTGCGCTGTGCGCCTGCGCCAGCTGCGAGATCGATACGCTGTAATTGCCGTTTTGCGCGCCGGCGGCGGTGGAAACGCGGGCCACCGACGGGTTGCTGCTGCTGCCGCTGATGGAATTGTTGACCGCGTATGGGGAATAAATCTGCTGCAGGCTGTCCTGGAAGATATTCAGGCTGGACAGCAATTGGCCCAGCCCGGAAATCAGCACCACATTGGGATCGGTGCCGGCGCTTTGCGAGCTGTTGCCGCTGCGGATGAGCGGGACAATGGGCGACGAGCCCAATAAACCGCTCAAGAGTTGATTGTTATTGCCGAAAAGCGATAACAGCGGATTGTAATTTCCGAGGATATTGTTTGCCATGGCTCACCCGCAGAATCCCTGTTGCCACCTCTCAGTGTAGGTGAAGAATCAGGGATTTGCCGGTGAGCGGGCTGTCCCGGCGGACAGGCCGCCGGGAAGGAGACTTACTTGGCCGGGGCCGCGTCCTTCACGCATTTCTTCACGAAGCTGGCCTTGGCCGCGCCGGCCAGTTTCTTCTCGGCGGCTTTGGCGTCACAGCTTTTTTGGGCGTTGGCGGCGGCGCCGTCTTTCTCGCATTTCTTCAGGAAGCTGCTCTTGGCGGCGCCGGCCAGTTTTTTCTCGGCGGCTTTGGCGTCGCAGGCGGCGTCAGCCAGCGCCAGGTTGGCGGAAGTCAGGGCCAGAACAGCGATCATCAGGTATTTGCGCATGATTCATCCTTAGTAGGGCGGGTTGTCGGTCCCATGACGGGCGAGAAAAACGATACTCCAAGTTATAGCGCATGAACACTGCATTTTGTTGACGTCATGTAACGGCTTGCATCAATAGATATCAGTATCGTTAGCAAAATCGACAACGGGTCAAAGCGCGAACAGGTTCTCAGTCGTAGCGGCGCTGACGCGCGTTGAGACGATAAACCAGGGCCAGGGTGGAGAAGGCGAACAAGACCAGCAATAGCCCCAGACGGTGCGCGCTGGCGTAGTCCGCCTGCTCCACATGGTTGTACAGCGCGATGGAAATGACCCGGGTTTCCCCTTCGATATTGCCGCCTATCATCAGCACCACCCCGAACTCGCCCACGGTGTGGGCGAAGCCCATGCTGGCGGCGGCGAGCACGCCGGAACGGCAGCTGGGCAGAATGACGCGGGTCAGCCGCTGCCAGCGGTTGGCGCCCAGCATCATCGCGGTTTCGATTTCCTCGCGCCGCACCGCGTTGAAGCTGACGATGAGCGGCTGCAGCACGAAGGGCAGGGAATACAGCACCGAGGCGATGATCAGCCCCTGAAAGGTGAAGGCGAGGCCGGGCCAGCCCAGCCAGGCGGTCAGCTGGCCGATGGGACCATGCGGGCCGAAGGCCACCAGTAGATAGAAGCCCAACACCGTGGGCGGCAGCACCAGCGGCAAGGTTGCGCCGGCCTCTATCACCGGTTTGAGGCGGGAACGCGTGCGCGACAGCCACCAGCCCAGCGGCACGCACAGCACGAGCAGGATCAGGGTGCTGATGGCGGCCAGCCGCAGCGTGAGGGCGATGGCCGCCCATTCGGAAGCCGTCATTGCGCGAAGTCGTAGCCCGCTTTCTTGATCAGCGCGCGCGCCTTGTCGCCCTTGAGGAAGGCGAGAAAGGCCCTGGCCGCCGGGGTGTCGCGCACGAGCAGCGCGTCCTGGCGGATGGGCTGATGCAGCTTGGCGGGCACCAGCCAGTAGTGCTTGGAGATGCCTTGCTCCAACAATTGCGCGTACGCGACGAAGGCGAAGTCGGCTCCGCCGACTTGGGCGAACTGCATGGTCTGGCTGATATTGTCGCCGGTGACGAACTTGGGCTTGAGCGCGTCGGCGAGCTTCAGCGCGGTCAGGGTTTCCATCGCGGCGCGGCCGTAGGGCGCGGCCGCCGGGTTGGCGATGGCCAGTTTGTTGAAGTTGCCGCCGCGCAGCGCGGCTTCGCCCGCGTCGTCGCGCTGCTTGCTCCACAACGCGAGTTTGCCGATGGCGTAGGTGAAGCGGCTGTCGGGTTTGCCTATCTTGTCGCGCAGCAATTCGGCAGGGCGTTCGTCGTCCGCGGACAGGAACACGTCAAACGGCGCGCCCTGGCGGATCTGCGCGGCCAGCTTGCCGGAAGCGCCGCCGCTAGCCTTGATGTCGTGGCCGCTGGCTGCCTTGAACTCCACCGCGACCTTGTCCAGCGTCTGCTGGAAATTGCTGGCGACCGCCACGGTGACGGTGTCGGCGGCGGCGAACAGCGGGGACAGCAACAGCAACAAGCTCAAGACTTTGCGCGGCATGGTCTGCTTCCTGACAGGGTATGAGGCGACCATTATGCCGCCAGCCCGGGCGCTAGCCTACTCCCCAAACGGTGTAGCCGCCGCCAAGTGTTGGGCCATCTGCCGCGCGTGATGGCGGCTCCAAAGGTCGACGCGCTGTTGCAGCCACTCCGCGTTGGATGGTTGCGCGTCGTCCGGATTTAATTCTTTTCCCAGCAGGTTGACGCCGCCGGCCAGCAGCAATCCGGACTCCGAGTCCTCCAGCTGGCCTATGGTGGAGACTTGGGCGAGGTAGGGGTCGATGTCGTCGGCGAAGCGGGCCAGATTGAGTGAGGCCTGCAATGGCCGCCGCGCATCCGGTCCGGCCAGTTCCCTCAGCATGTCGCCCACCGCCACGCGCAGCCGGGCGATGCCCGGTCCGGCCGCGTCGGCCACCGGCAGCCCCTCGAGGCATAGCGCCCGGGCCAGGCTGTTGCGGTAGCAGGCGTCGAGCCGGTTATGCTCATCCGCCGCCGTGGCCTGCCATTGGCCGTCCGCTTGGCGGCCCAGAAAGATCAGCGGTTCGATCAGGATGCCGTGATAGCGTTTCAGATCAACGCCGGGCTGCAGGTAGAGCACCTGGCCGGCATGATCCGGGCTGGGGTGGAAGGCTTCGCTGGGCAGCAGGACCAGATTCTCCGGCTTGTCCCCGGCGTGACCGATATTGGCCAGCAAGGCGGAAGCCATCAGCGCGCAGGCGAGTTTAAAGAAGGGTTTCATCGTGCGGGCTCAATGGGGATTACGTGGGAGATGGACTGCGGCCGCCCAGCGGCGTTCCATCGATATTGTTGCGACTTTGTGACGAGGCAGACTATCTTCATGCGGTTTATTGCGCAGGCGAGGCCGCGCCGTGCCGCGCTGTCGGCGTCAATTGCTGGCGCAGCAACGGGGACCAATCCTGGATCAGCAATTGCCGCCAGCCATCGTCCTCGTCGCTGGCTTCGGCTTCTGCCTGTGACTGCATGGTGACGCCGCCGGCGACCACGCCTCGTCCCATCGCGTCTTCCAATTGAGACACCGAGGACACCAGTTGCAGATACGGTTCTATATTGGAAGCCATGCAAGGCAGCTGCAGGGCCACGTGACTGCTGCTCAACGGTTGGCTGTCTTGGGCGATCCGAGACTGGCGCGCCGCCACCGCGATGCGCAAGCGCAGCACGCCTGGGGTGGCGACGTCGGTCAGCGCGATCGGCCAGGCTTGCAACAGCGCGGCCACTTGGCGGCGCAGGATCTGGTTGACGATTTCTTGTTCCGCGGCTTGCAGTAACTGCCAGCCGCCGTCCTGTTGCCGGTTCAGCAGCAACAGCGGTTCCACGATCAGCGCGTGGTAGTCGTTCAGCGCCGTGGGCGATTGCAGGTAAGTCAATTGCTGCGCATGCCGGCCTTGCCGGAAGGCTGCCATCGGCAGGCGCCATAAATCCCTGTCGGTCTGCCGGACTGCCGCCAATCTGGCCAGCGCCGTCCAGGCCACCAATGCGCATCCCAGATTGAAGAATGGCTTCATGAAAAGACTCGCATCATTTAAGCAGTCCATTTAATCAGGTATAGAACGCGAGCAAAACTATGCAAAATGGAAAGGTGGACAGTTGATTTGGCGCAAACTTTGCTTGATTGCGGGAGGAAGGCCTGACATGTCGGTCAGGCCGGCTTGTCTGGTATCATGCGCGATCGTTCCGCTGCGCTGCCTGATTCTTTCCGTCAAATGATGAAAACACTGTTTCGCCTGATGTTGCTGTGCCTCGCGCTGGGCTGTGCCTGGCTGGCCTGGGTGGTTCTGATTCCGGTTGGTTTGCCGGAAGCCGGTTACAAGCTGACCGTGGGGCCCAACCGCACCCTGAGTCAAGTGGCGCGCGGGCTGGAACAGGAGGGAGTGGTTCGCAGCCGCCAGGTGATGGTGGCCCTGGCCCGCCTGCAAGGCGTGGACCGCAAGATCAAGGCGGGTCTGTATCGTTTCGACGGCCAGGCATCGATGCTGGACATCTTGAACCGCTTGGCCGATGGCCACCCTGACGAGGCCAGCCTGACGGTGATCGAGGGCTGGACCTTCCGTCAGTTCCGTCAGGCGATAGACCGCAACCCGGATATCCAGCACACCGCCAAGGACTGGAGCGACGAGGAGATCATGCGGCGGCTCGGCTTTGGCGACGCCAAGCCGGAAGGCCTGTTCTTTCCCAGCACCTATTTGTTCAGCCCGGGCATAGAAGACGCAGAACTGTACCGGCAGGCTTTCAGCGCCATGCAGCAACGGTTGGAGGCGGCCTGGGCGGCGCGCAAGCCGGAGCTGCCTTACCGCACGCCTTACGAACTGCTGATCATGGCCAGCCTGATCGAAAAGGAAACCGGCGAAGACGCCGACCGTCCAATGGTGGCCGGGGTGTTCGTCAACCGTTTGAAGCAGGGCATGCGGCTGCAGACCGACCCATCGGTGATCTACGGCATGGGCAGCCTGTATCAGGGCAAGATAGGCAAGGCTGATCTGCGCCGCGACACGCCTTACAATACGTATACCCGCGCCGGGCTGACGCCGACGCCCATCGCCTTGCCGGGCAAGGCGGCGCTGGACGCGGCGGCGAATCCGGCCGCAACCAACGCCCTGTATTTCGTCGCCCGAGGCGACGGCACCTCGCATTTTTCCGCGACGCTGGACGAACACAACCAGGCGGTGCGCAAATACATCTTGAAGAAAGGACAGTAATGGCGCTAGAGCAGCAACGCGGCCGCTTCATCAGCCTGGAGGGCATAGACGGCGCCGGGAAGAGCACCCATCTGACCTTTATCCGCGATTGGCTGGCGCAACACGGCGTCGACGCCGTATTCACCCGCGAGCCGGGCGGCACTCCGCTGGGAGAAAAAATCCGCGAACTGCTGTTGGCGGTGGACACCGAGGCCTCGCTGGACGCGGAAACCCTGCTGGTGTTCGCCTCGCGCCAGCAATTGCTGCACAGCGTGATCGAGCCCGCGCTCGCCGCCGGCCAGTGGCTGGTGTCCGACCGCTTCACCGATTCCACCTTCGCCTTCCAGGGCGGCGGCCGCGGCGTGCCCTTCGAGCGCATCGCCGAACTGGAGCAATGGGTGCAGCACGGTTTGCAGCCGGATCTGACCTTGCTGTTCGACTTGCCGCTGGAGGTGGCGGCCGAGCGCATGTCCAAGACCCGGCAGCTGGATCGCTTTGAGCAGGAAAAAGCCGATTTCCACGTGCGCGTGCGGGAAGCTTATCTGCGGCGCGCCGCCGGCCAGCCGCGTTTCGCGGTGCTGGATGCCAGCCGTTCCATCGCCGAGATCCAGGTGGATATCGCGGCCTGCTTGCAACAACTGCTGGAGGCCGCGTGATGCTGCTGCCCTGGCAACAAGGCGACTGGGCGCGGCTGAACGCCGAGCGCGACCGCCTGCCCAACGCCTGGTTGTTCACCGGCGCGGCGGGCATCGGCAAACTGGAGTTCGCCGAACATCTGGCCCAGTCCTTGCTATGCGAACGCCCCCAAGCCGGCCACCGTCCTTGCGGCGAATGCGAAGCCTGTCGTTGGTATCTGCACGGCACTCATCCGGACTTCCGCCGCTTGTCGCCGCTGGGCGATGAGGACGAAGAAGGCAAGGAGGGCGCGGAGGGCAAGAAGGTCAGCCGCAAGCTGCCGGTGATCAAAATCGAGGCGGTGCGCGAGGTGATCGACTTCGCTCATCTGAGCGCGCATCGCGCCGGCCGGCGCATCGTGCTGGTGGAACCGGCGGAAAGCCTGAATCCGGCCGCTGCCAACGCCTTGCTCAAAATTCTGGAAGAACCGCCGGCGGAGGTCTTGTTTCTGCTGGTGGCGCATGCGCCCCAGCGCCTGCTGCCCACAATACGCAGCCGCTGCCGCCAATTTCCGCTGACGCGGCCGGACCAGGCGCAAGCGCTGGCCTGGCTGCGCGAGCAAGGCGTGGCCGACGCCGAACTGGAGCTGGCCCACAATGGCGGCGCGCCGCTGTTCGACCACGATCCGGCGCTGGCCAAGCTGCGTGGCCAGTTTGTTCAAGGACTGGCCCAACCCAGCTTCGCCAATGTGCTGCAGCTGGCGGAGGCGGTGGATAAACAGAAACTGCCGCTGTTGCTGCCCATCGGCTGGCTGATGAAATGGCTGCATGATCTAGCGAGTTTGAGACTGGCCGGTTTGCTCCGCTATTATCCAGATCAGGAGCGCGCCTTGCAGCAGCTGTCGGCGCGCGCCGACATCGCGCAATTGATGGCGTGTCAGCAAACGCTCAACCAACTGGCGCCGTTTGGCCAGCATACGCTGAACACGCGCTTGCAATTGGAGGCGGTGCTGATGGACTATCTCAAGATATTCGCCAGCGGCAAGGCCGCCTGACACTGAGGGTTAGCAAGTATGGACACTTCCGCCACTCGCCCGGACCTCAACCCCAACCGTCCCGGGGTGCTGTCCCTGCACATCAAGGAGCGCAGCGCGCTGTTCGCCGCTTACATGCCCTTTGTGCGCCACGGCGGCATTTTCATTCCCACCAACAAGGAAATGAAGCTGGGCGAGGAAGTCTTCTTGCTGCTGACCTTGATGGACGACCCGCAGCGCATCGCGGTGCAGGCCAAGGTGGTATGGCTGACGCCGGCCGGCGCCAACAACAGCCGGGTGCAGGGCGTCGGCGTCGAATTCGTCGCTGGAGATACCGGCAAGCAGGCCAAGGACAAGATCGAGGCCCTGCTCAGCGGTGTGCTCAACTCCAGCCGGCCCACCCATACCATGTGATTGTTTTCGCGACGCGCATCCGCGCGCCGCAGTCTGATTGACGCAACTATGTTTATCGATTCCCACTGCCACATCAATTTTCCCGACCTCGCCGCGCGCATGCCGGAAGTGCTGGCCAATATGCAGGCCAACCAGGTGAGCCATGCGCTGGTGATCGGCGTCAGCCGTCCCAAATATCCGCAAGTGCTGGCGCTGGCGGAAAGCCACGGCAATTTGTACGCCACCGTGGGCGTGCATCCGGATGATCAGGAGGCGGAAGAATACAGCGAGGACGAGCTGGTGGCGCTGGCCGCGCATCCGCGAGTGGTGGGCATCGGCGAAACCGGCCTTGACTACCACTGGTGCAAGGGCGATCTGGACTGGCAGCATCAACGCTTCCGCACTCATATCCGAGCCGCCAAGCGCGTGGGCCTGCCGCTGGTGATTCATACCCGCGAATCCGCCGAGGACACTATCCGCCTGATGCGTGAAGAGAACGCTGAAGTGTGCGGCGGCGTGATGCATTGCTTCACCGAAACCTGGGAGGTGGCGCAGGCGGCGCTGGAGCTGGGCTTCTACATTTCCTTCTCTGGCGTGGTGACTTTCAAGAATGCGGCGCAGGTCAAGGAGGTGGCTCAGAAAGTGCCGATGGAACGGATGTTGATCGAAACCGACTCGCCCTATCTGGCGCCGGTGCCGTATCGCGGCAAGGTCAATGAACCGGCCTACGTCCGCCATGTGGCCGCGCATATCGCGGAACTGCGCGGCATCGATCTGGAAGAGGTGGCGCGCGTCACCAGCGATAATTTTTTCCGGCTCTTCTCCAAGGCCGGTCGTTGAAGCGGAGAAAGCGCATGAAGCGAATCTTGCTGTCCGGGCTGGCCTTGCTGGCCGTCCTGTTGTCGGCCCAGGCTTGGGCCAATTGCGTCAATCTGAACGGCCGCAGCTATTGTTCCGAAGACGGCGGCATCGCTCTGGTGCAGCGCGGACAGGCGATGTGCGGCAAGGGCGAATGCGCGATTGATGAATTCGGCAACGTATTGTGCTCGCCGTATCCGGGCGGCGGGGTGGTGCGCGCCAATGGCGTCACCTACGCCGGCCCCGGCGCCTGTCTGTTGTCGCGGGACGGCAATCCGTATTGCGCCAAGCAGCCGCGCGGCAGCTGCCAGCAAGACGCGGACGGGAATGTCCGTTGCGACGGCGGCTGGGTGCGCGAGAAGGCGGAACGCCCGGAGCGCTGCCGCTGATGTCTTGTTACTTGGAAAACGTCATTGGGCTCGCTTGAAGTCACCATCCTGGGCTGCGGCTCCAGTTCCGGCACGCCGGCTATAGGCTGCGATTGCGCTACCTGCCGCTCGCCGGATCCCCGCAATCGCCGCACCCGCGCCAGCGCCTACATTAAGGTGGCCGGCCAGGGGCTGTTGATCGACACCGGGCCGGACCTGCGGCAGCAGGCGCTGCGCGAGGGGCTGAGCCGGGTGGACGCGGTGTTGTATACCCATCCGCACGCCGACCACCTGAACGGCATCGACGATCTGCGCGCTTTTTGTTATGTGAAAAAGGGGCCGATCACGCTCTACGGCAACGCCTTCACCCTGGACAACATCAAGCGTCGTTTCGACTACGCCTTGCTGCCGCCGTCCAAGATGTGGGACAAGCCGGTGCTGTTGCCACAGCAAGTGGACGGGCCGGTGGACTGCGGCGGCGTCACGCTGACGCCGGTGCCGCTGGAACACGGCTCCTGGCCTTGCCTCGGCTGGCGCGTCGGCGACATGGCCTGGTTGACCGACGTGTCGGACATCCCGGACAGCAGCCTGCCCTTGCTGCAAGGACTGAAAGTCTTGTTCCTGGATTGCCTGAACCACGACCCCTATCCGTCCCACCTGGGTGTGAGCCAATCCTTCGCCTGGGCCAAGCGCATCGGAGCTGCACGCACGGTGCTGATCCACATGACCCATCGGCTGGAGTTCGCCGCGCTCAGCGCCGAATGTCCGCCCGGCGTGGAGGTGGGCTATGACGGCCTGCGCGTCGAGCTGCCGTTTAGCTGATGCCCGTCATGTCAAGAAATCGTTAATAATCAATCGCTTTTATTTCAGGGCTGTAGCGGGATTTTCTGATCCAGCACCGCCACCGCGGTCAGCGCGTTGTCCGGACTGCCGTCTATCAGCTTGTCGGAGTAACTGAGGTAGGTCAGCGTATTGCGCTTGGCGTCGACGATGCGCACCACGCGCACATGCTTGAAGATGAAGGACGCGCCTTCCTTGAACACCTGCTCCTGCTTGGGCAGCGGCCGCGAAAACTTGATCGCGCCCACTTGGCGGCAGGCCACGGAGAAGCGCGACGGGTCCTTGGCCAGCCCCAGCGCGCCCTTGTAGCCGCCGGTCTTGGCGCGGGAGATATAGCAGGCCACACCTTGCACCGCCGGGTCGTCAAAAGCTTCCACCACTACCTTGTCGTTGGGGCTGAGCAGTTTGAAGGTGGTGGACACCTCGCCCACCTCTTCGGCCATCACGGGCGCGGCCAGGCAGGCGAGCAGCAACAGGGCTATCTTGTTCATTCGTGTTCTCCAGCCGCGGGAAAGACGCCGGCCGGGAAGGGCGGCCGACGGTCAGCGGATGGAAGCGATTGTAGGGAAAGCCGGCCTTCGCCTCAATCGCCAGCCGCTTTGGCGCGGAAAGCCGCCATTTCATCGGCGACGAAGTACTCTATCATCGTGCGGTAGACCGCCGCGGTCAGCGCCGCGTCGGCCCCCAGTTCGCCGGCCAGACGCTCGACGCGACGCATCACCTGATCGACGCGTTTGCCGCCTTCCACTTCGTCCCGGCTGTGCTTGAACGCCGCCGCCTGACGCACATAAAGGCCGCGCTCGGCGATTAGCGACACCAGAGCGCGGTCGATGTGGTCGATCTGGCCCCGCACCTCATCCAGGTTTTGGCATTGGTAGATCTGTTCCATTAAAAAGCCTTTCGGAATCGGTTTCATAGCCTAACAAGCTAGGGCGAGACAAGGCGGAGGCTGCTGTGTGGCGCATGGGCATGCCGGAGTCGTTCCCAACGCCGTATCGCTGAAGCGCGGCAGACGATGAACAGGTTCTCAGTAGTAGTTCAAGCCCATCGCCGCCTTAACCTCGGCCAGCGTGGCGGCCGCCACCGCGCGTGCGCGCTGGGTGCCGGTCTTCAGCATTTCCATCACCGCGGCCGGATCGCGCGCGTACTGTTCGCGGCGGGTGCGGGTTGGTTCCAGCAAGGCCTGCAGGCATTCCTCCAGCTGTTTCTTGATCACGGTGTCGCCCAGGCCGCCGCGGCGGTAATGATCCTTCCATTCCGCCACTTGCGCGGGGTCGGAATGGAATACGTCCAGATAGGTGAACACCACATTGCCTTCCACCTGGCCCGGGTCGGCGACGCGCAGGTGATTGGGGTCGGTGTACATCATCTTCACCGCCTGGCGGATCTCGTCAGGCGTGGCCGACAAAGTAATGGTGTTGCCCAGGGATTTGGACATCTTGGCCTTGCCGTCGATGCCGGGCAGGCGGGAGCCGTGTTCCGGCACCACCGCGCGCGCTTCCACCAGCACCGTTTGATCTACGCTGGCGTTGAAGCGGCGCACGATCTCATTGGTCTGCTCGATCATGGGAATCTGGTCTTCGCCCACCGGCACGATGCTGGCCTTGAAGGCGGTGATGTCCGCGGCCTGGGCGGCCGGGTAGGTGAGGAAGCCGGCGGGGATGTCGCGCTCGTAGCCGCGCTGCTTGATCTCGTCCTTGATGGTGGGGTTGCGCTCCAGCCGCGCCACGGTGACCAGGTTGAGATAGTAGGAAGACAGCTCGGTCAGCTCCGGCACCAGGCTCTGGATGAAGATGGTGCTTTTTTCCGGGTCTATGCCCACCGCCAGGTAATCCAGCGCCACCTGCAGCACATTGTCGCGTACCTTCAGATAGTTGCCCATATTGTCGGTCAGCGCCTGGGCGTCGGCGAGCAGCAGGAACTGACGGCAACGGTCTTGCAAAATCACGCGGTTGCGCAGCGAGCCGACGTAGTGGCCCAGATGCAGTTGTCCGGTGGTGCGGTCGCCGGTGAGGATGATGTCTTTGGCTGTGATGTTGTCCAGATTCATATTGGTCTCCAGTGAGCTTGCTGGAAACTGCCGATCCGGGGGAGGAGAGGTACTGCTGGAAACCCTATGCCGCCGTATCGGCAGCTTCCGGGTTTTGGGTGTGCAAACGCCGGTGCCGCCTTAGTTCAGGCGCCACCACCAAAAAAAGGATGCGAATGCGGTTGCGTAGTTCATGGGCTTTATCAGAGCACGGCGAGCAAAGCAGCGTCAAGCGTCTTTTCAGGCCAGGACATGCAGCAGGCTGCCGGCCGGCGGCATGAGGTCTTCGGAATAGGGCGAAACATTCTTGTTTCGGGCCGCGCTCTGAGCTTGGCGCAACAGCCGTTCGAAAGACTCACCGTGGGAAGCGGCATCCCTGTTGGTCGTGGAGGATTGCGGGTGAGGAGCGACGAACTCCGCCATTTCCTTGCGCGGGTCGCTGGCGGCGGCGCGGCTGTCAGTCTTGGCGGCGATCGCGCTCACTTGTCTCAACGGCGAGGCGGCGGCCTTGAGTTGCGCGGTGATGGAGAGGATATGCATCGGGGGGCCCGGTTCAAGGGATCAAGATGCTTGTTTGAGAGCGCCTGCTTGCTATATGTTCCGGGCAAAATTGTAAAAAAGTGATAATAAACAAAGTGCTATATGGATATTGTTGTTGGGCTTCTTAGGCGGTGGGCATGAAAACGGCCGGGCGACGCCGGCCGGTTCCAATGGGATACGGGCAAGGCTTAGAGCCGCTAACAAAACCTCGCAGAGAACCTGAGCCAAGGCGCGCCGACGCAGGCAGTACAAGTGGTACGACAAGGAGGCGCAACGCAGGATCAGGAGTTTTGTTAGCGGGTCTTAGAACCTGTTCAAAGTCTCGCGAGCTAGGGCGAGACAAGGCGAAAACGAGCCAACAAGCGGAATGGTCAAGTGGTGCATGAGCATTTCTAGGATGTTTTCAACGCCGTATCGCCGAAGCGCAGCAGATTTTGAACGGGTTCTTAGAAACGCCGGCCCAGCGCCGCCTTGTGCATGATGGTGGAGGCGATTTCCTCAATGGACTTGTGAGTGGTGCTGATGAAGGGGACGCCGTGATGGCGGAACATCGACTCGGCCTCGTTCACCTCGCGTCGGCAGTTGTCCATGCTGGCGTATTTGGAGTCCGGCCGGCGCTCGGAGCGGATATGGTGCAGCCGCGCCGGGTCGATGGTCAGGCCGAAGATCTTGTCCTTGAACGGCAGCAGCAACTTGGGCAGCGTCGGGCTTCCCAGGTCTTCCGGCGTCAGCGGGTAGTTGGCGGCGCGGATGCCGTATTGCAGCGCCAGATACAGGCAGGTCGGGGTCTTGCCGGAGCGGGATACGCCCACCAGGATCACGTCCGCTTCATGCAAGTCCTTCAGTTTGACGCCGTCGTCGTGGTTCAGCGAAAAGTTGACCGCTTCGATGCGGTGATCGTACTTCTCCTCGTTGACCATGCCGTGGGCCTTGCCCACGCTCAGCGAGGCGCGCTGGCCGATTTCCTGTTCCAGCTGGCCAATGAAGGTGTCGAAGAAATCTATCATCACCGCGTTCTCAACCTGCAGCGCGCTGCGCACGTCCGGGTTGATGATGCTGGTGAACACCAGCGGCTTCAGGTGATCCGTTTCCGACACTTGGCGGATAACCTCCGCCAGCGCTTCGGCCTTTTCCACGGTATCGACAAAGGGAATGGTCTCGCGCTTGAATTCCACAGTGTCGAACTGGGTCAGCAGCGTGTGGCCCAGCGATTCGGCGGTGATGCCGGTGCGATCGGAAACGAAGAAGGCGGAGCGGAGATGGTGGGGCATGCAAACACCTGTATTGCGAGTGAACAAGGCCGGAACCGCGCCTGCCGCGCTTTGCGGCGCGCCCGGGGTTCAAAGGATTCTATACTCTGAAAGGCCGCGACGAAACCCGCTAGGAGCGCCGCTTAGCCGTGTAGTGCGTAAATTACACGGTTTTGACAATCATTTTCATCAGGAATGTCTGTCAACTTATTGATTCTGTTGCAATGCTTGTCCTCGTTCCGCCGAAAACCCGTGTTGCGCTGCAAAAGACGCTACGCATCTGGCACGTAATTCGGCTAGAATGCGGCCCTATCGTCCCAATCCAACACAGGAAGTGAAGTGATGGCTGAGAACTACGTCATCTGGTTCGAGAAACTGCGCATGACCGATGTGGAGCAGGTAGGCGGCAAGAACGCCTCCCTTGGTGAAATGATCAGCCAATTGGCCGGCTCCGGGGTTCGCGTCCCAGGCGGCTTTGCCACCACGGCGCAGGCTTACCGGGATTTTTTGCAGCACAACGGTCTGGCCGACAAGATCAGCGCCGCACTGGCCAATCTGGACATCGACGATGTCAGCGAACTGGCCCGAATCGGCAAGGAAATCCGGCAATGGATCATCGATACCCCGTTCCCCGCCAAGCTTGACGCCGATATCAAAGAGGCCTGGGATAAGATGGTGGCCGATGCCGGCGGTGCCGATATTTCCGTTGCCGTCCGCTCCTCTGCCACTGCCGAAGACCTCCCCGACGCCTCGTTCGCAGGCCAGCAAGAAACCTTCCTGAATATCCGCGGCCTTGACAATGTCAAGGATGCGATGAAACACGTTTTCGCCTCCCTCTACAACGACCGCGCCATTTCCTACCGCGTGCACAAAGGCTTTGAGCACGACGTAGTGGCTCTGTCCGCCGGCGTGCAGCGCATGGTGCGTTCCGACTGTGGCGCGGCCGGCGTGATGTTCACCATCGACACCGAATCCGGTTTTGAAGACGTCGTGTTCATCACCGCGTCTTACGGCCTGGGCGAAACCGTGGTGCAAGGCGCGGTGAACCCTGACGAGTTCTACGTGCACAAGCCGACGCTGAAAGCCGGCCGTCCGGCGGTGCTGCGCAAAACCATGGGCTCCAAGCTGATCAAGATGGAGTTCACCGACGCCTCGCAAGCCGGCCGCTCGGTGAAGACCGTGGACGTGTCCCCGGCGGAGCGTCAGCAATTCTCCATCAGCGACGCCGAAGTGGCCGAACTGGCCGAATACGCGTTGATCATCGAGAAACACTACGGTCGTCCGATGGACATCGAGTGGGGCCGCGACGGCCACGACGGCAAGCTCTACATCCTGCAGGCCCGCCCGGAAACGGTGAAGTCGCAGGAAGACCGCAAGGACACCTTGCGCCGCTATCGCCTGAACAGCAAATCGCAAGTGCTGTGCGAAGGCCGCGCCATCGGCCAGAAGATCGGCCAGGGCGTGGTGCGCACCATCAAGGACGCGTCCGAGATGGACCGCGTCAAGCCGGGTGACGTGCTGGTCACCGACATGACCGATCCGGATTGGGAGCCGGTGATGAAACGCGCCGCCGCCATCGTCACCAACCGCGGCGGCCGTACCTGCCACGCGGCCATCATCGCGCGCGAGCTGGGCATCCCGGCCGTGGTGGGCTGCGGCGACGCCACCCAGGTGTTGTCCGAAGGCATGCAGGTCACTGTTTCCTGCGCCGAAGGCGACACCGGCAACATCTATGACGGCCTGCTGGACGTGGAAGTGATCGACCTGGAACTGGACAAGATGCCCAAGGCCCCGGTCAAGATCATGATGAACGTCGGCAACCCGGAACTGGCTTTCGACTTCGCGCAGCTGCCGAACGAAGGCGTGGGCCTGGCGCGCATGGAGTTCGTGATCAACCGTCAGATTGGCATCCACCCGAAAGCGCTGTTGGAGTTCGATAAGCTGCCGGCGGATCTGAAAGCCACCATCAGCGACCGCATCGCCGGCTACGCCAGCCCGGTGGACTTCTACGTCGACAAGATCGCCGAAGGCGTGTCCACTCTGGCCGCCGCCTTCTATCCGAAAAAGGTCATCGTGCGCATGTCCGACTTCAAGTCGAACGAGTACGCCAACCTGATCGGCGGTCAACTGTACGAGCCGCACGAAGAAAACCCGATGATTGGTTTCCGCGGCGCCGCGCGCTACGTGGCCGAATCCTTCCGCGATTGCTTTGAACTGGAATGCCGCGCCATCAAGAAAGTGCGCGACGTGATGGGTCTGACCAATGTGGAAGTGATGATTCCCTTTGTGCGCACCTTGTTCGAAGCCGAGCAAGTGGTGGAGATCCTGGCGGCCAACGGCCTCAAGCGCGGCGAAAACGGCCTGCGCCTGATCATGATGTGTGAGCTGCCGACCAACGCCGTGCTGGCGGACAAGTTCCTGCAGCACTTCGACGGTTTCTCCATCGGCTCCAACGACATGACCCAGCTGACGCTGGGCGTGGACCGAGACTCCGGCGGCCCGATCGCTTCCACCTTCGATGAGCGCAACGAAGCGGTCAAAGCCATGTTGCACATGGCGATCCAGGCTTGCCGCAAGCAAGGAAAGTACATCGGCATTTGCGGTCAAGGCCCGTCCGACCATCCGGACTTCGCCAAGTGGCTGGTGGAAGAGGGCATCGAAACCGTGTCCCTGAACCCGGACACCGTGGTGGAGACCTGGCTGTACCTGGCGCGTGAACTGAACAGCTAATCCCTGTTTCACCGCTTTCAAACCGCCCGCTTGCCGGGCGGTTTTGTTTTGTCCGGCGTTTCTTGCAAGCTGGCGCGGGAACGGATGCATATGCTGGGCGGCATCAACGATTCGACTCATCACCTTTATCAGGATGCACCCATGCGACTCCCATTTCTCCCGGTTTCCCATCAGACACTGGATATCTTGATCCCGCGCTATCTGAACGCGCCCCAGGCGAAGGAGGCCAGCGCGCTGGCCAAAGTATTAAAGGCTTGCTCAAACCAGGCCGTGGAGCGCGGCAGCTACGCGGACTTGGGCGCTTTGCGCGATGCCATCGCCGCGGAGATCAAACCGCTGCCGGCCAGCTTCGGGCATAAAGACTTAAGATTGAACGCGGAGTTGCAGCTTGCGCTCAAGGGCGTGGACAAGCGAATCGCCAGCGAACAAGCGCATTACCGTCAGCAGGCGAGCTATGCTCAGCATGGCTATGCGGCCGATCTGGACTCTTCGCGCCGCTTGTTGGGGGCCCGGGCGAACGCTTAAGTTTGCGTTAAGCCGGCGCTGTTTTAATGGCACCGTCAACCAACACTTAAGGAGCCACAACATGAAAACCATCACCGTTCTGCTCACTGCCGCCGCCTTGTCCCTGCCGTTCGCCGCTCAGGCGGAATTCGCCGGCCCCGGCGTGCCGGCCGCGGTCACTACCGTAGCCGCCGCGCAGAAAGCCGCCGACGACACTCCGGTTACCCTGGAAGGCAAGATCGTGCGCCAGATCGACCACAAGCGTTATGAATTTCGCGACGCCACCGGTTCGATGACGGTGAAGATAAGCCAGAAACGCCTGCCGGCGAAAAAGTTCGACCAGAACAGCAAGCTGCGCATCGTCGGCGAAGTGGACAAGGAACTGACTTCGACCAAGGTGGACGCCAAGCTGGTGGAAGTTTTGCCGTAAGCCGCTTTCCCCTGGCCAATGCGACGGGCCCGGCGCTGCATGAGCAGGCCGGGCCCGTGTTGTTATTGGGGGCTTACTGTGACGGGCCTTCGTCCTTCAACTGCTCCTCGTGCTCCAATTCTTGTTGCGCCTCCAGCGCCTGTTCCTCGGCTTCGCGCAGCAAGTGGTTGATCCTTTCGAAGTCGAACAGATCCTGGGTGTTGCGCAGCCGCTCGGCGTAATGAATGATGTTGCTGCCGTCGGCCAGCAGCAGAGCGGGCGCGGTGTAGCCGCTAAGCGGATATTCGCGGATCAACACCCCGTAATGTTTGTGGAAATCGCGGCCGCGCAGCGTGGACAGCAGGGTAACGTGGGGCAAGCCGTGCTCGCGCCGGGCGCGGGCCAGAGAGGACGGCGAATCCACCGTGATCACCACCAGGCTGATTTGCGGCCAGCGCTCCAGAAAGCGCCGCGTCTCCTGCAGCAGATATTGGCCGCCATGCTCGTATTCATCCAGCGAGAGCAAGGTCAGAATCAGCTTGGGCACGCCGCCCAAGCCTTCCAGCGACACGTCCTGCTTGCCGTCGCCCACCAGCATGAAGCTGGGTAGATAAGCGCCCACTTCAGGGAAGTCCCCCTCCACCGGCAACAACTCATCGCCGTATTGCAACATGAAGTCGCTCATTCTCGTCTCCCTATGCCCATTCTTCTATCGTGGACCACATGACGGCAAAATCAAGCCGCCGTTTTGCTATGAGCATAAAAAAAGCCCGCGTGGACGCAGGCTGTAAGGGCTGGGAAAACAAAAGTTCAGGATTGGGCGGCTTTCGCGGTGGCCAGCTGAGCGGGCAGCGGCGCGGCGGCCGGCTCCTCCGGCAGAACCGGCTCGCCCGCCAGCACGCGGCGCATGCGTTCTTCGTCCAGCGCCTTCTCCCAGCGCGCCACCACGATGGTGGCCACGCCATTGCCTATCAAATTGGTGATGGCGCGGGCTTCGGACATGAAGCGGTCTATGCCGATCAGCAGCGCCAGGCCGGACACCGGCAGCTTGCCGCCCAGCGTGGCCAGCGTGGCGGCCAGGGTGATGAAGCCGCCGCCGGTCACCGCGGCCGCGCCCTTGGACGTGAGCAGCAGCACGCCCAGCAGGCCCAGCTCCTCCGCCAGCGTCAGGTCCACATTGGTGGCCTGGGCGATGAAGATGGCGGCCATGGTCAGATAGATGGAGGTGCCGTCCAGATTGAAGGAGTAGCCGGTGGGAATCACCATGCCCACCACCGGTTTGGAGCAGCCCAGGTTCTCCAGCTTCTTCATGATGCCCGGCAGCGCGGATTCCGACGAAGACGTGCCCAGCACCAGCAGCAGTTCTTCCTTGATGTAGACCAGGAAGCGCCACAGGCTGAAGCCGTTGAGTTTGGCGATGGTGCCCAGCACAACGAAGACGAAGGCGAAACAGGTGAGATAGACACAGAGCATCAGGAAGCCCAACTGCTTGAGCGAACCCACGCCGTACTTGCCGATGGTGAAGGCCATCGCGCCGAAGGCGCCGATGGGGGCCAGCTTCATCAGCATATTGATCACGCCGAACAGAGCGTGGGAAAACTCGTCCAGGATGTGGACGATGGTCTTGCCGTTGTCGCCCATCTTGGTCAGCGCCAGGCCCAGCAGCACCGAGAAGGTCAGCACCTGCAGGATTTCGCCATTGGCGAACGCGCCCACCACCGTATCCGGGATGATGTGCATCAGGAAATCAATGCTGCTCATTTCCTTGGCGTTGGCCGCGTACTTGGCCACCGAGTGCGCGTCCAGCGTGCTGGGGTCCACATTGAGGCCGGCGCCGGGCTTGAGCACATTCACCACCACCAGGCCGATCACTAGCGCCAGTGTGGTGACGGCTTCAAAGTAGAACAGCGCTTTCACGCCCACGCGGCCCACTTCCTTCATGTCGCCCATCTTGGCGATGCCCACCACCACTGTGGCGAAGATGATGGGGGCGATCATCATCTTGATCAGTTTGATGAAGGCGTCGCCCAGCGGCTTCATCTTCGCGCCCAGGTCGGGAACGAAGGCGCCGAGCATCACGCCGAGGAAAATGGCCAGCAGCACCTGGAAATAGAGGCGCTGGTAAAGAGGGGTTTTGGTTCGCATCGCGGTCCCTGTAGCGTTGTCTGACTCCGGCGCGGGGGGCCGAAGTTGTTATGCAATCAAAAGCGGGCTCTTGATGGCCCATGACTGCGGATGCTAGCAAGAGGAGGGGCGGCGACGAATTGCCGATATCCCTATGCGGGATATCCCCAACACGAACCAAATCACGCCTGCGCGTTGGCATGGCCGCGTCGTTTTGGTGGAGGCAAGGCTCCATCCAAGCCGTCAGCTTCTATGCTTGGAAGATGCATCGTCAGAATCCAGCGGGAGGCTTGTCGCCATGAAGCTCGCATTTGTCTACCTAGCCCTGTTGTTGGGCGCGCTCTCTGCCTGCGTCATGGCGGAATCGGCCTCGCCTCGCCTCCGCTTGCTGACCGAGGACTACCCGCCGTTCAACATCGCGCTGGAGGAGGGCAAGATCGGCGGCCTGTCCACCGACATCCTGCGCGAACTGTTCCAGCGCGCCGGCATTCCGTACAGCATGGAACTGCTGCCCTGGCTGCGCGCCTACGCCATCGCGCAGCAGGAGAGCAATAGCTGCGTTTACTCGACCTCGCGCACGGCGAGCCGGGAGGGGCAGTTCAAATGGGTGGGGCCGCTGGTCAGCAATTCCTGGAGTCTGTTCGCCGGCCCCCACAGCCCCACGGGGGTGGCCACGCTGGAGGACGCGCGCGGCTACACCATAGGCAGCTACAAAGGTTCGGGCACGTCGCAGTATCTGGCCGACTTGGGCTTCAAACTGGAGCTGGCGAGAGCGGACGATTTGAATGCCAAGAAGCTGGTGGCCGGCCATATCGATTTCTGGGCCAGCGGCGAGTTCAGCGGCGCTTACATCGCCGCCGCCAACCGGCTGCCCATCCGTCTGCTGTTCAGCTTCAACACGGTGCAGATGTACCTCGCCTGCAACCTGGGGGTGGATGAGCGCATCGTGCAGAAACTCAACAAGACGCTGCTCAGTATGCAGCGCGACGGCGTGGTCGACGCGCTGCGCAAGCATTATCGCTAGGCTGACCTATATGGGCGCTAAGCTCAGTGGAATTGTTTGATATAGGACGCCACGCCGCCCAATAGCATCTCAATCGAGATCGCGGTCAGCACCAGGCCCATCAACCGCTCCAGCGCGGTGATCGCCTGCTCGCCCAGCAGCTTTTGCAGCTTGCCGGAAAACAGGAACACCAGCAGCGTCACCAGCATGCAGATGGTCAAGGCGCCCAGCCATTCCAGCATCCGCTCCGGCTCGCGGGTGGACATCAGCAGCACGGTGGCCATCGCCGAGGGGCCGGCGATCAACGGCACGGCGATCGGCACGATGAAGGGCTCGCCGTGCATCTTGTCGCCGCCGAACACGCTGCCCTCGCCGGGGAAGATCATCTTGATGGCGATCAGGAACAGAATCACGCCGCCGGCCACCCGCATCGAATCATCGGTCAGATGCATCAAGTCCAGAAAATTGCGGCCAAAGAACATGAAGGCGGACAGCACCAGGAAGGCGATCAGGCATTCGCGGTAGACCACGCGGCGGCGGCGTTCCGGCTTGACCTGCTTGAGCGCGGCGATGAACAGTGGAATATTGCCCAGCGGATCGGTGATCAGGATCAGCAGGATGGTGGCGGACAGGAAAGAGGTTTGCATGGTGTGTGCTTGCAGCGTTGAGTGGTATCAATGGCGCGCAGGCCCTGTGCGTAAGGCTCTGGATTTTTAAGCGCGCGTCCGGGCGGGATTATCTCATGGCGATGCCGAATGGGTTAGTCCGGATTGCGACGGTTTTATTCGTTTGGCCTGCCGGCTCGTCTGCCCGCCTGGCGCGGCTGGCGGCCGTTGGCGGGCTAAGCTCAGTTCCTGCAACGCTTCATAAGCCTGTTGCAAGCGCCGGGCAAAGGATTCGAGCAGACAATATACCTGCTCGCGCTCCAGATGCCCGATCTCGGACTAGTCCAGCAGCGTCAGCAACTCGGCCAGCGCGTTGCGGATCGGACCTAGCTTCAGCGAGGTGGCGTGACAGATATCGTGGATGGATTGGCAGCAATGCGCCAGCCGCTTTAGCCTGGGTTCGAGGATGCGCAGTGCGTCTTGTGGCAGGCTCTGCGCGTGCGGCTGCTGGATCAGGCGGTCTAGTTCAATGAGGCTGGGGAAGGGATTCATAGCCGGGCCTCCGGAACCGAGGCGCGGGCCAGGGCGGCTCGGGGGATCGCTGAAAGTTTAAACGAATCGGCGGAGGCGGCGATTGAGGAGCGGGTTGAGGCCATGAGCCTCAAAACGGCCTGAAGACCGCACCTTATATTCTGGAGCAATACATCATAAAAACGGCGAGCCATGGCTCGCCGTTTTGCTGTCCGCGCGCGGAGTTATTCCGCGGCGTGATCGTCCTGCTCGATGGCTTCAGCCTGCTCGCCCGGTTTTTCCTTGCGGGCGCTGCCTTCCACCATATTGATGACGAACAACCGGCATTGCAGCGAGCCGTTGTACAACGGGGTGCGGCGCTTGGGCGACAGGTGGATCAGTTTGGCCAGACGCAGGTCGCCGCTGAACAGGTTGGCGTGCCAGCCGGCAAAGTGTGCCTTCAGCCAGTCGCCCAGTTGCGGATACCATTCAGCCAGCTGGTCCAGTTCGTCCATGCGCACGCCGTAGGGCGGGTTGGCCACCAGGATGCCGTTTTCGCCGTTGGGGCGAGCGTCCAGCACATCCATCGCCTTCAGTTCCACCAGGCCGGAGAGGCCGGCGCGCTCCAGGTTGTCCTTGGCGACGTTGATGATGGCCTGATCGCGGTCGGAGCCGTTGATCGTCAGCTTGGTCAGCGGCTTTTCGGCGTGCAGGGCGTCCAGCAGCAGTTTTTCCCAGCTGGCGGAATCGAAGCCGCGCAGTTTCTGGAAGGCGAATTTGCGTTGGCGGCCCGGCGCGCGGTTCAGCGCGATGTCGGCGGCTTCCACCAGGAAGGTGCCGCTGCCGCACATCGGGTCCAGCAGCGGCTGGCTGCCGTTGTAGCCGGTCAGCATCAGGATGCCGGCGGCCAGGTTTTCACGCAGCGGCGCGTCGCCGGTTTCCTGGCGCCAGCCGCGCTTGAACAGCGGTTCGCCGCTGGTGTCCAGGTAGATGGTGGCGCTGTCTTCAGTCAGGAAAACATGGATGCGCACGTCCGGGTGACGGGTGTCGACATTGGGCCGGCCCAGCTGCGCCTGGCGGAAGCGGTCGCAGATCGCGTCCTTCACCTTCAGCGAGATGAAATCCAGGCTCTTGAAGTGGCAGCGGATGGCGTCGGTCTTCAGCTTGATGCTGTTGGACACGTCGAACCAGCGCGGCCAGTCCACGTTCATCGCCAGGCGGTAGATGTCTTGCTCGTTGCGGTAGCCGCCTTGGGCCAGTTGCAGCAGCACGCGGCTGGCGGTGCGGCTGTGCAGGTTGGCCGCCATCAGTAGATCGCGGTCGCCGGCGAAAGCCACGCCGCCGTCGGCGGTGGCGATGTCGCGCGCGCCCAGGCCGCGCAGTTCGTCGGCCAGGATGGCTTCCAGGCCGCGCGGGCAGGGGGCGAACAGGGACAGCACGCTGTCGCGCACCTGGGTCAGGCTAGGCGCTTGGCGTTCGGAAGGCGCATGGCGCGGTGCTTCGGCGTAGCGGTGTTCGCCGCGGGTTTCCACGCGGTGTTGGTCGCCCAGCGGCTTCAGGCGGCCGGCACCGGGTTTACCGAACTGTTGGCGAGTTTCGCCTTCGCGACGCTCGTGGCGCGGGCGTTCTTCTTGCTGCCAGCTTTGGCGCGGGGTGCGTTCGGCGTCGTCGCGGCGGACGTCGTTGTCGCGATAGGACGGTTTGCTGAACAGCTTGCGCGGGCCGCCTTCGCTGCGTTCGGCCGGCTCGCTTTGCCGCCGGTCCTGACGCGGCGCTTGTTCGCTGTCGTCGCGGCGGAAGCGGTTGTCGCGTTCGGCGGATTTGCCGAACAGCTTGCGCGGGCCGTCCTCGCCGCGTTCAGCGGGTTCGTTTTGCTGCCACGGCTTGCGGGGCGCTTGTTCGGCGTCGTCTCGGCGGAAACGGTTGTCGCGGTCGCCGTGTTGGCGCTCTTGCCACGGCTTGCGCGGGGCGTCGTCGCGGCGGTCGCTATGCTGGCGCTCTTGCCACGGTTTGCGCGGGGCATCGTCGCGGCTCTCGCCATGTTGACGTTCCTGCCATGGCTTGCGTGGTGTTTGCTCGGCGTCGTCACGGCGGAAGTGGTTGTCGTGCTTGGCAGATTTGCCGAACAGCTTGCGCGGACCATCTTCGCGCTGCTCGCTGTGCTGGCGTTCCTGCCAAGGCTTGCGCGGCGCCTGTTCGGCGTCGTCCCGGCGGAAGCGCTGCTCACGGTCGGCGGACGGATTGAACGGCTTGCGCGGCTGATCCACATGGCGTTCGCCGTCGGGCTGTTGCCAGCGGGGCTTGCCTTGCGGCGCGCCTTGTTCGCCGTCCCGTTCCAGATGCAGCGGTTTGCGGCCGGACGGGCCGCGGTCGCGGCTGTAAGGCTTGCGTTCTTGTTCCACGTCCGCCGTGGCGTTCAGCGGTTTGCGGCCGGATGGGCCTCGGTCGCGGCTGTAATCGCGCGGCTCGCGGTCTTCTCGGTGATGGAAGGGTTTCTTGGGGCCGCTGCCTTGCGGGCGTTCTTCGCCGTCACGGGCGAAGCTGCGCTGTTGCCAGTTGTTGCCGCGCTCTTTATTGAAGCGGTCCTGCTTGAAATTATCTTGGCCTTCGTTGCGTTCAAAGCGCTGCTGGCCTTGCGGGCGGCGTTCGTTGCCATACGGCTTGTCGCGCCCGGCTTGTTGGTCGCGTCCTTGGTAGGGGCCGCGCTTGCCGCCGTCTCGCGGGGTTTGTCCCTGTCCTGCGCCGCGGTCCTGCCAGTTTGGCTTGGCATTGCCTGGGCGCGGGCCGGAATAGGGCGCGCGCGGCGAGGCGTCAGCCGAAGGCGCTTTCTTCTGGATCACGGGGCTTTTGCCGGCCGGGCTGTCTCCGCCTGCCGGCGAACTGGCCTCATTGTCGCGGCTATTGAAATCGCGGCGCATATTGGCACGCTGGCGGGAACGGAAACTGGACATGGAACTTCCTTGAGTAAGCAGACTTTTAAGCAATTCTTTGATTTTAACTTATTTGTCCGGAGGCTGCTTGGTGACTGCAAGGGTTTCCGCTACCATATCCGGTTCGATTCAAGATGATAAATGATGTTGCACAGCTCATTCGCCGCGCGGCTGACCGCCTGGCAAAAAATGCATGGACGCCATGATTTGCCATGGCAAGTCAGCGACCCGTACCGGATTTGGCTGTCCGAGATCATGCTGCAGCAGACCCAGGTCAAAAGCGTGCTGGAATATTACCCGCGCTTTCTCGCCCGTTTTCCGGACGTGGCGGCTTTGGCCGCCGCGCCGCAGGAGGATGTGCTGACACTGTGGAGCGGCCTGGGTTATTACAGCCGGGCGCGCAATCTGCACAAGGCGGCGCAGATGGTGATGGCTGAGTTTGGCGGCAGCTTCCCGGCCGAGCGCCAGCAACTGGAGCGTCTGCCCGGCGTGGGGCGTTCCACCGCGGCGGCGATTGCTTCTTTTGCTTTCGGCCGGCGGGAAACCATTCTAGACGGCAACGTCAAGCGCGTGCTGACCCGCTGTTTCGGCGTTGCCGGTTTCCCCGGCGAGAAGGCGGTGGAGCAGCGCTTGTGGTGCTTGGCCGAAACATTGTTGCCGCAGGATGAGGCGCTGATGAGCGCCTACACTCAAGGTTTGATGGACTTGGGCGCCACGGTGTGCAGCCGCGGCAAGCCGGCTTGTACCGTCTGTCCTATGGTGGACGGCTGCGTGGCGGCGCGCGAGGGGCGCACCGGAGAGCTGCCGACGCCGCGGCCCAAAAAGGCGGTGCCCACGCGCCATACGGTGATGCTGCTGGCCACGCACGAGGACAAGGTGTGGCTGCAGCGGCGGCCGCCTTCCGGCATTTGGGGCGGACTGTTGTCGTTGCCGGAGTTCGAGACCTCGACGCAGGCCGAGGACTGGCTGCAGCGCGCGGGGCAGGGCGACGCGTTGCCGGCCTGGCCGGAGTTGGAACATGTATTCACGCATTATCGTTTGATCATTACGCCGTTGCCGGCGCGCCTGGATGGCTTGAACGGCGGCGCGGCGATGGAAGACAACGGCCAGTGGCTGCCGTTGGCGGAAGCGCCGGACGCCGGTGTGCCCGCGCCGGTGCGCCGGTTGTTGTTGCGCTTGGCCGAGTAGCCGGGCGCTGTCGAAACACGATTTGATTGAGTTACTGGGTTGATATGGTTTCCGTAGTTCGTTCGATGGCTGACACCCTGGCAGACGCGGCTAATCCGCAGCGCTGGCTGGAGGGCTTGTCTTCTTCGCTGAGCGGCGAAGAGCAGGCGATGATCACCCGCGCCTTTGACGAGGCGCGCGCCCTGTACTGCGGCAAGACCATGGCCCAGACCGGCGAGGATTTGTTCAACCACGCGGTGGCCGCGGCCGCTATCGTGGCGGATCTGAATCTGTTGCCGGACGCCATCGTCGCCACCTTGATGTTCGCCGCTTCGGATTACCGCGATGACTGGCAGGCCTGGCTCTCCGAAACCTTCAATCCGACGGTGGCGGTGTTGGTGGAGGGGGTCAACGGCGTGCGCCGCATCACCGAGCTGGCGCGCATAGACAAGCTCTCCACGCCGGAGGAGCGCGCGCGTCAGGCGGAAACCATGCGCAAGATGCTGCTGGCCATGGTGGCGGACATCCGCGTGGTGCTGATCAAGCTGGCCTGGCGCACCCAGACCATGCACTACCTGGCGGAAGTGGCCGATGAGACGGTGCGCCGCCGCATCGCCACGGAAACGCTGGACCTGTTCGCGCCCTTGGCCAACCGCCTGGGGGTGTGGCAGATCAAGTGGGAGCTGGAAGACCTGGGCTTCCGTCATACCGAGCCGGACAGCTATAAGCGCATCGCCAAACTATTGGACGAGCGCCGGCTGGAGCGCATCGATTATATCGACCGGCTGCTGGACACCTTGCGCACGGAACTGAAGAACGCCGGCGTGAAGGCGGAGGTGGCCGGCCGGCCCAAGCACATCTTCTCCATCTGGAAAAAGATGAAGAAGAAAAAGCTGGATTTCTGCGAGCTTTACGACATCCGCGCGGTGCGTATTCTGGTGGAGCGGCTGCCGGACTGCTACACGGCGCTGGGCATTATTCACGGGACCTGGCAGCCGATTCCCGGCGAGTTCGACGACTACATCTCCCACCCCAAGGCCAATAATTACCGCAGCTTGCACACCGCGGTGATCGGTCCGGAGGACAAGGCGGTGGAGGTGCAGATCCGCACTTTCGAAATGCACGAGCACGCCGAGTTCGGCGTGGCCGCGCACTGGCGCTATAAGGAGGGCGGCAAGGGCGACGCCGCCTACGAGGAGAAAATCTCCTGGCTGCGCCAATTGCTGGACTGGCGCGAGGAGATGTCTGACCGCGAAGGTCTGGCCGAGGCGTTCAAGACCGAGCTGTTCGCCGACACCATCTATGTGTTGACGCCGCAAGGCCGGGTGATAGCCTTGCCCTTTGGCGCCACCCCCATCGACTTCGCCTATTCGGTGCACACCAATCTGGGTCACCGTTGCCGCGGGGCCAAGGTGGAGGGGCAGATCGTGCCCCTGTCCACGCCGCTGCAAAACGGCCAGCGGGTGGAAATTCTCACGGCCAAGGAGGGCGGGCCGTCGGTGAACTGGCTGCACGACGGCTGGGTGAAGAGCCATCGCGCCATTTCCAAGATCCGCCAGCACATCCGCCTGCTCAACGCGGACACCGTGCGCGAAACCGGCAAGATGCTGTTTGAGCGCGAGCTGGCACGCCACAGCCATATGCAACCCAATCTGGGCGCGCTGGCGGAGAAGCTGGGCTACGACAAACTGGAAGAAGTGTACGGCGCGCTAGGCCACGGCGAGCTGACCACGCGCGTGGTGTCCAACGCCATCGTCAGCTTCGCGCCTCCACCGCCGACGGACGTGGCGCCGGAAAGCCTGGTCAAGGCCAGTAAAGGCGGTCACGACGCCGGCGGCGTGCTGATCGAGGGCGTGGACAATCTGATGACGGTGCTGGCCAAGTGCTGCAAGCCGGCGCCGCCTGACGGGGTGATGGGCTTTGTCACCAAGGGGCGCGGCATTTCCATTCACCGTACCAATTGCCTGACTCTGAAGAAGCTGTCGGTGGCCGCGCCGGAGCGGCTGATCGCCGCGGAATGGGGCGATCAGCGCAGCAGCGTGTTCCCCATCGACATTGAAATCATCGCAATGGACCGCCCCGGCCTGCTGCGCGACCTGTCGGATGTGCTGTCGCGCGAGAAGTTGAACCTGATCGGCGTCAACACCCTGTCGCGCGACACCCGCGCCCGCATGCGCTTCACCGTGGAGGTGCGCCAGGTGCAGGACATCAGCCGGGTGCTGTCGCGAATGATGGAGTTGAGCGGGGTGCAGGAGGCGCGGCGTTTGTAAGAACCTGTTTACGATCTGCTGCGCGTCGGCGATACGGCGTTGAAACCGTGCTCAAAATGCTCATGTACAACTTGTACATTCCGCTTTTTCGTCCGTTTTCGCCTTGTCTCGCCTTAGCTCGCGAGATCGTAAACACGTTCTAAGGCGCGGCCGAGTTTGCGTTGGCACAAGTTCCCTGACGCTGTGCATTGCTTTGACTTGAAGAAATTTTCATAATGGTTTTTTTGCGCCGCCGCCAACCGGCGGCGCTGAAGCTTTGGAACGGCTGGCGAGTGCGGCTGGCCGTTTCTCATTGAAAGGTTTGTTAGCCCATGTCCGAATTGATCGCCGCGGCGCGCCGCGCTCTGTCCCTGATGGACCTCACCACGCTGAACGACGACGACACTCACGACAAAGTCGCCGCGCTGTGCCGCAAGGCCAAGAGCGAAGCCGGAACCGTGGCCGCGGTTTGCGTCTATCCGCGCTTCGTGCCCATCGCCAAGAAAACCCTGCGCGAGGCGGGCTGCCCCGAGGTGAAAGTAGCCACCGTCACCAACTTCCCGGCCGGCGACGACGATATCGCCATTGCGGTGGCGGAAACCCGCGCCGCGATCGCCTACGGCGCGGACGAGGTCGACGTGGTATTCCCTTACCGGGCGCTGATGGCCGGCAACCGAGAGGTGGGGGCGCAACTGGTGGCGGCCTGCAAGGACGCTTGCGACGGCAAGACCTTGAAAGTCATCATCGAAAGCGGCGAGCTCAAGGATGAGGCGTTGATCCGCGAGGCCAGCCTGATTTCCATCCAGGCCGGCGCCGATTTCATCAAGACCTCCACCGGCAAGGTGCCGGTGAACGCCACGCTGGAAGCGGCCGGCGTGATGTTGTCCGCCATCCGCGAAACCGGCGGCGCTTGCGGCTTCAAGGCGGCCGGCGGCGTGCGCACCGCGGCCGAGGCGGTGGAATATCTGGACCTGGCCGAGCATCTGCTGGGCGCGGAATGGGTGAGCGCGGAGCGCTTCCGTTTCGGCGCCTCCGGCCTGTTGGGCAATTTGCAGGCGGAAATTCAAGGGGGCGAGATCAAGCCGATCAGCGGCTACTGATCGCTCGCCGTTTCATCGCCGCTGACAAATCCCCTGATGCCGCGTTGCACCGACTTATCGGCGCGCCTTGCCTCAGGTGCTCTACGCGGTTTTGTCAGTGGCTCTTGGAACGTGTTTACGATCTCGCGAGCAAGAGCGAGACAAGGTGAAAACGGCTGAGAAAGCGGAATGGTCAAGTGGTGCATGAGCATTTCGAAGGGATGCTCATCGTGTAGCGCCCCACTACGCGCAGCAGATCGTAAACAGGTTCTTAAATCCTTGGCCGTGGCGTTGGGGCCCGGCCATTATTTATTGCTTGCGGCGCGCTGCGCCGCGGCAGGCGCAAGGCAGGGAGAATGCCATGTTTTTGCCTCAGGAAATCATTCGCAAGAAACGCGACGGCCAGGCGTTGTCGCAACAGGATATCCAACAGTTCGTCGCCGGCATCACCGACGGCAGCGTGGCCGATAGTCAAATCTCCGCACTGACCATGGCGGTGTACTTCAACGGCATGGCCCTGGAAGAAAACGTGCATATGGCGTTGGCGATGCGCGACTCCGGCCGCCGCATGCAGTGGAGCGACCTTAATCTGCCCGGCCCTGTGGTGGACAAGCACTCCACCGGCGGCGTCGGCGACGTGGTGTCGCTGATGCTGGGGCCGATGGTGGCCGCCTGCGGCGGCTTCGTGCCCATGATTTCCGGCCGCGGCCTGGGCCATACCGGCGGCACGCTGGACAAGCTGTCGGCGATTCCCGGCTACAATCCTTTCCCCAGCCCGGACGAGTTCCGCCGCGTGGTCAAGGAAGTGGGCGTGGCCATCATCGGCCAGACTTCGGACCTGGCACCGGCCGACCGCCGCGTTTACGCGGTGCGCGACGTGACTGCGACGGTGGAGTCGGTGGCGATGATCACCGCGTCGATTCTGTCCAAAAAACTGGCCGCCGGCCTGGACGCCCTGGTGATGGACGTGAAGGCAGGCACCGGCGCTTTCATGCCGACGATGGAGAAATCCGTGGAACTGGCGGAGCGCATCGTCAAGGTGGGCAACGGCGCCGGCGTGGCCACCAGCGCGCTGATCACCGAAATGAGCCAGCCGCTGGCCTGGACCGCCGGCAATAGCATAGAAACCCGCGAGGCGGTGCGTTACCTGAAGGGCGACGAGCGCAATCCGAGGCTGCATGAAGTCACCATGGCGCTGTGCGCCGAGATGCTGGTGGTGGGGAAATTGGCCAAGGACGAGGCCGAGGCGCGCGACAAGCTGCAGACCGCGCTGGATTCCGGCCGCGCCGCCGAGATCTTCGGCCGCATGGTGGCCGCGCTGGGCGGCCCGGCCGACTTCATGGAGAACTATGATTCCCATATGGCGCCGGCTCCCATCGTGCGCCCGGTGCTGGCCGAGCGCGCCGGCTTCGTCGGCGGCATGGACACCCGCGGCATCGGCATGGCGGTGTGCGCGCTGGGCGGCGGGCGCCGCCTGCCCAGCGACGAGCTGGATTTCCGAGTCGGCCTGTCCCGCTTTGTCGAGCTGGGGCAGCGCATCGACGCCGGCGCGCCGCTGGCTTATATTCACGCGGCAGACGAAAACAGCTTCGCCGACGCGGAGCGCCGCCTCAAGGCGGCGATCCAACTGGCGGACGCGGCACCTTCCGCGTTGCCGTTGGTCTATCAGAAGATTCGCCAGCAGTAATCCCGGAGCGGCAATATGAAACGAGCCATCATTCTCATTCTGGATTCGCTGGGCATCGGCGCCGCCGCCGACGCCCCGCAGTTCGGCGACGCCGGCAGCAACACGCTGGGCCACATCGCCATGGAGGCGGCCGCCGGCCGCGCCAACATCGGCCGCAACGGCGCGCTGACCCTGCCCAATCTATCCCGCATGGGTCTTGGGCACGCCTGCCGCTTGTCCTCCGGCTATTTCCCGGAGGGCATGGACCCGGCGGAGCCCGTGGCGGCCTACGGCTACGCGCGCGAGCTGTCCAGCGGCAAGGACACGCCCTCTGGTCACTGGGAAATCGCCGGCGTGCCGGTATTGTTCGACTGGGGCTATTTCAGCGACCACGACAACAGCTTCCCGCAAGAACTGCTGGACGCCATCGTCGCCAAGGCGGAACTGCCCGGCTATCTGGGCAACTGTCACGCCTCCGGTACCGAGATTCTGGATCGGCTCGGCGAGGAGCATATGAAGAGCGGCAAGCCCATCTTCTACACCTCGGCGGATTCGGTGTTTCAGATCGCCTGTCATGAAGAAACCTTCGGCCTGGAGCGTTTGTACCAGCTGTGCAAGATCACCCGCGAACTGCTGGAGCCGTACAATATCGGCCGCGTCATCGCCCGTCCCTTCGTCGGCGAAGGCAAAGGCCAGTTTGTGCGCACCGGCAATCGCAAGGACTTGGCAGTGGAGCCGCCGGCGGCTACTGTGCTGGAAAAACTGGCCAAGGCCGGCGGCGACGTGGTGTCCATCGGCAAGATCGCCGACATCTACGCCCATGTCGGCATTACCCACAAGCACAAGGCCACCGGCTTTGACCAATTGTGGGACGCCACCCTGGGCGCGATGCGCGATCACCGCGAGCGGCCGGCCATCATCATGGCCAACTTCGTCGACTTCGACTCCAGTTACGGCCACCGCCGCGACACCGCCGGCTACGCCCGCGCGCTGGAGGAGTTCGACGCGCGTCTGCCTGAGGTGATGGCGGCGCTTGGCGACGACGATATTCTGATCCTGTCCGCGGACCATGGCTGCGATCCCACCTGGGAGGGCACGGACCATACCCGCGAACATATCCCGGTGCTGTGCTACGGCAAGAACGTGCCGGCCGGCTCCCTGGGCGAACGCGCCACCTTTGCCGACATCGGCCAGACCGTGGCGGCTCACCTGGACCTGAGCCCCATGGATTACGGCCAGTCCTTCCTGTGAGACGCGGCTGAATGCAATACGCCTCGGCGTTAACGCGCCGAGGCTCTTTTGAATTTGGAGACTAAAGACGATGGCGACCCCACATATCAACGCCCAACCGGGCGATTTTGCCGAAACCGTGCTGATGCCGGGCGATCCGCTGCGCGCGAAGATGATCGCGGAAACCTTTCTGGAAGACGCCAAGCTGGTAACCACGGTGCGCAATGTGTTCGGCTACACCGGCACCTACCAGGGCAAACGCCTGTCGGTGATGGCTCACGGCATGGGCATTCCGTCCGCCAGCATCTACACCACCGAACTGATCAAGGACTACGGCGTCAAGAACATCATCCGCATCGGCTCTTGCGGAGCGGTGACGCCTGACATCAAATTGCGCGAGCTCTTCGTCGCCATGGGCGCGTCTACCGACAGCAAGGTCAACCGCATGCGCTTCAACGATCACGACTACGCCGCCATCGCCGATTACGGCCTGCTGCGCGCCGTGGTGGACACCGCGGCGGAGCAGGGCAAGCCGGTGACGGTGGGCAATGTGTTCTCCGCCGATCTGTTCTACGGCGTGCAGCCCAATATGCTGGAAGTGCTGGACAAAATGCAGGTCAAGGTCATCGAAATGGAGCTGGCCGGCATCTACAGCGTGGCCGCGCAATACGGCGCGCGCGCGGTGGGCATTCTGACGGTGTCCGACATTATCCCCACCGGCGAGGCCACCAGCGCCGAAGAGCGTCAAACCACCTTCCGCGACATGATGGAAGTGGCTCTGGCCGCGGCGATCAAGCTGTAAGCGTTTGCCGATTGTCTGACAGCGCAACGGGGCCTTTAGGCCCCGTTTTGGCGTCTGGAAGGGCAAAAATCGAGATAAGAGACAAGGCCGCTCCCAGTTTGCCTTGCAGTGCGGTGGTGATTTTGTCATTGATTTAATAGTGGTTTTTGTGTTTGTGACGTAAAAAGCCACGTTTTATAGTGCGATGCACAAAAAGCCTTGCAATGAAGCAAGTCTCTGCAGATAATGAAACCTGCATCAGGACGTGGCATGCAAAGTGTGCGTTTTGGTGTTGTCTCCTCCATCCTCCTTCTTTAGGTGGAACTTGGCGCAACAAAGCTAGATGTTGCGCTTTTTTTTTTGCCCCGCCTCCGCCAAACCCTTCATTCCAACCGCATTTTTCCCTCCGCGGGAGCATCGCCGCCCGGTAGCCGGATTTCTGTTGTCTCACAAGGGTTTGACAGCTGGATCGGGGCTGTAATAGAATCCGTAACTTTCAAGAATTACGATGGAAGAGTTCCATGAAGACCTTTTCTGCCAAGCCGCATGAGGTTAAACGCGACTGGTTTGTGGTCGATGCCAACGACAAGGTTTTGGGCCGCCTCGCTGCTGAGATCGCCCGTCGCCTGCGTGGCAAACACAAGCCGGAATACACCCCGCACGTAGATACCGGCGATTTCATCGTCGTGGTCAACGTCGAGAAGCTGCGCGTTACCGGTGCCAAGGCACAAGACAAGAAGTACTACCGTCACTCCGGCTACCCGGGTGGTATCTACGAGCGCAGCTTCACCGAACTGCAAGACAAGTTCCCGGAGCGCGTTCTGGAAAAAGCCGTAAAAGGCATGCTGCCGAAGGGTCCGCTGGGCTACGCCATGATCAAGAAACTCAAGGTGTACTCCGGTTCCGAGCATCCGCACACTGCTCAACAGCCGAAAGTGCTGGAAATCTGATTTTAAGGCGTAGAAATGAACGGTAAATACTACTACGGCACCGGCCGTCGCAAGAGCTCCGTCGCTCGCGTGTTCATGCAAAAGGGCTCGGGCCAGATCATCGTCAACGGCAAGCCGGTTGATGAATATTTCGCTCGTGAAACCGGTCGCATGGTAATCCGCCAGCCGCTGGCGCTGACCGAAAACCTCGAATCCTTCGACATCAAGGTGAATGTTGTCGGCGGCGGCGAAACCGGCCAAGCCGGCGCGATCCGTCACGGCATCACCCGCGCGCTGATCGACTTCGACACCGCGTTGAAGCCGGCTCTGTCCGCTGCTGGTTACGTGACCCGCGACGCTCGTGAAGTTGAGCGTAAAAAAGTCGGCCTGCGCAAAGCTCGCCGCGCCAAGCAGTTCTCCAAGCGTTAATTCGCCGAATTCTGTTTTCAAGAAAACCGCCTGCGTTTGCCAGGCGGTTTTTTCTTTGCCTGTCGTTTTCCCGCTTCTCCCCTTTCATATTGCACGGCAGCATCGCAGTGCCTACACTGTCGTTTTTGCGACGCTGTTTTATATAAAGGAATGGGCATGATCAAGGTGGGAATCGTCGGGGGCACCGGTTACACGGGTGTCGAATTGCTGCGCTTGCTGGCAGGCCATCCGTCGGCGCGCGTGACCGCGGTCACCTCGCGCAAGGAGGCCGGCATGAAGGTGGCCGACTTGTTTCCCAGCTTGCGAGGTCGCGTCGATCTGGCGTTTTCCACTCCCGACGAAGCCCGGCTGCAGGACTGCGATGTGGTGTTTTTCGCCACACCCAACGGTATTGCGATGAACGAGGCGCGCGAACTGCTGGCCGCCGGCGTGCGGGTGGTGGACCTGGCCGCCGATTATCGGATCCAGGATGTCGCCGAGTGGGAAAAATGGTACGGCATGAGCCACGGCTCGCCGGATCTGGTGGCCGAAGCGGTGTACGGGCTGCCGGAAATCAACCGCGAGGCCATACGCGGCGCGCGGCTGGTGGCGAATCCGGGCTGCTATCCGACCGCGGTGCAGCTGGGCTTCCTGCCCTTGATCGAAGCCGGCGCGGTGGAGCTGTCCAGCCTGATCGCCGACTGCAAGTCCGGCGTGTCCGGCGCCGGGCGCAAGGCGGAAGTGGGCGCCTTGCTGGCCGAGGCCGGAGACTCTTTCAAGGCTTACGGCGTGGCAGGTCACCGCCATCTGCCTGAAATCCGTCAGGGCCTGGGCCGTGCGGCTGCTCAGCCTGTGGGGCTAACCTTTGTGCCGCACCTGACGCCGATGATACGCGGCATCCACGCCACGCTGTACGCGCGGTTGAAGGCCGACGTTGATGTGCAGGCGCTCTTCGAGCGCCGCTACGAGGGCGAAGCCTTCGTCGACGTGCTGCCGGCCGGCAGTCATCCGGAGACGCGCTCGGTGCGAGGCGCCAATGTGTGCCGCATCGCCGCGCACAGGCCGCAGGGCGGCGACACCGTGGTGGTGTTGTCGGTGATAGACAATCTGGTCAAGGGCGCGGCGGGTCAGGCGGTACAGAACATGAACTTGATGTTTGGGCTGCCGGAACAGGCTGGGTTGGACATCGTTCCCTTGCTGCCATGAGACACCCGCGCATGCGCGGAAAGAACTAGTTCGCTTGAAGACTCGCCATCGGCCCCAATATCCGACTAAAATAGTGGGTGAATGCCGCTCTGCCGGCTTGAGAAGGGGTTTGAGAAACCACAGCGCGCGCAGCCAGGCCGCTGTGGACTGTTGGCGGGTTTCTCGAGGCCCCGGAACTGAATTGCGAGGTTTGACATGACTAATGCTGCAACTGAAATGCCGTCCCCGATCAACTTCAGCCAAAGCGCTTGTTCCAAGGTGCAGGAGCTGATCGCCGAGGAAGGCAATCCCGATCTGAAACTGCGCGTCTTCGTGACCGGCGGCGGCTGCTCCGGCTTCCAGTACGGTTTCACATTTGACGAAATCGCAAATGAAGACGATACCGCTATAGAGAGACAAGGCGTGACCTTCCTGGTGGATCCGATGAGCTACCAGTATCTGGTCGGCGCTGAAATCGATTACCAGGAAAGCCTGGAAGGCTCCCAGTTCGTGATCCGCAATCCGAACGCTACCACCACCTGCGGTTGTGGTTCGTCGTTCTCGGTGTGATCCGGACGCGGTAGAATACAGGCTCGGGCTATTGCCCGGGCCTTTTTTATGGGGACAACAAAATGAATAAGCTGCCACCCGTCGTCTTGCCGAAGATCGAATTCACGCGTGAATTCGCGTTTAGCGATGCCGACTTCGAGCGCATTCGCAAACTGATCTACAAGGAAGCGGGCATTTCGTTGAACCCGTCGAAGAAAGACATGGTTTACGGCCGCCTGGTGCGTCGCATCCGCGAGCTGAAGCTTCCCGGCTTCGCCGCCTACGTCGATTTTCTGGAGTCGATCAGCGGCAAGCGCGAGTTTGAACAGTTCGTCAACGCGCTGACCACCAATCTGACTTTCTTCTTCCGCGAAGAACATCATTTCCCGCTGCTGGCCGAGCATCTGAAGAAGAAAGCGGCGGCAGGCGGAGAACTGGCGATCTGGTGCGCGGCGTCGTCCACCGGGGAAGAGCCGTACTCGCTGGCGATCACCGCCTTGGAGGCGGTGCCGGGCGCGCGCATCAGCGTGCTGGCCACCGACCTGGACACCAGCGTGCTGGAAACCGGGCGCAAGGGCATTTACGCCGCCGACAAAGTGGCGCGCCTGCCGCCCGGTTACGCCGCGAAGTACTTCGACAAGCAGCCGGACGGCAGCTTCCAGGCCAAGGCCCAGCTGCGCAATATGATCACCTTCCAGCGTTTGAACCTGGTGGAGAGCAACTGGTCGGTTAAACGTCAGTTCGATGCCATTTTCTGCCGCAACGTCATGATTTACTTTGATCGCGACACCCAGTTCGGCGTGCTAAAGCGCTTTGCGCCGCTTTTGAAGCCGGACGGCCTGCTGTTCGTTGGTCATTCCGAGAATTTCTATTTCGCGTCGGATTATTTTCATCTGCGCGGCAAGACGGTTTACGAGCACGCGAAGAAGCCGTAAGAACCTGCTTCAAAGTCTCGCGAGCAAGGGCGAGACAAGGCGAAAACGGCTGAGAAATCTGAATGTGCAAGCGGCGCATGAGCATTCGAAGCTGGTTTCAACGCGGTATCGCCGACGCGTAGCAGACCATGAGCAGGTTCTAACAGCGGATTGCGGCTGGCAAGGCTAATGGGCAAGCGGGTCTTGCCCATTGGCTTTTGTGGAGAGTCGATGAGAGTAGTTGTCCTGGGCGCCGGCGTCATCGGCGTGTCCACCGCCTGGTTTTTGGCGGAGAGGGGCCACCAAGTGGTGGTGGTGGACCGCGCCAGCGGCGCGGCGAGAGAAACCAGTTTCGCCAATGGCGGCCAGATTTCGGTCAGTCAGTCCGAGCCTTGGGCTAATCCGCGCGCGCCTTGGCGGGTATTGAGTTGGCTGTTGCGCGACGACGCGCCGCTGTTGTTCCGGCCCCGGCTGGATGCGAGGCAATGGCGCTGGGGTTTGGATTTCCTGCGTGAATGCATGCCGGGGCGCAGCGAGCGCAATATGCGCCAGATGGTGGCGCTTGGCCTGTACAGCCGCGATACGCTGCGCGGCTTGCGCCGGGAACTGGGCATCGATTACCAGCAGTTGCAGCGTGGCATTCTGACTTTGCTGTTTTCGCCGGCGGAACTGGCGCAGGCCCGGAACGTCTGCGAACGGATGCGCGCGCTGGGTGTGGAAAAAAGCCTGCTGACGCCTCTGCAGGCGTTGGAGCGGGAGCCGGCCTTGGCGCGCATTCAGCCCGAACTGAGCGGCGCGTGCTGGAGCCCGGACGACGAGTCCGGCAACGTGCATCTCTTCACCGTCGCTCTGGCCCAGGCCTGTGCGCTGCGTGGCGTGGAGTTCCGCTTTCAGACGCGGATCAATGCGCTGGAGTGCGCCGACGGTGCGGTGAGCGGAGTGTCCGTTACCGCCGCTGACGGCGCTTACGGGCGGATTGAGGCCGACGCCTATGTTTTGGCGCTGGGCTCTTATTCGCCATTGCTGGCGGCGCAGGCAGGTTTGCGCCTGCCGGTGTACCCGGCCAAGGGCTATTCCGCCACTCTGCCGATTCTGGATGCGGCCGCCGCGCCGTTGACCAGCATTACAGACGAGGCCCACAAGGTGGTGGTGTCGCGGCTGGGCAACGAATTGCGCATCGCCGGCACTGCAGAGCTGTCCGGCTATTCCACCCACCTTGAGCCGCGGCGTTGCGATTTGTTGCTGCAACGCGGCCGCGCCTTGTTCGGCGACGCTTGTGATTGGGAGCGCGCCCGTTTCTGGAGCGGCCTGCGGCCGGCCACGCCGGGCAATGTGCCGCTGATCGGCCCCAGCCGCTTGAGGCGTTTGTATCTGAATACCGGCCACGGCACCTTGGGTTGGACCGAAGGCGCAGGCTCCGGGCGCGCGCTGGCCGAGATCATCAGCGGCGAAACGCCAGCGTTGGATTTTGAGTTTTGCCGTGCTTGAGCGATAGGCTCAACTGAAGCGAGTCGATGCCCGACGCATGGTAAAATCGCGCCGATTCGGATTCCCATCGTCCGCCGCCGGCGGGCTAAGCCATTCATATCCAGGAAAGATCGTCATGCGTATCGGAACGCCGCAAAGTCGCAGTGCCGTCAGGGTGATGTTGTTGGGCAGCGGGGAGCTGGGCAAGGAGGTGGTGATCGCCTTGCAGCGGCTGGGAGTGGAAACCGTCGCCGTGGATCGTTACGCCGGCGCGCCGGCGATGCAGGTGGCCCACGCCAGCCATGTGATCGACATGTCGGACGCCGCGGCCTTGCGCCGGCTGGTGGAGCAAGTGCGCCCGCATCTGATCGTGCCGGAGATCGAGGCCATCGCCACCGACGAGCTGCTGCGCATTGAGGCGGACGGCCTGGCCGAGGTGATTCCCACCGCGCGCGCCGCCCACTTGACGATGAATCGTGAAGGAATACGCAGACTGGCGGCGGAGGAGCTGGGGCTGCCCACCTCGCCGTACGCGTTCGCGTCCAGTTTGGAAGAGTTGCAAGCCGCGATAGACGACGGTATCGGCTACCCCTGCCTGGTGAAGCCGGTGATGTCGTCCAGCGGCAAGGGGCAATCCCTGTTGCGCGGGCCGGAGGACGTGGCCAAGGCTTGGCAGTACGCCGCCAGCAGCGGCCGAGTGGACAAGGGCAGGGTGATTGTCGAGGGCTTCATCGATTTCGATTATGAAATCACTCAGTTGACCGTGCGCGCGACGGACGAGGCAGGCGGCATCGCCACGCATTTCTGCGCGCCGGTCGGTCATTTGCAGCGCAGCGGCGATTACGTGGAAAGCTGGCAGCCACAGCCTATGAGCGAGTTGGCCTTATTGCGCGCGCGCGAGGTGGCCAAGGCGGTGACCGACGCGCTGGGCGGCCGAGGCTTGTTTGGCGTGGAGCTATTCATCAAGGGCGATCAGGTATGGTTCTCCGAAGTGAGCCCGCGGCCGCACGACACCGGTTTGGTGACGCTGGCGACTCAGCGCTGGTCCGAATTCGAACTGCACGCGCGGGCCATTCTGGGCCTGCCGGTGGACGCCGCGTTGTTTAGCGCCGGCGCGTCGGCGGTGATATATGGCGGCCTGGACGAGGCAGGCATCGCCTTTGACGGCGTGGATGCCGCCTTGCGAGTGCCGGGGGCGGACTTGCGTTTATTCGGCAAGCCGGAAAGTTATTTGAAGCGCCGCATGGGCGTGGCTCTGGCTACGGCGGAGACGGTGGAACAGGCCCGCGAGCGGGCCAGAACGGCGGCCGCGCTGGTGCGGCCGACGACGGGGAATAAAGCGTGAGCGATGAAGTGCGGGAAATGACGCCCTATCAATTGTTGGGCGGCGAAGGCGTGGTGCGTTGGTTGACTGACCGTTTTTACGACATCATGGATAGCGATCCGGCGGTCAAGCCGCTGCGCGATATGCACCCGCAGGACCTGAGCGGTTCGCGCCAGAAGCTGTTCATGTTCCTGTCCGGCTGGCTGGGAGGGCCTTCCTTGTACATGGAAGCCTTTGGCCATCCGCGGCTGCGCATGCGCCATATGCCGTTTGCGGTGGACGAGGCGGCGCGGGATCAGTGGATGTCCTGCATGAGCCGCGCGGTGGACGAACTGGTGGCCGAGGATTGGCTGAAACAAAAGCTGATCGAGGCTTTCCACAACACCGCCGATTTCATGCGCAATCAATAAAAAACTTGCAGCCGGCGCGCCAGTGTCCATGATGAGAGGAGGTTCTCGCATTTCATCTGGCGGAGATGGAGCGCATGGCGTGCAAGTTGTTGATATTGTGGCTGGGCTTGTGGGGATGCGCGGGCGTTGCTGAGGCGTGTCTGCCGCAAGCTTGGGCTTGCGCCTCGCCGTCCGACGAGGGAGGCAAATCCGCTCCCCGGAGCGCTGGCAAGGACATCACCATTGGCGGCCTGCGCTTTGAGCGCGAAGCGGTCAGCAACCGTCTGTCGTTGTCCCCGGTGCTGGACTTGAACAAGCAAGCTCAGCTGTCCTTGCGTTTGACGCCCAAGCAGTTTGGCCTGCGTTTGAAAGTGAACACGGACTGAGGCCCGTAGCCGCCTCAGCTTCCTGACAGCGGCGGAATCGAGTAGGTGCCGGTGACATGGGCCACCGGTTCTTCCAGCTCGGCCGACAACAGCAAGACCTCTCCCACCGCCAGCCGTTTGCCCAGTTTCAGGATGCGGCCTTCCGCAATCACGTCCGCCGGCGGCGGCTTACGCAGGAAGTTGATGTTGAGGCTGGTGGTGACGGCCAGCTCCACCCTGCCTATCATCCCCAGCACCACGGCGTACAGCGTGGCGTCGGCCAGCGCCATCAGGGCGGGGCCGGCGATGGTCCCGCCCGGCCGGATCAGGTCCGGGTTGAAGTGCATGCGCAATACCGCGCCGCCGTCGGCAATGGACTCGGTCCGGATGCCGAACAGGCGGACCAAGGGCAGTTCCTGATCGATCAGGCTTTGGAATTCCGGGACGGATAGACGAGGCATGGGGCGCTCCGGCGCGATGACCTAAACATCATCAAGCGCCGGGGCCCGGACGTCAATGCCCGGGGGCTGGACTCAGCGCGGGCGGTGGCCGCGTTCGATCAGGACGCCGACGCGTTTGACGCCGGGCAGAATGCCCAGCTTGGTAACCGATACCCTGGCCCAAGGCGCGCCGAAGTCCTCGCGGATCACCTTGGCGATGTACTCCGCCAGCGCTTCCAGCAGCAGGAAATGCTGCTCCGCCAGCGCCTTGCGCAAGCGCTCCACCACGACACCGTAATGTATGGTGTCGCCGATATTGTCGCTGTGACAGGGCGCTTCGCTGGGAATGCCGATTTCCAGGTCGATTTCAATGGTTTGCGGGGCTTTCCGCTCCCATTCGTAGACACCGATAATGGTGTCGGCGCGCACTTCGCGCAGGAATATGATGTCCATCAGTTTGTCTGGGAGTTGGGGTTTGCCGCCCGATACCGTAAAATCCGAAGCCTTCTATTCTAATGGATACACCATGACCACGACAGCTTTTGCCTTTGTTGTTGCGGCTTATCTGATTGGCTCGCTCTCGTTCGCGGTGATTGTCAGCAAGGCCATGGGCATGGCCGACCCGCGCAGTTACGGCTCCGGCAACCCGGGCGCCACCAATGTGTTGCGCAGCGGTAAAAAGCTGGCGGCGGTGCTGACCTTGCTCGGCGACGGGGTCAAGGGCTGGGTGGCGGTAGCGTTGACCGCCTGGTTCGGCCCGCAATACGGCCTGGGCGAGCAGGCTATCGCGATGTCGGCGCTGGCGGTGCTGATCGGCCACATGTGGCCGGTGTTCTTCGGTTTCAAGGGGGGCAAGGGCGTGGCCACCGCGGTGGGGGTATTGCTGGGCTTTAGCCCGTGGCTGGCGCTGGCGGCATTGGCCACCTGGTTGTTTGTCGCTTTCGTGCTGAAAATCTCCTCGCTGTCCGCCATCGTCGCCTGTGTGCTTACACCGGTATACGCTTACTTCATCGTCGGGCCGCAAAGCGTTTATTTCGGCAGCTGCATCATCATCGCCATTCTGGTGGTGCATCGCCATAAGTCCAATCTGATCAAGCTCCTGACGGGGCAAGAGGACAAGATAGGCGGCAAGGGCACCGACAAGAGCTCCTCCTGAACTGTGTTCCGCCAAACATAAAGGCCGTCAATTGCGACGGCCTTTTGTTTTTGAGCAGCCAGGATCAGCCGTCGGACAGCACCCGCAGGTGGGCGGCCACGCTGCGGCCCAGCGCCGACAGGTCGTAGCCGCCTTCCAGCACCGATACCACGCGGCCGTCGGCGTAGAGATCGGCAATCTGCATCAGGTGGCGGGTCACCCACTCGTAATCGGCCTCCACCAGCCCCAGAGAGCCCATATCATCTTCGCGGTGGGCGTCGAAGCCGGCGGAGATGAACAGGATCTGCGGCCGGAAGTCGTGCAAGATCGGCAGCCACACCGTCTCCACCGCTTCGCGGAATTCGCGTCCGCCGCTCCCGGCCTTGAGCGGCACGTTGTGCATGTTCGGGCCCAGCGGCGCATCGCCGCAATAGGGGTAGAACGGATGCTGGAAGATGGACACCATCAGCACTCTGGGGTCATCGCGCAGGATTTCCTCGGTGCCGTTGCCGTGATGGACGTCGAAGTCTATCACCGCCACTCGTTCGAATTGATAGTGAGCCAGCGCGTGGGTGACGCCGATCGCGAGATTGTTGAAGAAGCAGAAACCCATCGCCTTGCCGCTTTCGGCGTGATGGCCGGGCGGGCGCACCGCGCAGAAGGCGTTGGGCGCTTTGTCCTCGGCCACTAGTTCCACCGCTTTGACCACGGCGCCGGCGGCGCGCCGGGCGGCTTGCAGCGTGCCGGCGGACATCGCGGTGTCCGGATCCACGCGAAAAGTGCCTATGCTGGGAGAGCAGGACTCCAGATATTCGAGATAGTGCGGAGGATGCACGCGCGCCAGTTGTTGTTCGGTGACCTCCGGCGCTTCGATTTCCTGCAGCCCGTCCAGTATCTGCGAGGCCATGAGCTGGTCGCGGATGGCGATCAGGCGCTCCGGGCATTCCGGGTGGCCCACGCCCATATTGTGCTGCAGACAGTCCGGGTGGGTGATGTAGGCGGTGAGCCCAGAGCGTTGCAAGCGATTTTTCAGCCAGGTCAACACGTGCGATTCCTTGTTGCGTACAATGGGCGCGGGATATGTGATATCGATAAATAGTGCGCGTAAGCGGGTGCAAATGCAATCTCTCTCCATTGCGTATCGTCAACTGAATCAGCTGATCCTGGGTAAGCCACAGGCAATCCGCCTGGCCTTGACCTGCTTGATCGCTCGCGGCCATTTGCTGATCGAGGACGTTCCCGGCGTGGGCAAGACCACGCTGGCGCACGGCCTGGCCGGGGTGCTGGGCCTGGAGTACCGTCGGGTACAGTTCACCAGCGATCTGCTGCCCTCGGACATTCTGGGCGTCAATATCTACCAGCGAGATTCCGCCTCCTTCCACTTCCATCAGGGGCCGGTGTTTTCCCAGGTGCTGCTGGCCGACGAGATCAATCGCGCGTCGCCCAAGTTGCAATCCGCCTTGCTGGAGGCGATGGAAGAGCGCCAGGTTTCGGTCGACGGCGCCACCTATCCCTTGCCCGAACCCTTCTTCGTCATTGCCACTCAGAACCCGGCGGAGCAAGCCGGCACCTTCCCTTTGCCGGAGTCGCAGCAGGACCGCTTCCTGATGCGCATTTCGCTGGGCTATCCGCCGCGCGAGGCCGAACTGGCCTTGCTGCAAGGCGAAGACCGCCGTCAACTGCTGGCTCAACTGGTGCCGGCCTTGCGTCCCGGCGACTTGGTCGCGCTGCAGCGTCAGGCCGCGCAGTTGACCGTGAGCCCGGCCTTGGCCGGCTATGTGCTGGCTTTGGTGGAGGCCACGCGCCGGGACAGCCGCTTCGCCTCGGGACTGAGCCCGCGCGCGGGTTTGGCGCTGGCGGCCGCGGCGCGCGCCTGGGCTTTGCTGGAAGGGCGCGATCACGTGTTGCCGGAGGACGTAAAAGCGGTTTTTCCCAGCGTAGCCGGCCATCGCCTGTTAGGCTGCAATGGCGGCGACGCCGCCAGCGGCCTGCTCGCCCATGTTCCCATCCCTTGATCCGCGCCGCCGTTTGCGGCAATGGATGCTGCGCCGCGCGCAGCCGCAGCCGCAGTGCCGGCTGGAACAAAACCGGATCTATCTGTTGCCCACCCGTTTTGGCCTGACGCTTGGCCTGGTGGCGCTGGCGGTGTGGATAGGCGCATTGAACTACGACGTCAGCCTGGCCTACGCCTTATCGTTCTGGGTGGCCGGCTTGCTGCTGGTGGCGGTGCTGCTGGCTTACCGGCAATTGGCCGGTCTGCAGCTGCGCGCGCTGGACGCGGAGCCCGTCTTCGCTGGCGATGCCGCGCGTTTCCGCGTGTTGCTGCGGCATGAGGACGACGGCGAGCGTCAACTGAGCTTGGCGCTTGAGGATGGCGTGGAGACCCGGATTGAACGGCTGCCCGGCGGCGCGGAGTTCGAGGTGGAACTGAGCGTCTGCGGCAGCCGGCGCGGTTATATGGCTTTGCCGGCCTGTCAGATCTGGAGCGAGGCGCCGTTTGGCCTGGTGCGCGCCAGCGCTTGGGTCAGGCTGAGGGCTCAGGCGCTGTTGTTTCCCGCCCCTCTGCAGGACGGCCAGCGCGGCCGCAGCCTGGGTGGCGGCGATCAGCCCAGCGATCAGCCGGGCGAGGAAGAGGACTTCTCTCATCTGGACGCGTATCGAGTCGGGGATTCGCCGCGCCGCATTGCCTGGAAAGTGCTGGCGCGCAGAGGCGCGTTGGTCAGCAAGCAATTTGCCGGGGAAGGGAGCGCCGGCTTGCTGGCTTTGGATTGGCAGGATTACGGCCGTGGCGGCGACGTGGAGCTCAAGCTGTCGCGCTTGGCTTGGCGCGTCGAGCAATGCGAGCGCCTGCGCCAACCTTATGTGCTGAAGCTGCCGACACGCAGCGTGGGCCCGCAACCGCAACAGCGTTTATTGGCGCTGACGGCCCTGGCTTTGTATCTGGAGCGCGGCGATGAGCGTCCCTGATCGCGGCAGGGTGTGGCCGACGCTGGCGGCGGTGGCCCTGAGCGCCGCGCCGCTATGGTTGCATCTGCCGTTGTGGCTGGTCGCCTTGGCCTTTGCCTTATTGCTGGGCAAGGCGGTCTTGGTCTGCCGGCGCAGAGCGCCTCCTGCGTTCTGGTGGCTGTTGCCGCCGCTGCTTTTGGCCGCCTGGCTATCCTGGCGCACGCTCGGCACCCTGGTGGGGCGGGAGGGCGGCGTTGGTATTTTGCTGCTGCTGCTGGGTTTCAAGGCGCAGGAGTGCTCTCAACTGCGGGATTGGCGGGTGTTGATCGCCCTGGGGGTGTTTCTGGCCGCCATGCCCTTGCTGTTTGATCAGTCGCCGGTGGCGGCGGTCTGGCTGGCTCTGAGCCTGTTGGCGCTGACCGGCGCGATGGCGGCGCTGGAGGGCGCGCCGTGGCGAGGCAGCCTGCGTTCGGCCGCGTCGGCCCTAGGCCTGGCGCTGCCCTTGATGCTGGTCTTGTTCGTAGTCATGCCGCGGCTATCCGGGCCGCTGTGGAGCATGCCCAGCGAACCGGGCAGACAGGCGGTCAGCGGCCTGGGCGATAGTTTGGCGCCGGGCAGCGTCAGTCAGCTGATTCTGAGCCGGGAGCCGGCGTTTTCCGTTGTGTTCCCGCAGCGGCCGCCGCAGCGGGCGCAGATGTACTGGCGGGTCTTGTTGCTGGATCGTTTCGACGGCAGCCGCTGGAGCGGCGGCGAGGCGCGCGGCGAGGCGGAGGAGAGCGTCAGCGGCGGCGAGGCGGTGGAGTACGCGATCACGCTGGAGCCGGACAAGGGACGCTTGCCGGCGCTGGATGTGCCGCAGCCGGGCGAAGGCGCGTCGAGTTTGCGATACGGCATGGTGTTGCGCGGAGACGGCAAGGACAGCAGGACGCAGCGGTTTCACGCCGTCAGTCGGCTGGGCGCGCGCTACCAGGCGGTTTTGTCCGACTCCGAGCGCGCGTTTTACCTGCGCTTGCCGCCCGGCAATTCCCGAGCTCGCGCTTGGGCGCGAGAGTTGGCGGCGCGCGGAGAGGGCGCTTTCGTGCCGGCCGCCTTGCAGGCGTTTCGCAGCCAGGGCTTTCGCTATACGCTGAATCCGTCGTTGTTGGACCAGCAAGACGAGATCGATCAATTCCTGTTTTCCAGCCGGCAAGGTTTTTGCGAGCATTACGCGTCGGCATTGGCGTTTCTGGCGCGCGCCGCCGGCATGCCGGCGCGGATTGTCGTCGGTTATCAGGGCGGCGAATACAATCCGGTAGGGCGTTTCTGGCAGGTGAAGTCGTCCGACGCTCACGCTTGGGTGGAGATTTGGCTGGCGGGGAGCCGACAATGGCTGCGCGTCGATCCCACCGGCGCGGTGGCGCCGCTGCGTCTGGCGGACGGCGCGGAACAAGCTGTGCCGGCGTTGAAGGAAGGCGGGGTGACGGGGTTGCCGCCGGCCTGGTTGCGTAATTTACGTCAAAACTGGCAAGCGGCGGGCTTTGCCTGGCAGCAATGGGTGGTGGGCTATGACGCCGCTCGGCAGCGTAACGTGTTTCAACGCTTGGGGCTGGGGGAAAGCGTGAGCGCGACCAGCGTGTTGCAGGCTTTGTTTGTCGGTGTCTTGCTGGCGGGCCTGCCCTTGGCTTGGTGGTGGCGGCGGGGCCGCGGGCGGGAGGAGCCGATGGCGCGGGGATGGCGGCTGCTGTTGGAGCAACTGCGCCGGCGCCGGATTGAGGCCAGCTCTTGCGATGGTCCTTTGGAGCTGCTGCGCCGCGCCAAGCCCGGTTTGGCGGATGCGGAATACCGACAGCTGAAGGCGCTGGTGCATGATTACGTGGCCTTGCGCTACCGCTCGCGCGCCGTAGACGCCGCTCGGCATATGGACTGGCTGCGCCGCTGCCGCCGTTTTCGTCTGGCGCGCAAATAACGAAGCCCCCGGGAAACCGGGGGCTGCTGGCGGCGACTGACGCTGTCGCGAGCTACAACAGAAAGTCCTTGGAGATGCCCTTGCGGCGCAGGATGCGGCGTAGTTGTTCCAGGCCTTCAATCTGGATCTGGCGCACGCGTTCGCGGGTCAGGCTCAGTGCGGCGGCCAACTCTTCCAGCGTGCAGATTTCGTAGCCGTTGAGGCCGTAGCGGCGCTCGATCACCAGTTTTTGCTTCTCGTTCAGTTGGCCCAGCCATTCATGGACGAAGTGTTCCAACTGGCTGTTGTGCAACTGGATTTCCGGCTCGTCATGCTGCTCGTCCGGAATGGACTCGCCGATTGACAGCATCGGGTCGATATCCAGCGGCGCGTCCAGCGAGGCCATGCGCTCGTTGAGGTTCATCACCTTGCGCACATCGTCCACCGGCTTGCCCACCAGATGGGCGATTTCATCCAGCGTCGGCTCGCGGCCGATCTGGCTTTCCAGATGGCGCGAGGCGCGCAGATAAACATTGAGCTCCTTGATCACATGCACCGGCAGGCGGATGGTGCGAGATTGATTCATGATGGCGCGTTCTATGCTCTGGCGAATCCACCAGGTGGCATAGGTGGAGAAGCGGAAGCCGCGCTCCGGATCGAACTTCTCCAGCGCGTGCATCAGACCGATATTGCCTTCCTCGATCAGATCCAGCAGCGCCAGGCCGCGGTTGATGTAATGCTTGGCGATGTTCACCACCAGCCGCAGATTGTGTTCGATCATCTTTTGCCGCGCTTCGAACTCGCCGGCCACCACGCGGCGGGCCAGAGCCAGTTCTTCCTGCGGCGTCAACAGAGCGTTGTTGCCGATATCGTTGAGGTAGATTTGGGTGACGTCGGCAACTTCTTCGTATACCGGCTGCGCTTCGCCGACTTCCTCTGCCTCCACTTCAGCAACGGCTTCCTCATTGCTTTCCTCGTCGAGAATTTCTTGCTCTTCGAGAATGTCGAGTTCGCTACTCATGTTCTACCCCCGTCTCTTTCTGATCCTGGACGGGGGCCCCGGCCGCCCGTCAGGACTTATGGTCAAGGTACTGCATCGGATCCACCGGTTTACCGAGGCGGCGGATTTCAAAGTGCAGTTTCACTTGGTCGGCGTCGGAATTGCCCATTTCGGCAATCTTCTGCCCTCGCTTGACAGACTGGCCCTCCTTTACGAGCAACTGGCTATTGTGGGCGTAGGCCGACAGGAAGGATTTATTGTGCTTGATGATGATCAGCTTGCCGTAGCCGCGCAGGCCCGTGCCGCTGTACACCACTTTGCCGTCTCCCGCCGCCAACACCGGCTGGCCGCTACGACCGCTGATGTCTATGCCCTTGCTGCTATCGGAATACCCCCGGATCATCTTGCCTTCGGTAGGCCATAGCCACGGCACCGCGTCTTCGTCCGCTTTCGCCGCGGGCTTGCTGGCCTCGGGCTTGCTGGACGGCGTCGCCGCCGGGGCTTCGGCCTTGGCCGGAGCGCTTGCCGCCGCCGGCGAGCCGGCGGAGCTGATCGGGGCTTGAGCGTTCTTGTTGTTGCCCGGTCCGCCCTCGCTCTGGGCGGACAAGGTTTTTGCTGCTTCTGCGCTATAAGGCAGTTTCAGGGCTTTGGGGTAGGCCTTGACACCGCCAGCTTGGACAGTTGCGCTTTCCACCGGAGCGCTTGACTGGGCCGGCGCGCCGGCCGCCGTCGGCTGGCCGGCGCTGGCCGCCGGGGAGGCGTCTCCGCCAGGCGGGGTCAAGCGCAGCACTTGTCCTACTTTGATATTGTTGTCCGGCAGGTTGTTCCAGGCCGCGACATCCTTGTATTTCAGGCCGTTGTTCAGAGAGATGCGGAACAGATTCTCCCCCGGCTGAACCACATGGGTCTTTTCTCTTGTTGTCGCGCCCGCCGCTGAGACGGAGCCTATCGGCGCGGCGGACACTCCTCCGTTATCCTGATACGGCGTTGTTACCGCCGCATTGCTGCCGCTTGTAGCGGCGGGCGCCGGAGGCGGCGCGTTGCGAGCGGCTGCCGGTGTTGCGCTTTCCACGGGGGCCGGCTGCTGGGCGATGCTGCTGCATCCGCTCAGGGCGATGCCGATCGAGGCCGTGAATATATATGCATAGCTGCAATGCATTTTTAGCATACTTTTGTTTTTTATAGTCTGTTTAAGTGATTTGATAAATTGTCGGACAAAGAAACTGTTGTGTTTTTGCAGTTCTAACTGCGTCCGGCAAGCAAGGGTACGAATTTCACCGGGTCCAGCCGGCTTTTCTGCAGGCCTTGCGCGGTTTTCTCTATCAGCCACAAGTACTGTTCCTCTTCGCCTATCGGCATGATCATGCGGCCGCCGTCGTTGAGCTGTTCGACCAGGGCCTGGGGGATGTTGCGCGCGGCGGCGGTCATGATGATGCCGTCGAAGGGCGCTGCCTCGGCCAGGCCGAAGTGGCCGTCGCCATGAACCAGGCGGGCGTGCACCAGCTTGGCGGCGCGCAAATTGCGTCTGGCTTTGTCAAGAATGGCGCCCAAGCGTTCAATGGAGTAGACCTCGGCGCCGGTCTTCAGCAGCACGGCGGTCTGGTAGCCGCAGCCGGTGCCGATCTCCAGAACCTTGCCCGGCTTCTTGCCATTCAACAGGATTTCCGTCATCCGCGCCACGGTGAAGGGCTGGGATATCGTCTGGCCGTGGCCTATGGGTAGCGACACGTCGTCATAGGCGCGGGTGGCTAGCGCCTGGTCTACAAACAGGTGACGCGGCACGTCCGACATCGCGGTCAGCACGCGTTCGTCGGCCACGCCGTTTTGGCGCAATCGCTCGACCATGCGGCGTCGGGTGCGGTCGGAAAGCATGCCGTAGGCCGGCTGGCCCGGCGTCAGCTGTGGTGTAGCCATGTTTTGATTCCGTCTAGTTGGCCATAGGCGGTTAAATCCAGCATGAGCGGCGTCACTGAAATATCGTTGTTGGCCAGCGCGCCGAAATCCGTGCCCGCGCCGGCGTCTTGCACATTGCCGACCGGTCCTACCCAGTATATCGTCTCGCCGCGCGGATTCTGAGACTTGATCACCGGCTGCGCGCAGTGGCGGCGGCCCAGGCGGGTGACGGTCAATTGACCCAGTGCTTCCGGGGCGATGTCGGGCACGTTGACGTTGAGCAGTACGGGCTCGCGGAACGGGGTCCGTTTGCAGCGTTCCACCAGTTGATCGACGACCAGCCCGGCGCTGGCGAAGTGCTGGCCGCTATAGCCCGCCAGCGACACTGCGATGGAGGGGATGCCCAGCATGAAGCCTTCGGTGGCGGCGGCCACGGTGCCGGAGTACAAGGTATCGTCGCCCATATTGGGGCCGTGGTTGATGCCGCTGAACACCATGTCAGGTTTGAAGTCCAGCATGCCGGTTACGGCGAGGTGCACGCAGTCGGTGGGGGTGCCGTTGACGTAGTGAAAGCCGTTGGCGGCCTTGCGCACGGTCAAGGGGCGATCCAGGGTCAGGGAGTTGCTGGCGCCGCTGCGGTCCCGCTCCGGCGCGACAATGACGACTTCGCCGTGGCGGGACAGGGTTTGCGCCAGCATGGCCAGTCCCGGAGCGAAATAACCGTCGTCGTTGCTGATGAGAAACTTCATGCTGTCTTTCTATTGTTTTGGCCGGCAAAGGTGGCCCGGCTGATTGTATCGCTCCAACGATGACGCGGAAAAGTCCGGCGTGGAAGACCGATAAACAAAACCCGCCGGTGGGCGGGTTGGGGAAGGCGGCTCAGGCGTAATAACGCTGGCTGAATTCCAACATGCGCTCGATCGGCAGCCGCGCCGCGTCCATTTGCTCCCGGCTGAGGTAGTCGATGCGCAAGCCCACGCCCTGTTGCGCGCGCTTCACCGCTTCTATGGTGTTCATCTTCATGTACGGACAGGAGTTGCATTGGCAGCCGGCGTAGATCGGCGCCTGGCGCAGGTCCAGATCTGGGCGGGCCAGACCCATGTTGTAGAGGATGCCGTCTTCGGTAGCGACAAAGATCACCGCGTCGGAGCTGCCGGAGAATTGCTTGACCCAGTTGAGCATGCCGGAGGTGGAGCCTACGTAGTCGGCCTTCTTCAGCACCGGCAGCGGGCTTTCCGGGTGGGCGATCAGATATTTTTCCGAGCCGGCAACCGCGAAGGCCTCGTCCAGCGCCGCTTCGTTGAATTTGTCGTGCACTTCGCACACTGCCGACCACAGCGGCATGTTGTAGTCGTACTGGTAGTTGAGGTAGCCGCCCATATTGCGGTCCGGCGAGAAGATGACTTTTTTGCCTTCGGCGTACAGGTGGGCAATGATGTCGTCGACATTGCGGCTGGTGACGATCCAGTCGGACAGCGCTTTATGCTCGGCGCTGGAGTTGATGTAGGACACGTGCACGTGATCCGGGTGCTGCTTGCGCCATTTGGCCAAGGCGGCCACGTCGGTCTGGGTCACCAACGAGCAGGTGGAGCCCGCGTCGGGCAGAATCACTTCCGCCTGGGGATTGAGAATTTTCGCGGTTTCCGCCATGAAGCGCACGCCGGCAAAAACGATGATGTCGGCATTGGCTTCCTTGGCGTACAAAGAAAGCTCCAGGCTGTCGCCAACCTTGTCGGCCATTTGCTGGATTTCAGGCTGGGTATAGTAATGAGCAAGCGTGACGACGCGTTTCGTCATGATGGATCGACTCCCGCCGCCATTCGGCCTCTGATGTAACCAGAGCGTGGGCGACTTTGTGCGGTGCAGTAAAGAGCTATTGCTAAACAGTAAAGATTAACAATATTGTAGTGTCCGCGCCAGTCCATTCTTGTTAGGCCGCTTGCGGCGGAGTGGAGCGAGATGGATTCGGCTTGCCGGAGGTCAATATGACGTCAAGGTTCAGTCTGCATGATGATGGCTCGGCGGGCGGCGAGCACGACGACGAGCACGATTACAATCACCCGCATCGTCATCCCCATGGCGGGGTGACGGGGGCCGCGGCGCGCGCCGCCAGCATGCGCGCTTTGCGCTGGGTGGCGCTGCTGACGGTAGGTTTTGCCTGCGTGGAGGCGGTGGGCGGCTGGATGACGGGGTCCCTGGCCCTGCTGTCCGACGCCGGCCATATGCTGACAGACTCCATATCGCTGCTGCTGGCCTTGTGGGTTGCGCATATAGGCCGCCGTCCGGCGGACGAGTCGCATTCCTTCGGCCATGGCCGCGCGGAGGTGATCGGCGCGTTTCTGAACAGCTTGTTCATGTTCGGCGTTATCGTCTTCATTTCGGTGGAGGCGGTGCGGCGTTTGCTGGAGCCGCATCCGGTCAACGGCCTGGGCGTGATGGGCATCGCGGTGGTGGGCTTGATGGTGAATGTGCTGGCCGCGTGGATTCTGAGCCACGGCGCGCACAGTTTGAACAGCAAGGCGGCGCTGCTGCACGTCATGGGAGATTTGTTGGGCTCGCTGGCCGCGATCGCGTCCGGGGCCATTGTGTTTTGGACCGGCTGGACGCCGGCGGACCCGATCTTGTCCATGCTGGTGGCCTGCCTGATCCTGTCGTCGACTTGGAGGTTGTTGCGCAAGTCGTTGGCGGTGTTGATGGAAGAGGTGCCGGCGGAGCTGGATTTCAACCGCATCGGTCGCGCCTTGGGCGGCATCGCCGGGGTGAGGTCGGTGCATGATCTGCACATCTGGACCATGGCTGCCGACCGCGTGGCCTTGTCTGCGCATTTGCAGGTGAGCGCGCCGCAGGATTGGCCGCGCATCCTGGCCGCCTGTCAGCGCATGCTGTCGCGCGAGTTCGGCATCGATCATGTGACTTTGCAGCCGGAGTGGCCCCTGCCGCCGCCGGCGGGGAAAACCGTGCCGGTTACCATTATTTCCGAGGATAAGCATCAATGAGGCCGCATTACCTGACACCGTTGTTTTCGCCTCGCAGCGTAGCCGTGATCGGCGCCAGCGACACGCCGGGCTCGATCGGGCAGGCGGTGTTCGCCAATCTGCTGGCGGGCAACTTCCAGGGCAAGCTGTTTCCGGTCAACCTCAACCACAAGGTGGTGGCCGGGGTGCCCGCGGTGGCTTCGGTGCGCCAGATCAGCGAGCCCGTGGACCTGGCGGTGGTGGTGACCGCCACGCGGACTTTGCCGGCGATCATGAAGGATTGCGGCAAGAAGGGCATCAAGGCGGTGCTGCTGGCCAAGGAGTTCGCGGACAGCGAGCAGCTGGAGCGGGAGATCATCAACGAGACGCTGTCGATCAGCCGTCATTTCGGCATCCGCATCCTGGGGCCCAACGTGCTGGGCCTGATGCGGCCGGTGGCGGGCTTCAATGCCAGCAATTACACCAGCAAGGTGAGGCCGGGCAATCTGGCGCTGGTATCGCAGTCGTCGGCGTTGTGCACGGCGATGCTGGACTGGGCGGACAGCAAGGGCATCGGTTTTTCCAGCGTGATTTCGGTGGGCAACGCCTTGGACGTCGGCTTTGGCGAAATTCTGGATTACCTGGTGGCGGACAACTTCACCCAGGGCATTCTGTTGCATGTCCACCACATTCACGACGCGCGCCGTTTCATGTCGGCCTTGCGCGCCGCGGCGCGGACCAAGCCGGTGGTGGTGATCAAATCCGGGCGTTACGAAGACGCGGTGACCGGGGTCACACACTCAAGCAATCTGGTGGAAAGCGGCGATGTGTTCGACGCCGCGCTGGCACGTGCAGGCGTGCTGCGCGTGGACACCATTGCCCAGTTGTTCACCGCCGCCAAAGTGCTTGCCGCCAACTACCGGGTGGGCGGCAAGCGGTTGGCCATCGTCACCAACGGCATCGGCCCCGGCGTGCTGGCCGCGGACAGCGCCTATTCCAACCGGGTGGAGCTGGCCAAGCTATCCGACGCCACCATGGAACTGCTCAATGGCGTCTTGCCGCGCAATTGGTCGCGAGGCAATCCGCTGGACATCATCGGCGACGCCAGTCCCTCGCGTTTTCGCACCGCGGTGAAGGCCTGTTTGGACGATCCCAATGTGGACGGCGTGATGGTGGTGTTTACTCCGCAGGCCGGCACGGATCACCTGACAACCGCGCAGTTGATGATTGGCTTGCAACGCGAATCCAGCAAGCCGCTGTTTTTGTCCTGGCTGGGTGACGCCAAGGTGTCGGAAAGCCGCGAACTGTTTTCCAAGGCCAAATGCGCGCATTTCCGCGCGCCGGAGTACGGCATTGAGGTATTCCGCAATCTGGCGGCCTACCAGCGCAACCAGCAGTTGCTGTTGCAGACCCCGGGGCCGCTGGAAGGCAAGCGCGCGGATCCGGATGTGGCCAAGGCGCGCAAGGTCATCGCCGCCGCGCTGAAGGATGGGCGGGATATCTTGTCCGAACGGGAGTCAAAGGAAGTGCTGGCCGCTTTTCAGATCCCGGTCAATCCCACCCGGCTGGCGCGTACCGCCAACGAGGCGGTCAAGCAGGCCGACAAGATTGGTTACCCTGTGGTGCTGAAGATCGATTCGCCGGACATTATTTATAAGTCCGACGTTGGCGGAGTGGAACTGAACATCAGCAACGAGGCGACGCTGCGCGAGGCATTCGACGCCATCATCAGCCGTACGCGGCAGGCAAGACCGGAGGCGCGCATTGACGGGGTCTCGGTGCAGCCGATGCGCAAGCGCCGCTTCGCCCGCGAAGTGATGGTGGGCGTTACCCACGACGAGGCCTTCGGCCCAGTGATCACTTTCGGCGCCGGGGGCATCGCGGTGGAGGTGATGCACGACCGCGCGCTGTCGCTGCCGCCGCTCAACGGTTATCTAGTGGCCAGCATGATCCGCCATACCCGCATCGGCCAGTTGCTGGGGGCGTTCAAGAACCTGCCGGCGGTGGATCAGGACGAATTAGAGGATGTGCTGCTGCATGTGTCGGAAATGGTGTGCGAACTGCCGGAACTGCGCGAAATGGACATTAATCCGTTGGTGGCCGACGAGCAGGGGGTGATCGCGCTCGACGCCCGCATCATCGTGCGGCCGCGGCGGCCGGATTTGAAGCGCTACGGCCATATGGCGATCATGCCTTATCCCAGCCACATGGTGGTGTGCGCCAAATTGAACGACGGCACCAATGTAATGGTGCGGCCGGTGCGGCCGGAAGATGCGGATATGCAACAGGAGTTTGTGCGCAATCTGTCCGAGGAAAGCCGCTACAACCGCTACCTGTCCAGCATCAAGCAATTGTCGCAAAGCATGTTGGTGCGTTTCACCCAGCTGGATTACGACCGCGAAATGGCGTTGGCGATGACGCGGGAACACAAGGACGGCGAGGAAATGCTGGCGGTGGCCCGCTTCATCACCGATCCGGACAACGAAGGCTGTGAGTTCGCGCTGGAAGTGGCCGACCGTTGGCAGGGCAAGGGCATAGGTTATTTATTGATGAGCGCCTTGTTCGACGCGGCGCGCGAGCAGGGCCTGAAAGTGATGCGCGGCGAGGTGTTGGCCGGCAACAAGGGCATGCTGAAACTGATGCACAAGCTGGGGTTTTCCGTTGAGCCTCACCCGGAAGACCGGGCCCTGACCATGGTGTCCAAGAGCTTGTAACGGCGGGCTTGACAGCCGTCTTGCATTAAGCGCTTGCAAGATAAGGGAAAACTGACCTAAAATCGTGGGCTTTTCTACATACCGTTTTTATTCAAGGACAATCGACAATGGTAGTGATTCGTCTGGCACGTGGCGGCGCCAAGAACCGTCCGTTCTACAACATCGTGGTGACCGATTCCCGTAACCGTCGTGACGGTCGCTTCATCGAGCGCGTTGGCTTCTACAACCCGGTTGCCAACGAGAAGCAAGAGCGCGTCCGTTTCACCATGGACCGCCTGAACCACTGGGTAGGCGTTGGCGCTCAAGTTTCCGACGCCGTTGCCAAGCTGCTGAAAGAGCAGAAGGCCGCTGCCTAAGCGTTCGTTGATACATCAACTGACGGACTAGGCGCATGCGCAGCGAAGATCTCGTAGTGATGGGGTTTGTGCGTGGCGCCTTTGGTGTCAAGGGCTGGGTAAAAGTCCAGGCCGACACCGAATACGCTGACGGTCTGTTCGACTACCCGGTCTGGTGGCTGGGCAAGGAGAACGACTGGAAGCCGTACACATTTGAAAATGGCGCTCTCCAGCCCAAGGCGCTTGCCGCCAAGCTGGAAGGCGTGGAAGACCGCGATGCGGCCGAAGCCTTGCGCGGCATGCAGATCGCTGTGCCGCGCGCAGAGTTGCCGGCCGCTGAAGAAGGCGAATACTACTGGGCTGATCTGATCGGCCTGGAAGTCGTCAATCAGCAAGGCGAAGTGCTGGGCAAAGTCAGTGAATTGATGGAAACCGGCGCCCATGATCTGTTGGTAGTGCAGGGCGCGGACGCTCAGCGCATGATTCCCTTTGTGGATCAGTATGTGCTGGAAGTCCAGCTTGCCGAAGGCAAGATCCAGGTGGACTGGGGTCTGGACTACTGATGCAAATCGACGCGGTAACGCTGTTTCCGGAGATGTTCGATTCCATCGCCCGCTTTGGCGTTAGCCAGCGGGCGCTTGATTTGGGCATTTGGGGTTTTCAGGCTTGGAATCCTCGCGATTTCACGCACGACAACTACCGCCGGGTTGACGACCGGCCTTATGGCGGCGGCCCCGGCATGGTGATGCAGATTGAGCCATTGGCGCAGTCGATCGCTGCGGCCAGGGCGAGGCAGGCGCAAGCCGGAGCCGAGCGCAGCCATGTGATTTATCTTTCACCCCAAGGCCGTCCGCTTACGCATGAGAAGGCGGCGGAGCTGTCGCAGCGAGCGGGCTTGATCCTGCTGTGCGGCCGCTACGAGGGCGTGGATGAAAGGTTGATCCAGCGCGAAGTCGACGAGGAGATTTCCATCGGCGACTACGTTTTGTCCGGCGGCGAGCTGCCGGCCATGGTGTTGATGGATGCGGTGGTGCGTTTGCTCCCAGGTGTCCTGAACGACGCGCAGTCGGCTTACGAAGATTCATTTGTGGACGGGCTTCTTGATTGTCCGCACTATACCCGACCCGAAGACTATCAGGGCATGCGGGTGCCGGATGTGTTGTTGTCCGGTAATCATGCGCTGATCGCTAAATGGCGGCTGAAACAGGCGCTGGGCAGGACGATGCAACGTCGCCCGGATTTGCTGCAAGGCCGTATTTTGACAAAACAGGAATCTCGGCTGCTGGCGGAGTACCAGCAGGAACAAGATCTCCAGAAAAACCAGGAGTGAATCATGGATCTGATCCAGAAACTCGAGCAAGAAGAAATCGCCCGCCTGGGCAAGACCCTGCCGGAATTCGCACCGGGCGACACCATCGTCGTTCAGGTGAAGGTTAAGGAAGGCAACCGCGAACGTCTGCAGGCTTACGAAGGCGTGGTTATCGCCAAGAAAAACGCTGGCCTGAACAGCGCTTTCACCGTGCGCAAGATGTCCGCCGGCGAAGGCGTAGAGCGTACTTTCCAAACCTACTCCCCGCTGGTGGCTTCCGTTGAAGTGAAGCGCCGCGGCGACGTGCGTCGCGCCAAGCTGTACTACCTGCGCGGCCGTACCGGCAAATCCGCACGCATCAAGGAAAAACTGCCGGCTCGCAAGCAAGGTTAAGCCTTGTCGAGTCAGGCTTAGGCTTGATGACGGTTCAAAGCGCAAGGCGATGCCTTGCGCTTTTTTATTGCCGGAGCGTCGGAGGCGGAAAATAGAATACAGCGCGGTAATCGACGCGCCGTTCGGGCAGCTGGGCATTTTGTGTCTCGACGGCGCGCTTGTGAATCTGGAATTCTTGGCTGAGCGGCAAGCTCTCAGAGCGCCGATGCCGCGCAGCCTGGAACAAGAGGTGGCGGAGCAACTGCGCGCTTATTTCGTTGATCCGCGTTTCGGCTTCAGCCTGCCCTACCGTTTGCAGGGCAGCGAACACCAACTGCGTGTTTGGGGCGAGATAGAGAGGATTCCTTGCGGGCAGATGAGGCGCTATCAGGATATCGCCACGGCGCTGGGTTCGTCGGCGCGGGCGGTGGGCAATGCCTGCGGACGCAATCCTGTGCCCATCATCGTGCCTTGCCACCGCGTGGTGGCTCGCAATAGCCTGGGCGGCTTTAATCGCTCATTGGGCCGGGAAACCGTCGACATCAAGCAGTGGCTGCTGGCGCATGAGTTTGGGTGTTGAGCAGCGCTAAGATAGGCGCAAGACGGATGTTTTGCGCGCCGTTCTGGATATCTTTACGCTAGGCCCGGCTCGCGCGTGATGAAGAGGTAGGACTTGCGAGGGAATGTTTTGCCGGTGAGTCGGACAAAGACTGAAGATTATTCGGCATGGGTGTTCCGCGCGGGCGGCTTGACGCGCACTTCAGCGGACGACGACAAAATGGATGCGAGCAGCGAAGAGATGAAGGCGGCCGAGGAAGCCATCGATGCGTTTTTGGACCAGCTATGGCTGAGCGATGGTTTGTCCAAGAACACCCTGGCCGCGTATCGACGCGATCTTGGCAAGCTGGCCGCGCGTCTAGGAGATAGCGGCGCGCGTTTGACGGAGGCTGGCCCCGAGCAGCTGGAGCAGGCGTTATTGCTGGGGGTGGATTGCGAGAAACCGGCGACCCGGGCGCGGATGGTGTCGGCGATGAAGCGCTTTTATCAATATCTGACGCAGGCGGGTTTGCGCGATGACGACCCTTGCGCCCGCTTACGCGCGCCCAAGCAAGGGCCGCGTTTGCCCAAGTCTCTGTCCGAGCGGCATGTGGAAGCCTTGCTGGAGGCGCCCGATGTGGCCACGCCCTTGGGCCTGCGCGACCGGGCGATGCTGGAGCTGCTTTACGCCAGCGGCCTGCGCGTGTCCGAGCTAGTAGGCCTGACGCTGCAGCAGGTGAACTTGCTGGACGGCTTGGTCAAGACCATGGGCAAGGGCAATAAGGAAAGATTGGTGCCCTTGGGCGAACTGGCTCAGGAGTGGCTGCAGCGCTATTTGGTAGAGGCGAGGCCGCTCTTGTTGGCGGGAGCGGTCTGCGACACCGTGTTCGTGACCCAGCGCAAGGCGGGCATGACGAGGCAGATGGCTTGGCATTTGATTTCGCAGTACGCCAAGCGGCAGGGCTTGCCGGCAGTGAGCCCGCATGTGTTGCGACATGCTTTCGCGACCCATCTGGTCAATCACGGCGCGGATTTGCGCGTGGTGCAGCTCTTGCTGGGGCATTCGGACATATCCACCACGCAGATTTATACCCATGTGGCGCGGGAGCGCTTGAAACAGCTGCACGCCAAGCATCATCCGCGCGGTTGAGACGAAAAGAAAAACGCCCGCTTTAGCGGGCGTTGCGTGTTGCGTAAGCAAAATCAGGCGGGTTCGGGCGTCAGAGCCTGGTGGTCGAATTGCAGCTCTACCTTGTCGTCCACCACGGTGACGGTGACTTCACCGCCGGTGACCAGCCGGCCGAACAGCAACTCGTCTGCCAGCGCCTTGCGCAGCGTGTCTTGAATCAGACGCGCCATCGGGCGGGCGCCCATCAGCGGATCGAAACCGTTCTTAGCCAGGTAGCGGCGCAGTTCGTCGGTGAAGTGGATATCCACCCGCTTCTCGGCCAGCTGCTGTTCCAACTGCATCAGGAACTTGTCCACCACTTGCAGGATGATCTGCTCGTCCAGCATCTTGAACGGGATGATGGCGTCCAGACGGTTGCGGAATTCCGGACTGAACTGCTTCTTGATGTCTCCCATCTCGTCGCCGGTCGCCTTGGTCTGAGTGAAGCCCAGAGTGGGCTTGGACAAAGACTCGGCGCCTGCGTTGGTGGTCATGATGATCACCACGTTGCGGAAGTCCGCCTTGCGGCCGTTGTTGTCGGTCAGCGTGCCGTGGTCCATCACCTGCAGCAGCACGTTGTAGATGTCAGGATGTGCTTTTTCGATCTCATCCAGCAACACCACCGCGTACGGATGCTTGTTGATCGCTTCCGTCAGTTGGCCGCCCTGTTCGAACCCGACATAGCCCGGAGGTGCGCCGATCAGCCTGGACACCGCATGGCGTTCCATGTATTCGGACATGTCGAAGCGGATCAACTCCACGCCCAGAATATAGGCTAGCTGGCGCGCCACCTCCGTCTTGCCAACACCGGTGGGGCCGGAGAACAGGAAGGATCCGATTGGCTTTTGCGGATTGCCCAAGCCGGATCGCGTCATCTTGATGGCGCTGGCCAGTCCTTCGATGGCCTTCTCCTGCCCGAACACCACGTTTTTCAGATCGCGCTCAAGGTTCTTCAGCACGTTCTTGTCATCGGACGATACGGTCTTGGGCGGAATGCGCGCGATCTTGGCGACGATGTCCTCGATCTCGGTCTTGTTGATGACCTTTTTCTGCTTGGACTTGGGCAGAATTTTCTGCGCGGCGCCGGCCTCGTCTATCACGTCGATGGCTTTGTCCGGCAGATGGCGATCGTTGATGAAGCGCGCCGACAGCTCTGCCGCGGTGGATAGCGCGGATTGCGTGTACTTGACGCCGTGGTGAGCCTCGAAGCGCGACTTCAGCCCCTTGAGGATTTCCACGGTCTGTTCCACCGTCGGTTCGTTGACGTCGATCTTCTGGAAACGGCGCGACAGCGCGTTGTCCTTTTCGAAGATGCTGCGGTACTCGTTGTAGGTGGTCGCCCCGATGCAGCGCAGGCTGCCGTTGGAGAGGGCGGGCTTGAGCAGATTGGACGCGTCCAGCGTGCCGCCCGAGGCCGCGCCGGCACCGATCAGGGTATGAATCTCATCGATGAACAGAATGGCGTTGCTGTCCTCGGTCAGTTGCTTGATCACCGCCTTCAGCCGCTGTTCGAAGTCGCCGCGGTATTTGGTGCCGGCCAACAGCGCGCCCATGTCCAGTGCGTAAACGGTGGATTTGGCCAGAATCTCCGGCACTTCGCCGTTGACGATGCGGCGCGCCAAGCCTTCGGCGATGGCGGTTTTGCCCACGCCGGCTTCGCCCACCAGCAGCGGGTTGTTCTTGCGGCGGCGGCACAGGATCTGAACGGTGCGTTCCAACTCGGATTCGCGGCCGATCAGCGGATCTATCTTGCCTTCGCGCGCCTGCTGGTTGAGGTTCTGCGTGTAGTTTTCCAAGGCGCCGCCCGGACCGGTGGCCTGTTCCTCGCTCTCCGCTTCGCCGCTGCTGTCGCGCGGCTCTTGCGGTTGCTGCTGCGAGCGCTGCTTGGTGATTCCATGAGAAATGAAATTCACCACGTCCAGCCGCGAAATGCCTTGCTGGTGCAGGTAGTACACCGCGTGGGAGTCCTTCTCGCCAAAGATGGCCACCAGAATGTTAGCCCCGGTCACCTCTTTTTTGCCGGAAGACTGCACGTGCAGGATGGCGCGCTGAATCACGCGCTGGAAGCCGAGTGTGGGTTGAGTTTCCACCTCCGCCTCTCCAGGCACGGTGGGGGTGTGCTCATCGATAAAATCGCCCAGCTGTTTTTTCAGCTGGTCGATATTGGCTCCACATGCGCGCAGTACTTCGGCAGCCGACGGGTTGTCGGTCATCGCGAGTAACAGATGCTCCACGCTGATGAACTCGTGGCGCTTGCGCCTTGCGTCCATGAACGCCATGTGCAGGCTTACTTCAAGCTCCTGGGCAATCATCAGTTTTCCTCCATAACGCACTGGAGCGGATGCTGGTGCGCTTTCGCATATTGCAACACCTGCTCGACCTTTGTTGCAGCCACGTCTTTGGTATAAACGCCACACACGCCGTGACCTTGCGTGTGGACTTGCAGCATGATGTGAGTGGCCTTTTCGCGGTTCATGTAGAAGAACTGCTGGAGAACCTGGATCACAAAATCCATTGGGGTGAAATCATCGTTCAATAACAAGACCTTATACATCGGGGGTGGGTTTTCCCTAACCCGGGACGCCTCTTGTATGGCATCGTCCTTGAACTGCGTAGACATGTCGGCTTTCGTGGAATCTGCGTCTTACTTCAATTTGGGTTCCCCGAGAGTTTTTTTCAAGGGGACTGGCACTTTTCCTCTTCGACTTGACGATGAGCGGCGGGTTGCGTAGAAATGCAGCTGGTGCTTGGCTTAACTGTTTGGCATTTTTTTGCGCTAGGCAAGCCAGACAACTCTTATTAAGCTCTAAGTTGGTCGGCTTCACCAGCCTTTTTTTGCAAGGAAGTAAGAATGGCATTAGGTACCGTTAAGTGGTTCAATGACGCTAAAGGTTTTGGCTTCATTACTCCGGATGAAGGCGGCGAAGACTTGTTCGCTCACTTCTCGGCCATCAACATGCAAGGCTTCAAAACCCTGAAAGAAGGGCAGCGTGTAAGCTTTGAAGTGGTGTCCGGTCCGAAGGGCAAGCAAGCGTCTAATATTCAGAACGCGTAACACTGGTTTTACTGTCTGTCTGCCGTAAGGCAAACAGCCCAGCTGATTGATGAAAAGCCCGCCATCCGGCGGGCTTTTGTTGTTGTCAGACCGCTGCTTTGGCCGCTCTTGGCGCGGCTGGGCCAAATTGGCGCGCCAGCGCGATAAAGGTGAGCGCGCCCGCGGCGGCCAGCAGCAGCCAGGGCAGGCCGGCTTGATGCTGGTTCTGAGCAAAGTCGTACAGCCAGCCGCCGGCGAGAAAGCCTCCGCCGCCGCCCAAGGCCAGCCCCAGCCTGCTGGCGCCCATATAGCTTGCTCTGGCTTCCGGACGAGCCAGGCTGGCGACCAGGGTTTCCCGCGCAGGTTCGGTGATGAGGGTGCCGAGAAAGAACACCGCCAAGATGACGAAGGCGGCCAGCGGTTGCCGCACCGCGGCCATGCAGGCCAGGCTGAGGCTCATCAGCGCAATGCCGGCCAGTACTCGGGTTTCCAGGCGGAAATGGCGTTCGCCCAGCCGCGCCAGCGGGTAAAGCAGGCTGAGCGACAAGGCGGTTTCCAGTCCGTACATCCAGCCGACGGCCTGAGGGGTGCCGGTCAATTGCTTGATTGCGATGGGCAGCAGCAACATGATCTGCACGCTGAGCAGGTAGTAGCCGCTGAGCGTGAGCACCAGTTTCAGAAAGCGGCGGTCGTTCAGCACCGTGCGGATAGAGGCCAGCGCCGGCGCGCGCCGCGCGGCCACGCGATAATCCGGCAGCAGGCAGGCGTTTGCCGCCGCCGCGGCCAAGAACGCGGCAGCGCCGCCCAGACAGACCCAGCGGAAGTCGAACTGCAGCAGCCAGGAGCCGAACAGGGCGCCGCCTACTGCGCCGGCGCTGTCCTGCATCATCAGCAGGGAATAAAAGCGATTGCGCTCGCGGGGTCTTGTCAATTTGGCCACCAGCGCGGAGCGGGGCGGATCGAACAGCGTGCCGCCCAGGCCGGAGAGCAAGCAGGACAGCCAGAGCTGCCACGGCGAGTCCGCCTGCGCCATGGCGGCGAAGCCGGCGGCGCGCAGCAGCATGCCGGCCACAATCAGGGGTTTGGCGCCGAAACGGTCAGCCAAGGATCCGCCGAACAGGCCTAGTCCCTGCTGGGTGAATTGACGCAGGCCCAATCCAAAGCCCACCGCGGCGGCGGTCCAGCCGAGTTGATCGACGAAATGAAGGCTGATCAAGGGAAAAACCATGAAGAAACCGAATACCACGATCAGGTTGTCCACCAGGATGAAAGCTTTGCCCAAGGTCCGGGCCCGCTTTAGCAGTGCCATGAAATCTCCTTATTTTCATGTCATTCTATGAGTGCCCCTGATATTCTGTAACTGATTAATCTGTAATAGTTAATATTGGATTTTCTTATGTCTATCGTCCTCTCGGATTTGAGCCTGCTGCTGGATATCGCTGAGTTGGGCAGCTTCAGTCAGGCTGCCGCCAAGCGTGGCTGGTCGCAGCCACAGGTCAGTCAGAGAGTGCAAGCGTTGGAGTTGGAACTGGGGGTATGCCTGTTTCATCGCCATCGGCGTGGCGCGGAACCCACAGCGGCCTGCCTGGCCTTTTTGCCATCGGCACAGCAGGCGGTGTCGGCTCTGGAGCAGGGGAGGGAAATCCTGCAGGGCACGCCGGCCTTACCCTGTTTGCGGCTTTCTTGTCTGCCATCGCTGACATCGGCGGTTTTTGGCCCCTTGTTGTTGGATCTGGCCGAAGCGCCGCTGGAAATCCGCTGCGACACCGACCATTCATCGCAGATCATGCAGAACCTGTTGTCCGGTTTGGTGCAGGTGGGTTTTGTGCTGCGTTGCCCGGCGATGGCGGGCATTCAGATGGAAACGCTGTGGCGCTCTCCCATCGTGGCGGTGGCAGCGGCCGGGCATCCCTTGGCGGAGCGCGAACAGCCGCTGTATCTGGAGGAGGCGGCGGCTTACCGGATTGCGCCCCAGTACTGGGGTGTGGAGTGTGACGAGTTGATACGACGGCTGCGTCTGGCTCGCACCGTCGCCCAGCCCATCCATGCGGTGCAGCCGGCGTCAGCGGCTAGGGAACTGGCTTTGCGCCACGGCTTTCTTTGCTTCATGCCGGAGTTGTCGATTCAGTCTGATCTGGCCGACGGTGTTTTGCGCCGGCTGAAAATTGCAGATCTACCTGCCTGGCAGTGGGAGGTGACAATGGCTTGGCGCGCAGGCAAACGCAGGGACGAAGGGAAGGAGTTGGTGTTGGACGCCGCCCGGGCCTTGGCCGGGCGGTGGGCGTCAATGGCGTCCGGCTAGCGACTCGGCTGCGCTCTGCGCCAGCTGGCTGTATTGTTGGCCGAATTCGGCCACCATCTGGCGTAATTTGGCGGTGTCGCGGGCAATGATGGTCTTGAGCAGGTTTTCCAGGAAGAGTTGGGTCTGTTCCATTTGGCTCTTGCCGGCTCGCAAAATGGCGAACAGACAACGCTGGGTCAGCGGCAGCAAATCCTTCAGGGTGTGCTCCAAGTAGCGGTTGCCGGCATAGAGGTACAGGGTGTCGAGGAAATCGACGCCGTGTTCGTAAAAGCCTTGCAAATCGTCTTTGCGGTTGCACTCGGCCAACTGGGTGGTGACTTCGAAGAAGTGGGCCAGGTCGTCGTTCTGCCAAGAGGTGGCGAGGTTACAGACGGCTTGATCCAGCAGTAGAAACCACAGTTCGAAGAAATGGCGCACATCCTGACCCGTGATGCTGGACACCACCGCGCCGCGGCGCGGGAAAATCTCCACCAGATGGCGGCGTTGCAAAATCAATAAAGCTTCGCGCACGGACCCGCGGCTGACTTCCAGCTCCGACGCAATGCGCAATTCCTGAATGCGCTCCCCTGCTTGCATCGTGCCTTGTATGATTTGTTTGCCCAGGTATTGGGCGATTTGTTCGGTCAGTGAGTCGTTCGCTTTGAACGTCATCTTGCTCTCCGGAATAGAATATTATTATTTTCCTATGTTTGATATGCGAGGGCAATCAAACTGCAATGTTTGTCTGGCAGTAGTTTGTCCGACAGATTGTTGTTATCAAAACATTATCAGTGGTTTTGAGGCCAACTGTTGTCAACTTGCCGCACTAGACAAGCATTACTGAGGTTTTGCTTGCGCATTCATCATATCAATCATACGATTAAAACGCTTGTTTGAAATGGCTGACACGAGAGGGGCTATCAAAATAAGCGAGAGGCGTCGGAGAGGTATTTCCGCCGTCTCGCGGACTCGGCCGGCGGCCGGCCCGCGCGGGGAAAGCAGCCTAGCAGGCGACAAGCGGCGCAAGCCGAATGTCGCCGCAAGCGGGCCGTCCCGCGAGGGCGTTGAAGCCGGCGCGGCGTTCGCGAACTTTAGCGGGTTGTGTCCGGTGTGGAACCGGGAGTGTGATTCAGGCCTTCGCCTTTGGCGAAGGCCTTTTTTCTTGCCGTTTATTCCGGGCGACGGCAGGCCATCAGATAGTTGACGGCGGTATCTTCGCCCAGCGAGTAGATGCGGGTCAGCGGGTTGTAGCTCATGCCGCGGACCGCGTCCATATCCAGACCGGCGTTGCGGGCCATGCGCGATAACTCCGAGGGCTTGAGGAAGCGCGCGTACTCATGGGTGCCGCGAGGCAGCATGTTCAGCACGTATTCGGCGCCGACCACCGCCAGCAGGTAGGATTTGGCATTGCGGTTGAGCGTGGAGAAGAACACCCAGCCGCCGGGTTTGACCAGGCTGGCGCAGCTGCGCACCACGCTTTGAGGGTCCGGCACGTGCTCCAGCATTTCCATGCAGGTGACCACGTCGAAGCTTGCCGGGGCTTCCTCCGCCAGCTCCTCTATCGCCACGCAGCGGTAATCCACCGCCACGCCGGACTCCAGGCTGTGTAGTTGGGCCACTTTCAGCGACTTTTTGGCCAGGTCTATGCCGGTGACGGCGGCGCCACGGGCGGCCATGCTCTCCGCCAGGATGCCGCCGCCGCAACCCACGTCCAGCACTTGCTTGCCGGCAATGGCCGCGCGTTCGTCGATGAAGCCCAGGCGCAGCGGGTTGATTTCATGCAGCGGCTTGAATTCGCCGCTCATGTCCCACCATTTGTGCGCCAGTTGGCTGAATTTGTCGATTTCGGTTTCGTCTACATTGATCATGATTATTTCGCCAGGATGCGATGACGCCAGTCTTCGGCGCGAGCCTTGAGCGCGGCTTCGTCCAGGGTCTTGAGTTGGCGTTGCTCCAAAAGGGCCTGACCTTTGACCCAGACGTGGCTGACTTGTTCGCGGCCGGCCGCGTAGACCACATGGGAGATTGGATCGAAGGCCGGGGCGGTTTCGATGGCGGAGAGGTCGATGGCGATCAGGTCGGCCTGTTTGCCGGCCTTGATCGAGCCAACCTTGTCTGCGATGCCCAGCGCGCGAGCGCCGTTGAGCGTGGCCATGCGGATGGCCGCGGCGGCCGGCACCGAGGTGGGGTCCAGGGTGCCCACTTTGGCCAGCAGCGCCGCCAGCCGGGTTTCCGCCAGCATGTCCAGCTTGTTGTTGGAGGCGGCGCCGTCGGTGCCTATGCCCACGGCGATGCCTGCCTGCAGCATTTTGGGAATGGGGGCGATGCCGGAGGCCAGTTTCATATTGGACGAGGGATTGTGCGCTACCGACACACCGTGCTTGGCGGCGATTTCGATTTCCTCGTCGTTCAAATGCACCATATGGGCGGCGATCAGACGCGGGGACAGCAAGCCCAATTGTTGCAGGCGGGCCAGCGGGCGCTGATGGCGTTCCTTGACGCTGTTGTTCACCTCGTCCGCGGTTTCGTGGATGTGGCAGTGGATCAACATGTCTTCTTGCTCGGCCAGCGTCACCACTTTGGCGAAGGTGTCGTCCGACACCGTATAAGGCGCGTGCGGCGCCAGCGTGAAGGTGATCAGTTCTTCGCCCAGGAACTGGCGACGTTCGGCCAGCGATTTGCTGATGTAGTCGTCGGCGTTGCTGGCGTAGTTGGTGGGGAACTCCAGGATGGAACAGCCCACAAAGGTGCGCATGCCGGAGGCCAGGCCGGCGCGAGCCATTGCGCCGTGATAGAAATACATGTCGTTGATGGTGGTGGTGCCGCCGCGGATCATTTCCCCCATTGCCAGCAGCGCGCCGTCAAACACGAAGTCGTCGCGGACATGTTTGCCTTCGGCCGGCCAGATATGGTTGGTCAGCCAATCCATCAGCGCTTTGTCGTCGGCCAGGCCGCGCAAGAGCGTCATCGCGGAGTGGCCGTGAAGATTGATCAGGCCGGGCATCAGTACGTGGTTGGGCAATTCCACGCGTTGATCCGCCTCCAGCGCGCCGGCTTGGTCGGCTGGAATAATCGCGGCAATCCTGCCATTCTTCAAAGCAATGGCGTGGTTTTCCAGGATTTCACCGTCTTCCTCTACGGTAATGATCCAGCGGGCGGTGATAACTTTGTCATAACGGGACTGGGACATGGGGCAATCCTGGCGCGATTTTGAAGTGACGTGGATTGTAGGCCGAGGCTAAATTCAAGGCAATGATGGAAGGTGGGAGGAAGCGTCGGAGCGTGCCGGGGAAAGGCTTGCCGGATCCGTGCTTGACAAGGCGATGACTAGTGAATATTCCAGCATTTTGCCGGGATTATCCGGTGTATACTTTTGAAAATATGAACAACTGACGCATGGGCTCAATTGCCTGCGGCTAATGGCGAGCGATAATAAACGCAAACATGGCACACCACGCTGACGATAAATCCACAGCCAGTACCGGCCTCTCCCTTAGGGCTGTCTTTCTCATCGCCGTAGTGCTGGGCTTGCTGATTCCCGCGTCCATCATCAGTTATCTGAGTTTCAATATTCAAAGGGACGCGCTGACCGCCCAGCTGGAAACCGATCAAAAACGCCTGCTGGACATCGTGGCCCTGGGCATGCAGGAGCCCCTGTGGAACCTGAGCCGCCAGGCAGGCAATCCCTTGATCGCTTCGGTGATGGAAGACGCGCGGGTGGTTTCCATCCGCGTCACAGATACCCAGTCCAATCAGATATTCCTGTCCTCGGTACGCGCGGAGCGTCGTATCGGCAGCGTGTCCTTTGTGGAAAAACCAGTGATTTATCGCGGCGAGGAAATCGGCCAGGTGACGCTGGAATTCGATAATGAGCATCTCGCCATCGCGCTTAATAACCAGATCAAGAACATCCTGATGATTCTGGCGGCGCAACTGGTGTTGTCCATTCTGCTGATCATGAGCATTTTGCATTCGCGTTTCCTCAGCCCGATGAAGGCGCTGACCGAGCAGGCGCGTTTGCTGGCCGAGCTCAAGCTGGACCGGCCGTTCGAATGGCAGCGCCGCGATGAGATCGGCCATCTCGGAAAGCATTTGGAATGGACTCGAGCCGAGCTTAAGCGCTTGCTGGACGAGCTGCGCGCCAAGACGCTGGCGCTGGAGGCGGATATTTCCCGACGCCGCGAGGTGGAGGACGCGCTGCGCCGCTCCGAGAACAAATACCGCGAGTTGTTTTGGTCCAACCTCGATGGCATCGTGATCAGCTCGCTGGACGGCCAGGTGATAGACGCCAACCCCGCCTTCCTCAACCTGATGTGCTACAGCCTGGATCAGCTCAAGCTGCAGAATTTCTGGACTTTGGTGGGGCCGGAGAGCGAGGCGCTGGAGCGCTTCAATCTGGACAACAAGGTGCTGCGTTTCGGTTATTGCGACGAGTTCGAGGCCACCTATATCAACCGCTTCGGCAATCCGGTGCCGGTCAGCGTCAAGACTGTGGCGATGCGCGACGCCTTCGGCCGCATCAACGCGGTATGGCGCATGGTGCGAGACATCTCCGAGAAACGCGCGGCGGAGGAGAGGGTGCAACTGGCGGCCAAGGTGTTCGAGAACACCGTGGAAGGCATCATGATCACCGACGCGGACAAGCGCATCCGCAGCGTCAACCGCGCCTTCACCGAAATCACCGGCTACACCCAGCATGAAGTGCTGGGCCAGAAGACCAGCGTGCTGTCCTCCGGCCGCCACGACCAGCCGTTCTACGAGCAGATGTGGCAGTCCATCGCCGACCACGGCTCCTGGCAGGGCGAGCTGTGGAACCGGCGCAAGAACGGCGAGGTGTTCCCGGAATGGCTGGCGATCAACGCGGTGCGCAACAGCCTGGGCGAAATCACCCACTATGTGGCGATCTTCAGCGACCTGACCGAACGCAAGGCGGCTGACGAGCGTATTCAGTTCCTCGCACATTTCGACGTATTGACCAGCCTGCCCAACCGCGTGCACATGCAGGACCGGGTGGAGCTGGCGATCCACAATGCCGGCCGCGACAACGAGCGGCTGGCGCTGTTGCTGCTGGACCTGGACCGCTTCAAGACCGTGAACGAATCGCTGGGCCATACTGCCGGCGACACCCTGCTGCAAGTGGCGGCGGACCGCATCAAGGGCGTGCTGGGGCCGGGAGAGATGCTGGCGCGTCAGGGCGGCGACGAATTCATCGTCTTGCTGCCGGTGATTTCAGATCCCGGCGAAGCGGCGCTGGCGGCGGAGCGCATCCGCGATGCTTTCTCCGCCTCGATAGAACTGCACAACCATGTGATCACCATCACGCCGTCGATAGGCATCAGCGTTTATCCGGACGATGGCCGCGACTACGAAACTTTGGTGCGCAACGCCGACGCGGCGATGTACCACGCTAAATCTTCTGGCCGCAACAGTTACAAGTTCTACACCGCCGACCTCAACGCCCGCGCTCGCGAAATCCTGGCGATCGAAAGCCAGCTGCGTTTTGCGCTGGAGCGCGAGGAGTTCGTGCTGCACTATCAGCCGCAGGTGGAAATGGCCAGCGGCCGCATCATCGGCGCGGAGGCCTTGATCCGCTGGAATCATCCGTCACTGGGCGTGCTGGGGCCGGTGCGCTTTATTGAAGTGGCGGAAGAACGCGGTTTCATCGTTCAGATCGGCAACTGGGTGATAGGCGAGGCCACGCGCCAGTTGGCCGCTTGGCGCAGCCAGGGCCTGCCGGAATTGACTCTGGCCATCAATCTGTCCGCCTTGCAGTTCCGCCAGTCCGATCTGGCCGAGCAGATCACCTCGGCGCTGGCCGCCAACGGCCTGCCCGGCCATGCGCTGGACATCGAGGTGACCGAGAGCGTGGTGATGGAGGACGCGATGGCCACCATCCAGGCCATCGACAATATGAAGAATATGGGGTTGAAGCTGTCCATCGACGACTTCGGCACCGGCTATTCCAGCCTGTCCTACCTGAAGCGCTTCAAAGCGGATAAATTGAAGATCGACCGCTCCTTCGTGCGCGACATCCCGCACGACGCCGACGACACCGCGATTGCCCGCGCCATCATCAATATGGCCAAGAACCTGAATATGAAGGTGGTGGCGGAAGGGGTGGAGACGATAGAGCAATGGCACTTCCTGCAACGCGAGGGCTGCGAGTACGTACAAGGCTACTTGATCGCCCGGCCGCTGCCGGCGGATGAGTTTGTCAAACTGCTGGCTCAGGACAGCCTGTTGCCGCAGGAGTGAGATGGCCTAAGGCTGGGGCGGGAGTGCGCTGATGACTTTCAAGATTGGCGACGATGCGGTAGATATCGGCAAGGAAGTGTTGTCGCGCAGCCTGGACTTCGTGCCTATTCCCATCCTGATTTCTGAGTCTGGCACCAAGCTGGACCAGCCCGGCCAGCGCATCCATCGCTATCTCAACCGAGCGTTCCTGCAACAGATAGGTTACACGCTGGAACAGATGCCGGACATGGAGGCCTGGTTCCGCTTGGCTTATCCCGATCCGGTCTACCGCTTGGAGGTGGAGCAAAGCTGGTTGCAGGCGGTGAAGGACAGTCTGGCACTGGGCCGCAACCTGGCGGAGATGACGGTGCATGTGTGCTGCGCCGACGGCCGGCTGCGTTGGTTCATCGTCACCGCCCAACTGCACGCCGACCTGCTGCCTAACTGGCACATCGTCACCTTTCGCGATGTGGACGACCTCAAGTGCATGATGGACGATAACGCTCGTCTGTCGCGCACGGACTTTCTCACCGGATTGATCAATCGCCGCGAGGCGGTGCGCCAGTTGGAGTCCGCCTGGCTCCAATGGCTGCAGACGCGTCGGCCGTTCGCCGTGCTGCTGTGCGATATCGATCACTTTAAGCTGGTGAACGACCGTTTTGGCCATGACGGCGGCGACTATGTGCTGGTGGAAGCGACGCGTTTGTTGCGCGAGGCGTTTCCGGACTTGATCTGTTCGCGCTGGGGCGGGGAGGAGTTCCTGCTGTTGGCCCCGGACGCCGACCATGCCAAGGCCGCTGCGCTGGCGGAGCGCGTCCGGCAGCGGCTCGCCAGCGCCAATCTGCAGTGGCAGCAACAGCCGGTGCCGTTGACGCTGAGCATAGGCCATGTTTGTGTTCAGCCCGGTCTGGAAGTGGAGGCTTTGCTTCAGCGCGCGGATGTCGCCTTGTATCGGGCCAAGGCGGCGGGGCGCAATTGTTGCCGGGAGGGGTGATGCCGGCGGGCTGTCAGTGAGCGGCTGTCGTGGGGCTGGCCATGGCCTGTCTCAAGTAGTCGATGAACACTCGCAGTTTTGCCGGCTGATGCAGGTGGTGGGGGTAGTACAGGTAAAAGGCCTCCGCAGGCGGCATCCAAGCCTCCAGCACGCTCACCAGGCTGCCGTCGGCCAGATGAGGCGCAGCCATCGCTTGCGGCAAATAAACAAGACCGAGCCCGCCCAGCGCGACATGCAGCGCCGCCGCGGTGTCGTTGGCGGTTAGCGGGCCTTGCACCGAGACTTCGAATGGCCGCCCTGCGTCGACGAATTGCCAGCGGTAGATCTGGCCGCTGCTGGCGAAGCGATAGCGCAGGCAATCATGCTGTCGCAATTGGGACGGATGCTCGGGCGCGCCGCGCGCCTGCAGGTAGCCAGCGCTTGCCGCCACGCAGAAGCGCAGCGGAGCGCTGACCGCCACCGCCTGCATGTCTTGTTGCAGGCTCTCGCCAAAGCGCAGGCCGGCATCCAGGCCCCGTTCCACGATATCCACCAATTGATTGTTCACGTCCAGCTCCAGCCGCAGTTGCGGGTGCGCGCGCATGAAGCCGGGCAACAGCGGATACAGCAGCAGGCTGGCGGCGGTGTGAGGCAAGGTCAGCTTCAGCGTGCCGCTGACCTGTCCTTGCCACTGGCGGGTGTCGTCCAGCGCGCTATCCAGCTGTTCCAGCAGCGGCGTTATCCGCGCCAGCAGCGCTTGGCCTGCCTCGGTGAGCCCAACCTTGCGGGTGGTGCGGTTCAATAGGCGCACGCCCAATTGGGCCTCCAACTGACGCAGAGTCTGGCTGAGGGCCGAGGGCGTGATTTCTTGCTGGGCGGCTGCGCGGGTGAAGCTGCCGTGCCGGGCTATCAAGCGGAAAGCTTGCAGCGCATGCAGGGAGTTTTGCGTCATTGTGAAGTTTTTCTACGTAATACATGCAGATTAAGCCTATTTTTCCGGTGGCGGCAAGCGCATATGCTTCAGGCATCTCAACCGATCATGAAAGATGGCAGACATGAAGCAACGAACCCTGGGCCGTAATGGTCCTTCCGTTTCCGTGCTGGGCTTGGGTTGCATGGGCATGAGCGCTTTTTACGGCGCGCATGACGACGCGGAATCGCTGCGCACGCTGAATCACGCGCTGGATCGCGGCGTCAATTTGCTAGACACCGCCGATATGTACGGCCCCTATCGCAATGAGGCGTTGTTGGTGCAAGTATTGAAGTCGCGTCGCCAGGAGGTTGTGTTGGCCACCAAGTTCGGCATCGTGATGAACGCGGCCAATCCCGCCGCGCGCGGCGTCAACGGCCGGCCGGAGTATGTGCGCAGCAGCTGCGAGGGCAGCCTCAAGCGGCTGGGGATCGACGTTATCGACCTTTACTACCTGCATCGCGTGGATCCACAGGTGCCGATCGAGGAAACCGTGGGCGCGATGGCGGAGTTGGTCAGCGCGGGCAAGGTTCGTTATCTGGGCTTGTCCGAAGCCGCGCCGGACACCTTGCGCCGCGCGCACGCCATTCATCCCATCCAAGCGCTGCAAAGCGAATATTCGTTGTGGACGCGGGACCCGGAGCAGCAAACGCTGGCTCTGTGCCGGGAGCTGGGCATCGGTTTCGTCGCCTACAGTCCCTTGGGCCGCGGATTCCTGACCGGAGCGATTCGAAGCCCGGACGACTTTGACGCAGACGACTACAGGCGGAGCAGTCCGCGTTTTCTCGGCGAGAATTTCCGCCGCAATCTGGCGCTGGTGGAGCGGGTGAAGGCCCTGGCCGAGGCCAAGGGCTGCAGTCCGGCGCAATTGGCGCTGGCCTGGGTATTGGCGCACGGCGAGCATATCGTCGCCATCCCCGGCGCGCGCCGCATTCGTAATCTGGATGACAACCTGGGCGCTTTGGCGTTGGAGTTGAGCCCAGCGGAAGTGGCGGAAATCGACGCGGTATTCCCACCGGAGGCTGTCAGCGGTTTGCGCTACGCGGCTGAGGTGATGGCGACAGTTCAGCGTTGAGCTTAGTGTTAGCGGTCTCGTTGCCAGTCGCGGCGGTCCCGCTCATGGTCGTGGCCATGGTCGTGATCGTCGTGCCAGTCACGGTGGTCGCGATCCTTCTGCCGATCCTGATCGCGTTCATGCTCGTGGCCGCGGTGGACTTCGTGGTAATGCGGCACGTAGACCTGGCGATACCATTCATCGCGGACAAAATACACCGGCCTGCCACAGGCGTTGTAGCGGCCGCAGTAGCGGCCCCAGTGCTTGGCATGCCCTGGCGGCACCCGCAAATAAATTGGTGCGATGGCCACCGGGACAGGCTGAATGATCACTGGCTGTGGCGAGATCAGCTCCGGCGCCGGGAAGCCGCCGATATTCAACTGACCGTAAAATCCGGGTTCTCCGACGCTGATGGATACGCCGGCCTGGGCCGGCGCGGCGCTGAGCCAGGCGGAGGCGCTAAGCGCAGCGAATACGAACAAGTGTTTCATGGCAGTGTCCTTTTATAGTACAAGCGAGTGTTGTACTGCCAATATCGGCCAGCACTATTGCGCATGCGCGAATTTCAAGCGCTGAATTATGTGGATTGTTGGCGAAAAAGGGTTTTGCAAACAAAACGCACAGTTTGGAACTTGAGAGAGGCGACACCGCCATTGCCTGTTTGAATATGGGATGCGGCAATAGCTCAAGGTTTGCCGCGCTGCGGCGATGGAAGTTGAAACTCCTTTTGCAATAAGGGCTGTACCGTGGATACATTCCGTTTTCTTAGAGCCTGTTCAAAGTCTCGCGAGCCAGGGCGAGACAAGGCGAAAACGAGCGAAACAGCGGAATGGTGGAGGGGGACATGAGTATTTTGAGCTTGTTTTTAACGCCGTGTCGCTGCAGCGCAGCAGATAGTAAACAGCTTCTTAAGCGGCTAAGATGGCCAGCTTCCCGGCTGGGGCATAGTAGTACGGGGCGGGGATAAAAAAAGCCGCGCACCATCTGGCGAGCGGCTTGGCCGTGTTGTTGGTTTACAGCGTTCGTGAAAAATATGGCCATTTATTTGTAATGGTTTTTCATCTCCGTGCTCATGTGCCAAGCCCGCGAGTGCGCCGGCTACATGAAAAGGCCCTACAAAATTTGCGCTCTCCGTGAAAATCTTGTCGTCGGTTACGGCAAATCAATCGCTTACAGATATAGCGCCAATGGACTATCAGCAGCCCATCTACCCCAGTTTTTGGCCGCGGGTGGGCCGTTTTGGCGTGAGTTGTCCCGGGGTCTTCCTCTGCCGGCTTATGGGATGTCGTTAAATGATTGACTCGCCAAGTTTCTTCAGCCTGGCGAAGTACATGACAAAGGCTGCCACAAAGAATGCGTCACCAATGACCACAAGTATGGCGAAGTCTGATGTCCATCCATTTTGAAGCATGTATAAGAGGTTTAGTGCAAACAGAGCCTTACCAATGCCGCCCATAAACACGATGCCGGTGTGGCGTATGGGGTTGGATGCGACCATCAAAAATCCGAATCCATATAGGAGCGCAGTGCCCCATGCTCCTCTATAGACAGCGACCAACACTGGATCAGTCAATTCACGTCCAAATTCACGCGCAAACATGCCGGCGCTATCGAGCAGTCCGGGGATGGCCCCTGCGAAGTTCCAGAGTGCCGAAATGATGAACAGCCATCGAAATGACTGTAACTCAGATGATGTCGATTTGATTCTGCTCATCGTTTCTCCTGTCTTTATTAAGATGTGGCTGTCGACATTTTTACATCGCGACTCTAGCTCGCGGGCTATAGCCACATGGCTGATGAAAAATGTGCTCTAAGAGTGGCTAACAAAATTTCTGATGCTGCGTTGCGCCGACTTGCCGTACTCAAGTACTGCCTGCGTCGGCGCGCCTTGTCTCATCAGTCGTAAAACTGATTTTTGTTAGCCGCTCTAAGACCCTGTTCACGGTCTCGCGAGCCAGAGCGAGACAAGGCGAAAACGAGTGAAAAAGCGGAATGTACGAGTGGTACATGAGCATTTTGAGCTTGTTTTTAACGCTGTATCGCCGCAGCGCAGCAGATCGTGAACAGGTTCTAAGCAATGAAAGGGACTTTTCCGTCGCAAGGTCGCGGCGGAAGCCGCCACGATGAAGTTTCCACGCCGCATCCGCCTCGGCGGAGAAGTCCATGCCTATTATCACTTTAGGTATCGACATCGCCAAGAATTTATTCGTATCGCATGAAATTGGTCGGTCGGGGAGGTATGCTCTGGCCAAACCCAAGATGCGTGCGATCAGCTGCTCGCCATCGTGACGCAGCCCCCACTCTGCCTGATTGGCATGGAGGCCTGGTCTGGAGCCCACGACAGGGGCCGCCTGTTCCCCAAGCCCAAGGGCACACCGTCCGCATCATGGCGTCCAAGTTCGTCGCCCTTATCGCATGTTCGGCTGCCGAGGCAAGAATGACGCCGTCGACGCGGCGGTTAGCTGCGAGACCGTTTCCCGACCCAATACGCGTTTCGTCCTGATCAAGGAAGAGCAGCAACAATAAAATCAGCAATAGGTTTGAAGAGAGCTTGCGATTGGACGTAAAAAAGCCCCGCACAGTGGCGGAGCCTTTTTAGAGCCGAGTAATATGGATTTCTCACTTTTTGCAAAAAAATCCCATTAACTCTGCTGACCTACAGCCCAAATGTGGAGGCTTGGGACGCTTATTCCGGACGCATCTGCGGGAACAGAATGACGTCGCGGATGGACGGCGCGTCGGTCAGCAGCATGACCAGACGGTCGATGCCGATGCCGCAGCCGCCGGTGGGCGGCAGACCGTATTCCATCGCGCGGATGTAGTCGGCGTCGTAGTGCATTGCCTCGTCGTCGCCGGCATCCTTCTGCGCCACTTGGGACAGGAAGCGCGCGGCTTGGTCTTCCGGGTCGTTCAACTCGGAGTAGCCGTTGGCGTGTTCGCGGCCGACGATGAACAGTTCGAAACGCTCGGTCAGGCCCGGCTTGCTGTCGGAGCCGCGCGCCAGCGGGGACACTTCCACCGGGTAGTCGATGATGAAGGTCGGGTTCCACAACAGGCTTTCGGCACATTCCTCAAACAGCGCCAATTGCAGGCTGCCCAAGCCCGGCGCGGGAGGAAGCTTGCCGCCCAGGCGCTTGATCTCGCTGGCCACCCAGGCCGCGTCGGCCAGTTGAGCGTCGGTGTACTGCGGGTTGTAGTGCTTGATCGCGCCGACGATGGTGAAGCGGTCGAACGGTTTGCCCAGATCCACTTCCTTGCCTTGGTAGCTGACGGTGGTGGAACCGCAGGATACCAGCGCGCATTCGCGGATGATGGTCTCGGTCATCTCCATCATGCGCTGATAATCGCTATAGGCCTCGTAGAACTCGATCATGGTGAACTCGGGGTTATGGCGGGTGCTCATCCCCTCGTTGCGGAAGTTGCGGTTGATCTCGAACACGCGTTCCAGGCCGCCCACTACCAGGCGCTTCAGATACAGCTCAGGCGCGATGCGCAGGTACAAGGGCATGTCCAGCGCATTGTGGTGGGTGACGAAAGGCTTGGCCGCGGCGCCGCCCGGGATCGGGTGCATCATCGGGGTTTCCACTTCCAGATAGCCTTCGCCCACCATCACGTCGCGAACCTTCTGGATGATTTTGGAACGCTTGATGAAGGTCTGGCGGCTGTCTTCGTTCATGATCAGGTCGGCGTAGCGCTGACGGTACTTGGTTTCCTGATCGGTGATGCCGTGGAATTTCTCCGGCAGCGGGCGGATGTTCTTGGACAGCAGGCGCACTTCGCTGGCTTGTACCGTCAGTTCGCCGGTCTTGGTCTTGAACAGGGTGCCTTTGACGGCGACGATATCGCCCAAGTCCCAGTGCTTGAACTCGGCGTGCAGTTCTTCGCCCACTCCGTCATTGGAGATGTAGGCCTGAATGCGGCCGCTGCCGTCTTGCAGCGTGGCGAAGCTGGCCTTGCCCATCACACGTTTCAACATCATGCGGCCGGCGACGGCAACCTCGATCTTTTCGGCTTCCAGCGCTTCTTTTTCCTTGCCTGCGTGAGCGTCCTGCAGGACTTGCGCGAAGTGGCTGCGCTTGAAGTCGTTGGGGAAGGCGATACGCTGTTCGCGGATGCTTTTCAGCTTTTGGCGGCGTTCCGCCATGATCTGGTTTTCGTCCTGGCTAGGCGATGTTTGCTCGTGTTCAGACATGTTCACTCCGTAATTCAATGCAATGGCTGTTGGCCGCCGCGGGGCGGCGACCGGGTTAAGCGAGTTTAGGCTCAGACGCCTTGTTTCAGGCTGGCCTCGATGAAGCCGTCCAGGTCGCCGTCCATGACGCCCTTGATATTGCCCACTTCGTAGCTGGTGCGCAGGTCCTTGATTCGGGACTGGTCGAAGACGTAGGAGCGGATCTGATGACCCCAGCCCACATCGGTCTTGGTGTCTTCCAGCGCCTGTTTGGCCTCGTTGCGCTTTTTCAGTTCCAGTTCGTACAGCTTGGCGCGCAGCATTTGCATCGCTTCGTCGCGGTTGCGGTGCTGGGAGCGGTCGTTCTGGCACTGCACCACGATCCCGGTGGGATTGTGGGTGATGCGCACGGCGGAGTCGGTTTTGTTGATGTGCTGACCGCCGGCGCCGGAGGCGCGGTAGGTGTCGACGCGCAAATCGGCCGGATTGATGTCGATCTCGAAGCTGTCGTCCACTTCCGGATAGACGAAGACGGAGGAGAACGAAGTGTGGCGACGCGCGTTGGAGTCAAACGGGGACACTCGCACCAGGCGGTGCACGCCGACTTCGGAGCGCAGCAAGCCGTAGGCGTATTCACCGCTGATCTTCAGTGTGGCGCTGGTGATGCCGGCCACTTCGCCTTCGGATTCTTCCAGCACTTCCACGCTGAAGCCCTTGCGTTCGGCGTAGCGGATATACATGCGCAGCAGCATGCCGGCCCAGTCCTGGGCCTCGGTGCCGCCGGCGCCGGCCTGGATATCCAGGAAGCAGTTGTTCGGGTCCATCGGGTCGTGGAACATCCGGCGGAATTCCAGCTGCGCGAGCTTGGCTTCGGCGGTGTCCAGATCGGCCTGTACGGCCAGGATGGTGTCGTCGTCGTTTTCGGCGCGGCCCATCTCGAACAGTTCGGCGCTGTCGCTGACCATGGCGCTGATCTCGTCGATCACCAGCACCACGTCTTCCAGCTGTTTGCGCTCGCGGCCCAGTTCCTGAGCGCGCTTGGGGTCGTTCCAGATATCCGGGTCTTCGGTCAGGCGGGATACTTCTTCCAGACGGTCTTTTTTACCGTCGTAGTCAAAGATACCCCCGGATATCGGCGCCACGGGTGGCCAGGTCGTCGATCTTGGCCGCGATTTGGTTCAGTACTTCGACTTCAATCATGCTCAACTCCAAATAGCAGTCTGTTAAATATAGGCAGTCGGGAAATCGGGTCTTGATCAAAGACAAAAAAGCGCACCGTAAGGTGCGCTTTTGCTGAAAAGACTTGGGATGGATCAGCCAAACAGGTGAGCGATGGCGGCGCGCTCTTCTTCCAGTTCGGCCAGGGTGAAGTTCATCCGCTCGCGGCTGAACTCGTCGATTTCCAGACCTTGCACAATCTTGTATTCGCCATTTTCGCATACAACCGGGAAGCCGTACATCACGCCTTCCGGGATGCCGTAGGAGCCGTCGGACGGAATGCCCATGGTCACCCACTTGCCGTTGCTGCCCAGCACCCAGTCGTGGACGTGGTCGATGGCGGCATTGGCTGCGGAAGCAGCGGAGGAAAGGCCTCGCGCTTCAATGATGGCGGCGCCGCGTTTGCCCACGGTGGGCAGGAATACGTCGCGGTTCCAGGCTTCGTCGTTGATCATGGCCTTGACCGGCTGACCGGCGATGCTGGCGAAGCGGTAGTCGGCGTACATGGTCGGCGAGTGGTTGCCCCATACCGCCAGTTTCTCGATGGCGGCCACCGGCTTGCCGGTTTTGGCGGCGATCTGGGACAGCGCGCGGTTGTGGTCAAGACGCAACATGGCGGTGAAGTTTTTCGGATTCAGATCCGGAGCGGACTTCATCGCGATCCAGGCGTTGGTGTTGGCCGGGTTGCCCACAACCAGCACTTTCACGTCGCGAGCGGCGTGGTCGTTCAGCGCCTTGCCCTGCACCGTGAAGATGGCGCCGTTGGCTTCCAGCAGATCCTTGCGCTCCATGCCCTTGCTGCGCGGGCGGGCGCCTACCAGCAGCGCGACCTTGACGTCCTTGAAGGCCACGTTCGGATCGTCGGTGGCGACCATGCCGGCCAGCAGGGGGAAGGCACAGTCTTCCAGTTCCATCATCACGCCCTTGAGGGCGGTTTGAGCTTGCGGCAGGTCCAGCAGTTGCAGGATGACCGGTTGATCCTTGCCGAGCATTTCGCCGCTGGCAATGCGGAACAGCAGACTGTAGCCGATTTGGCCGGCTGCGCCGGTGACGGCGACGCGAACGGGAGCTTTCATTGGCGGACTCTCCTTTGATGTATCCGATAATGACGATATGCAGATGTTGCTCTGCAGCATTGAATGCTTTTGTGCGGCTGAGTGTAACACGGAGTATAGCCAATGTGGGGGTGGAATCCTCATCAGAAAAGCTGATAGGGGCGACAAAGTCTTGTATCTTATATAAGACTTGTATTTACGCTTGATTTGTTTGGTGATACAACAGAGAACATGACAGATCGACCGCTGCGTAGACAGCCGCTGTACAGCCAGATCAAACAGCAGTTGCTGCGACGGATCGGCGATGGCGAGTGGCAGGAAAACGATGCCTTGCCCAGCGAATGGGATTTGGCGGAAGAGTTGGGCGCAAGCCAGGGCACGGTGCGCAAGGCTTTGAGCGAACTGGTGGCCGACGGTCTTTTGTATCGCGCGCAGGGCAGGGGCACTTTCGTGGCGCCGGCGCCCAGCGAATGGGGCGAAGGCCTGCTGCTGACGCCGGGGCTGTTCAATGAGCAGCCGGACGATCTGGCGAGGGAGTTCCTCGGTATTTCGCGAGGCAACGCCAGCGATGACATGGCCGCGGCATTGCAATTGCGGCGCGCTGCGCCTTTATTGAGAGTTCGGCAGTTGTGGCGCTGGCACGGCATCCCGGTCGCGGTGGATGAGGCCTTCTTGCCGGCCGACGAGTTTGAAGGGCTGGACGCGCGCTGGCTGCGCGGTTCGTCCGGGGTGTATCAGGCGCTGCAGCAGCGCTTCGGCATCCGTTTGAAGGTATTGTGCGAGCAGTTCCGCGCGCTGATGCTGCCGCGCGAGGAAAGCGCGTTGCTCGGCGTCACCGGCATGGTGGCCGAGGCGCCGGCCTTGAGCCTGATACGGATTTCAGGCTCGATGGAGGGCGTGCCGCTGGAGTGGCGGCAGCGTTACTGTTTGACGCACAACTGGGCTTATACCGCCCGCCGGGCTTGACGCGGCGGGCTTTTGACGTGACGTGGACGGCTGGGCCGGCGGCGAAAGACAGGCCGCGGCCAGCCAGTTTTGCTAGAATCCCCGGGTCATATTGCACCGCGATATTCCTGGTGCGGCATGAGCGGTAATGACGGGCATCCAGCCATAACAAAAACGGAGCCCTTCAGGCGGGCGGCCTCGTAGCGGGTCGTCTGTTGTGTAACCTCTTGGTTCTAAAAACATCCAAGGAAGCCATATGCAGAAGCAACGACCAAAGCACCTGGATCTGGCCAAGATCAGATTGCCGATTCCCGGCATCGTCTCGATCTTGCACCGGATCAGCGGTGTTGCGCTGTTCTTTTCTCTCCCACTGTTGATTTACCTGTTGCACGGTTCGCTGAGTTCTGCCGAATCGTTCGAAACCTACCGCGCCGTGGTGGGCAACCCGCTGATGAAGCTGGTGTTGCTCGGCCTGTTGTGGGCGTATATGCACCATTTCTGTGCCGGTATCCGTTTCCTCTTCCTCGATATTCATAAAGGTCTTGAACTGCAGACCGCCCGCGCCACCGCCAAGACCGTTGTGGCAGTCAGCCTGGCGCTGACCGTGGTTCTGGGAGTTGCTCTATGGTAAACCGCAATGTCGTCGGCGCCGGCTATGGCCTGCGCGATTGGATCATGCAGCGCGTCACCGCGGTGATCATGTTGATCTACACCGTGGCTTTGGCTTTGTTCCTGTTGACCATGCCGTCCGGCTACGAAGGTTGGAAGGCGTTCTTCGGCCAGTTCTGGGTGCAACTGCTGACCCAGGTGAGCTTGATCGCCCTGTTCCTCCACGTATGGGTGGGCATCCGCGATCTGTGGATGGACTATGTGAAGCCGGTGGGCGTTCGCCTGGCGCTGCACGTGTTCACCATCGTTTGGCTGGTTTCCTGTTTTATCTATTCCGTTAAAGTGGTCTGGGGGCTGTAATGGGTATTCCTGTTCGTCATTTCGACGCCGTTATCGTTGGGGCAGGCGGAGCAGGCATGCGCGCGGCCTTGCAATTGTCCGAGGCCGGCCTGAAGACAGCTGTGCTGTCCAAGGTATTCCCGACCCGCTCCCACACTGTTGCCGCCCAGGGCGGCGTGTCCGCTTCGCTCGGCAATTCCGAGGAAGATCATTGGCACTGGCATATGTACGACACCGTCAAGGGGTCGGACTGGCTGGGTGATCAGGACGCCATCGAATTCATGTGCCGCGAAGCGCCCAAGGTGGTGGTGGAGCTGGAACACTTCGGCATGCCGTTCGACCGCAACGCCGACGGTTCCATCTATCAGCGCCCGTTCGGCGGCCATATGTCGAACTTCGGCGAGAAGCCGGTGCGTCGCGCTTGCGCCGCGGCCGACCGGACCGGTCACGCCATGCTGCACGCGCTGTACCAGCGCAATGTGCGCGCCAACACTCACTTCTTCGTTGAGTGGATGGCGCTGGATCTGATCCGCGATGCCGACGGCAATGTCCAGGGCGTGATCGCCATGGAAATGGAAACTTCGGAAATCGTCGTGTTCCAGGCCAAGGCCACCCTGTTCGCCACCGGCGGCGCCGGCCGCATCTTCTCCTCGTCCACCAACGCCTTCATCAATACCGGCGACGGCCTGGGCATGGCCGCTCGCGCAGGCATTCCGCTGGAAGACATGGAGTTCTGGCAGTTCCATCCGACCGGCGTGGCTGGCGCGGGCGTGTTGATCACCGAAGGCGTGCGCGGCGAAGGCGGCATTCTGCGCAATGCGCAGGGCGAGCGTTTCATGGAACGCTACGCGCCCAACGCCAAGGATCTGGCGTCCCGCGATGTGGTGTCGCGCGCGATGGTGACCGAGATCAACGAAGGCCGCGGCTGTGGCCCGAACAAGGATCACGTGCTGCTGGACATCACTCATCTGGATCCGGAAGTGATCATGTCCAAGCTGCCGGGCATCCGCGAGATCTCGATCAAGTTCGCCGGCGTGGACCCGATCAAGGCCCCGATTCCGGTGGTGCCGACCTGCCATTACCAGATGGGCGGCATTCCCACCAACTACCACGGCGAAGTGGTGGTGCATGGCGAAAAAGTGCAGGGCTTCTATGCCGCGGGCGAATGCGCGTGCGCGTCGGTGCACGGCGCCAACCGCCTGGGCACCAACTCGTTGCTGGATTTGCTGGTGTTCGGCAAGAGCTCGGCCAATTCGATGATCGAGTTCATCAAGCAGCAGCCGGAAGATCTGCCGGAGCTGGCGCTGGCGGACGTCGAGCGCTCGCTGGCCCGCGTTGAGCGTCTGAACACCCAGACCGGCGGCGTGCAGGTCAACGATGCGCGTGAAGCCATGCAGCGCACCATGCAGGCGCACTGCGGCGTGTTCCGCTTCAAGGACATGCTGGCCGAAGGCGTGGAGAAGATTCTGGAAGTGGAGAAGATGGTGCAGCGCACCGAGATTTCCGACAAGTCCAATGTCTTCAATACCGCCCGCATCGAGGCGCTGGAGCTGGAAAACCTGATCGAAGTGGCCAAGGCCACGATGATCTCGGCCAATGCCCGCACCGAGAGCCGCGGCGCCCATGTGCGCGACGACGCCAAGGACACCGAGGAAACCCCGAACGGCCGCGACGACAAGAACTGGCTGAAGCATACCCTGTGGTATCGCGAAGCCAACCGTCTGGACTACAAGCCGGTCACCCTGAAGCCGCTGTCGGTCGATACGATCGCGCTGAAGACCCGCTCCTACTAAGGGTGCAATCAAGATGACTACCGAAACCGTCAAATTCCGCATCTACCGCTACAACCCGGAAACCGATGCCAAGCCGTACATGCAGGACATCAGCGTGGAGATGAGCTCCACCGAGCACAAGCTGCTGGATGCGCTGGTGAAGCTGAAGGTGAAGGACGACACGCTGAGCTTCCGTCGCTCCTGTCGCGAAGGCGTCTGCGGTTCCGACGCGATGAACATCAACGGCAAGAACGGCCTGGCCTGCCTGACCGACTTCCGCGACCTGAAACAGCCGATCGAGCTGCGTCCGCTGCCGGGTCTGCCGGTGATCCGCGATCTGATCGTGGACATGACTCAGTTCTTCAAGCAGTACCACTCGATCAAGCCCTACGTGATCAACGACACGCCGCCGCCGGAGCGCGAACGCAAGCAGTCGCCGGAAGACCGCAAGGAACTGGACGGCCTGTACGAGTGCATTCTGTGCGCTTGCTGCTCGACGTCCTGCCCGTCCTTCTGGTGGAACCCGGACAAGTTCGTCGGCCCGGCCGGTCTGTTGGCCGCCTACCGCTTCATCGCGGACACGCGCGACGAAGCCACCAAGGAGCGTCTGGACAACCTGGAAGATCCGTACCGCTTGTTCCGTTGCCACACCATCATGAACTGCGTGGACGTGTGTCCCAAGGGCCTGAATCCGACCAAGGCGATTGGCAAGATCAAGGACCTGATGGTCAAGCGTGCAGTATGACCGCCTACGATCCGATTGAACTCAAGCGGATCCGTTGGCGGTCCCGGCGGGGGCTACTGGAGCTGGATCTGGTGTTGGAGAAGTTCTTCGCCGGCCCCTTCGACCAGTTGGCCCCGGCCGAGATTGAGGCTTATAGGCGGTTGCTGGATTTGCCCGATACCGATTTTCTGGATGTCGTCAGCGGCAAGGCCGATTTGGACGATCCGGAAGAGATGGCCATCGTGGCGATTCTCCGCTCGCTCTGACGGCTATGCATCACCCCAATTACAACGACCATAAACCGACTGGGAGTATTGCTGTGGAAACTAATCGCAAAGTAACGCTCACATACAACGAGGGTAAGGAAACTCTGGATTTGCCGGTCCAGAGCGGCACTTTGGGGCCGGATGTCGTAGACATCCGCACCTTCTCCAAAACCGGCATGTTCACGTTCGACCCGGGCTTCCTGGCCACCGCCAGCTGCGAGTCCGGCATCACCTTCATCGACGGCGATCTGGGACAGCTCTATTACCGCGGCTACCCGATCGAGCAACTCGCCGAGAAAAGCGATTATCTTGAAGTCTGCTACCTGCTGTTGAACGGCGAGCTGCCGACCGCGGCGCAGCGCAAGGAATTCGAACGCGGCATCATGCGCCACAATATGCTGCATGATCAGCTGATGAGCCTGTTCAAGGGCTTCCGCCGCGACGCGCATCCGATGGCCGTGATGGTGGGCGTGGTGGGCGCGCTGTCCGCCTTCTACCATGACTCCTTGGACATCTCCAATCCGGAACATCGCCGCATTTCCGCGCATCGCCTGGTGGCCAAGCTGCCGACCATCGCCGCACAAGCTTACCGCTACAACAAGGGCCTGCCGTTCTCCTACCCGAAAAACGGCCTGACCTACGCGGAAAACTTCCTGCACATGATGTTCTCCACCCCGTGCGAAGAGTACAAGGTGAACCCGGTGCTGGCGCGCGCGCTGGACCGCATCTTCACTCTGCACGCGGACCATGAGCAGAACGCTTCCACCTCCACCGTGCGTCTGGCCGGCTCCTCCGGGGCCAATCCCTTCGCCTGCATCGCCGCGGGCATCGCCTGCCTGTGGGGCCCGTCTCACGGCGGCGCCAACGAAGCCGTGCTGAAGATGCTGGACGAGATCGGCAGCGTGGAAAACGTGGCCGACTTCATGCAAGGCGTGAAGGACAAGCGCTACAAACTGATGGGCTTCGGCCACCGCGTGTACAAGAACATGGACCCGCGCGCCTCCATCATGAAGCAGACCTGCGACGAAGTGCTGAACGAGCTGGGCTTGCACAACGATCCCAAGTTCAAGCTGGCGATGGAGCTGGAAAAGATCGCGCTGTCCGATCCGTATTTCATCGAGCGCAAGCTGTACCCGAACGTGGATTTCTACTCCGGCATCGTGCTGTCGGCGATCGGCATCCCGGTATCGATGTTCACTCCGATCTTCGCGCTGGCCCGCACCGTGGGCTGGATTGCTCACTGGAGCGAAATGATTTCCGACCCGGCGATGAAAATCGGCCGTCCGCGCCAGTTGTACACCGGCGCGCCCCGCCGCGATTTCACCCCGGTGGAGAAACGCAAGTAAGCAGGAACGAGGGTTGGCTGGAGCAGGGCTTCAGTCAGCCTTTTTTTCCGGCCCGAAGGCGGGCCGGGGCAGGGTCAGAATGTTATGGGAAGCACAACAAAAAAGTTTTTCCGATAGCGTTTTCCCCATGCTGCAACAGGGAGTTCGCGCCAGGGCGTAGCTGGCCGGATTCCGAACAGAAACGACAAAGGGTAGCCCCATGATGCAATCCATGTACAGCCATTCTTACCTGTTCGGTGGGAATGCACCGTTCATCGAGGAGCTGTACGAACAGTACCTCGCTGACGCCAATTCCGTTCCGAATGAGTGGCGCGACTATTTCGACAAGCTGGCGCAAGCGCCGGGCGCTGCCGAACGCGATGTGCCGCACATGCCGATCCAGGAATCCTTCATTCAGCTGGCCAAGAAGCCGGCCGCCGGCCAGCGCGCCAGCAGCGGGGCTGAATGGGACACCATGCAAAAGCAGGTGGGGGTGCTGAAACTGATTTCCGCCTACCGCGTGCTGGGCAGCCGCCAGGCCAACCTGGATCCGCTCAAGCGCATGGATCAGGAACTGGTGCGCGAACTGGATCCGGCTACCCATGGACTGACCGGGGCCGATATGGCGGTGCAATTCAACGCCGGCTCGCTGGTGGGCCCGCAGAAGATGCCGCTGTCCGACATTCTGGCGCGTCTGAAGCAGACCTACTGCGGCAATATCGGCGTCGAGTACATGCACATCACCAAGTCGGATGAAAAGCATTGGGTGCAAAAGCGCTTCGAGGGCGACCTGTCCACGCCGCATTACGACGCGGCCAAGAAGCAGCGCATCCTGAAGCAGATCACTGCCGCCGAGACGCTGGAACGCTATCTGCACACCAAATACGTCGGCCAGAAGCGCTTCTCGCTGGAAGGCGGCGAGTCGGCTATCGCCGCGCTGGACCATCTTATCCAGAACGCCACCGGCCAGGGCGTGCAGGAACTGATCATCGGCATGGCTCACCGCGGCCGTTTGAACGTGCTGGTCAACACCCTGGGCAAGCTGCCGCGCGATCTGTTCGCCGAGTTCGAAGGCAAGGCCGCCCAGCAAATGGCTTCCGGCGACGTGAAGTACCACATGGGCTTCTCGTCGGACATCCCGACCGCCGACGGCCCGATGCATGTGTCGCTGGCCTTCAACCCTTCTCACCTGGAGATCGTCAACCCGGTGGTGGAGGGCTCGGTGCGCGCGCGTCAAGAGCGCCGCAAGGACACGGAACGCAAGACCGCGGTACCGGTATTGATTCACGGCGACTCCGCCTTTGGCGGTCTGGGCGTCAACCAGGGCACTTTCAACCTGTCGCAGACCCGCGGCTACGGCACTGGCGGCACCATCCACATCGTGATCAACAACCAGGTGGGCTTCACCACCTCGGACACCCGCGATATCCGTTCGACGATGTACTGCACCGACGTGGCCAAGATGATCGAAGCGCCGATCTTCCACGTCAACGGCGATGATCCGGAAGCCGTCTGCTATGTGATGCAGGCCGCGCTGGACTACCGCATGACCTTCAAGAAGGACGTGGTCATCGATCTGGTGTGCTACCGCAAACTGGGCCACAACGAGGGCGACGATCCCTTCCTGACCCAGCCGATGATGTACAAGAAGATCGCCAAGCATCAGGGCGTGCGCGCGATGTACGCCGAGCGTCTGGTGCAGGAAGGCGTGCTGAAGGCGGAAGAAGCCGACGCGCAAATCCAGGCCTACCGCGACGCGCTGGACAAGGGCGAGCACGTAGAGCAGACCGCGCTGACCAACTACAAGCGCGAGCACGCGCTGGACTTCAGCCAGTACCTGGGCACCCACTGGGCGCACCCGACCGACACCTCCTTGCCGCAAGCCGACATCCAGCGCCTGACCGACAAGTTCACCTCGCTGCCGGAGGGCTTCAAGCTGCACCCGACGGTGCAGAAGGTGCTGGCCGCGCGCAAGGCGATGGCCGCCGGCGAGCAGAACGCGGACTGGGGCATGGCCGAGACCCTGGCTTACGCCAGCCTGGTGACCAACGGTTTTGGTGTGCGCCTGTCCGGCGAAGACTCCGGCCGCGGCACCTTCAGCCACCGCCACGCTGTGCTGCACGACCAGAACCGCGAGAGCTGGGACCAGGGCAGCTATGTGCCGCTGCGCAATATGTCCGACAACCAGGCTGATTTCCTGGTGATCGACTCCATCCTGAACGAAGAAGCGGTGCTGGCCTATGAATACGGTTATGCCTGTTCCGCTCCGGATCAGCTGGTGATTTGGGAAGCTCAGTTCGGCGACTTCGCCAACGGCGCCCAGGTGGCCATCGACCAGTTCATTTCCTCCGGCGAGACCAAGTGGGGCCGTCTGTGTGGCCTGACCACCATCCTGCCGCACGGCTACGACGGCCAGGGCCCGGAGCACTCGTCCGCGCGCCTGGAGCGTTGGCTGCAACTGTGCGCCGAGCACAATATGCAGGTGGTGATGCCGTCCGAAGCCTCGCAGATGTTCCACATGCTGCGTCGCCAGGTGCTGCGGCCGTACCGCAAGCCGCTGGTCATCTTCCTGTCCAAGCGCTTGCTGCGCTTCAAGGATTCGATGAGCCCGATCGAAGCGTTCACCAGCGGAAGCTTCCGCCCGGTGATAGGCGACTCGGTGGTGCAGGACGCCAAGAAGGTCAAGCGCGTGTTGCTGTGCGCCGGCCAGGTGTATTACGACCTTGCCGCCGCCCGCAAGGAACGCGGCCTGGACGAAGATATCGCCATCGTGCGCATCGAGCAGCTCTACCCGTTCCCGACCGAGCAGGTGGCCGCCGAGCTGGCGCGCTTCCCGCAGGCTCGCGAAGTGATGTGGGTGCAGGAAGAGCCGCGCAACCAGGGCGCGTGGTACCAGATCCGTCACCGCCTGGAAGGCCTGCTGGGCGCCAAGCAGTCCTTGTCGTTCGCCGGCCGTCCGTCGTCCGCTTCCCCGGCCGTAGGCTATATGAGCAAACACGTCGCCCAACTCAAGGCTTTCGTTGAAGAAGCCATGTCGGTCGCCAAATAACCACTGAATGAGTTCGAGGCAGCCGGAGGGCTGCCTCTACATGGAGAAGAACATGCTGATTGAAGTCACCGTCCCGCAACTGCCCGAGTCCGTATCCGAAGCCACGCTGATGAGCTGGCACAAGAAGGTTGGCCAAGCCGTCAGCCGCGACGAGAACCTGATCGATCTGGAAACCGACAAAGTGGTGCTGGAACTGCCGGCGCCGCAGGCAGGCGTGATCGTTGAAATCATCGTGGAAGACGGCGCCACCGTGGTGTCCGGCCAACTGATCGCCAAGATCGACACCGCCGCCAAGGCCGGCGATGTGGCTCCGGCCGCCGCGGCCGCGCCGGCTGCTGCTCCGGCACCCGCCGCCGCCCCGGCTGGCGCCGCCGCCATGCCGTCCGCCGCCAAACTGGCCGCGGAAACCGGCGTGGACCTGTCCAAGGTGGCCGGCTCCGGCCGCGACGGCCGCGTGTTGAAGGAAGACGTGCAGGCCGCCAAGCAAGCCGCTCCGGCCCAGGCCGGCCCGGTGCTGGCTCCGGCCGCCGCCGGCGCCGCGCTGTCCGCCACCCCGGCCGCGGTCAACGTCGCCGCCATCCTGTCCGATCGTCCGGAACAGAGCGTGCCGATGTCCCGTCTGCGTCAGCGCGTGGCTGAACGCCTGATCCTGTCGCAGCAGACCAACGCCATCCTCACGACCTTCAATGAAGTGAACATGAAGCCGGTGATGGACCTGCGCGCCAAGTACAAGGACCGCTTCGAGAAGGAGCACGGCATCAAGCTGGGCTTCATGGGTTTCTTCGTCAAGGCCGTGGTCGCCGCGCTGAAGAAATACCCCATCGTCAACGCCTCGGTGGACGGCAACAACATCATCTATCACGGCTACTTCGACATCGGCGTGGCCGTAGGCAGCCCGCGCGGCCTGGTGGTGCCGGTGATCCGCAATGCCGACCAGTTGAGCCTGGCCGACATCGAGAAGCAGATCGCCGACTTCGGCAAGCGCGCCCAGGAAGGCAAGCTGACCGTGGAAGAACTGACCGGCGGCACCTACACCATCTCCAACGGCGGCACCTTCGGTTCGATGATGTCCACCCCCATCATCAACCCGCCGCAGTCCGCGATTCTGGGCATGCACGCTACCAAGGAGCGCGCCGTGGTTGAGAACGGTCAAGTGGTGGTGCGTCCGATGATGTATCTTGCCCAATCCTACGACCACCGCATCATCGACGGCCGCGAAGCCGTGCTGAGCCTGGTGGCGATCAAGGACGCGATTGAAGATCCGGCCCGCCTGATCCTCGACTTGTAATCACCCTCGGCCGGGGGCGCGCTCCCGGCCTGTCTTGCGATGAATGGAGCTTGAATGCAGTTGCCCGACTGGTTTTACGGAATTGCCGCCATCCTGGCCGGCGTGGCCATAGGCTGGCTGACCTGGAAAAAACGCCAAAACGGCGTGCGCGAAGACCTGTACAGCTTGATCGGCAAAAGCATTCTCTGTCTGTTCATGATCGCATTCGGCATTCTGCTGCTGAAGGTCGGCAAGTAGACCAGGCAGCCGGCGGGCCGCGCGCCCGCCACCGACAAAGGAAAACAAGATGAGCCAATCGTTTGATGTAGTGGTGATCGGCGGCGGCCCCGGCGGTTACGTAGCCGCCATCCGCGCCGCCCAGCTGGGTTTCAACACCGCCTGCGTGGATGCGTTCAAAAACCCGGAAGGCAAGGCATCGCTGGGCGGCACCTGCCTGAACGTCGGTTGCATTCCGTCCAAGGCGCTGCTGCAGTCGTCGGAAAACTTCCACGCGGTGCAGCATGATTTCGCCAAGCACGGCATCAGCGTCTCCGGCGCCAAGATGGACGTGGCGCAGATGATTTCGCGCAAGACCGACATCATCACCAAGAACGCCGCGGGCATCAGCTTCCTGTTCAAGAAGAACAAGGTCGCCAACATCCACGGCCTGGCCAGCTTCAAGGGCCGTCAAGGCGATAAGTGGGTGATCGAGGTCAGCGACGGTGGCAAGGTGGTGGACACCCTGGAAGCCGGCCATGTGATCGTGGCCACTGGTTCCAGCCCGCGCGCGCTGCCGGGCCTGGCCACCGACAACAAGCTGGTGTTGGACAACGAGGGCGCGCTGGCCCTGACGGATGTGCCGAAGCGCCTGGGCGTGATCGGCGCCGGCGTGATCGGCCTGGAAATGGGCTCCGTCTGGAAGCGTTTGGGTGCCGAAGTGACCATCCTGGAAGCGATGCCGACCTTCCTCGCCGCCGCGGACCAGCAGATCGCCAAAGAAGCTTTCAAGACCCTGACCAAGGACACCGGCCTGGACATCAAGCTGGGCGTCAAAATCGGCGAAGTGAAGGCCGGCAAGAAGAGCGTCACCGTCAACTACGAACTGAACGGCGAAGCGGTCAAGGCCGAGTTCGACAAGCTGATTGTCTCCATTGGCCGCGTGCCCAACACCCAGGGCCTGGGCGCAGACGCGGTGGGCCTGCAACTGGACGAGCGCGGCTTCGTGGCCGTGGACGACCATTGCCACACCAATCTGCCTAATGTATGGGCGATCGGCGACGTGGTGCGCGGCCCGATGCTGGCGCACAAGGCCTCGGAAGAGGGCGTGGCCGTGGCCGAGCGCATCGCCGGCCAGAAACCGCACGTGGATTTCGGCGTGATTCCTTGGGTGATCTACACTTCTCCGGAGATCGCCTGGGTTGGCAAGACCGAGGAGCAACTGAAGGCCGAGGGCGTAGAGTACAAGAAGGGCACTTCCGGTTTCGGCGCCAACGGCCGCGCGCTGGGCCTGGGCCAAGCGCAAGGCACGGTCAAGATCCTGGCCTGCGCCAAGACCGACCGCATCCTGGGCCTGCACATGATAGGCCCGATGGTGTCCGAGCTGGTCAGCGAAGGCGTGGTGTCGATGGAGTTCAAGGCCGCCAGCGAAGACCTGGCGCGCATTGTCCACGCTCACCCGTCCTTGTCCGAAGTGATACACGAAGCCGCTCTGGCCGCGGACAAGCGCGCCTTGCACGGCTAAGCGTTCGCCGGGTCGTGTACAATCGCGCACGGCTCGGCAAAACGGCTCCCTTGGGGGCCGGTTGACGGAGTATGCGGCGACGCCGGTCAGCCTGGGGGGTGACGGCGCGCGCCAGATACATTAAAGGTTTACAAGCGACTCAAAGAAATAGGGGCGTCGGTTTCAGCCCGCCATCCATTTCTCCGAAAGGAAACCATAGATGAACCTGCACGAATACCAAGCGAAAGAGCTGCTGGCCAAATACGGCCTGCCGGTGCAACAGGGCATTCTGGCCGCTACGCCGGAAGAAGCCGCTGCCGCTTACGATAAACTGGGCGGCAAATTCGCCGTCGTCAAGGCTCAGGTGCATGCCGGCGGCCGCGGCAAGGCCGGTGGCGTGAAAGTGGTGAAAAGCCGCGAAGAAGCCGCCGAAGTGGCCAAGGGCCTGATCGGCAAGAACCTGGTGACCTACCAGACCGACGCCGCCGGCCAGCCGGTGAACAGCGTGCTGGTGTGCGAAGACATGTACCCGGTGCAGCGCGAACTCTACCTGGGCGCCGTGGTTGACCGCGGCAGCCAGCGCGTGGTGTTCATGGTGTCCACCGAAGGCGGCGTGGAAATCGAGAAAGTAGCCGAGGAAACCCCGGAAAAGATCATCAAGATCGAGATCGATCCCTTGGTGGGCATGCAGCCGTTCCAGGCTCGCGACGCCGCTTTCGCGCTGGAACTGAAGGGCGAGCAAGTTGCCGCCTTCACCAAGCTGATGCTGGGCGCCTACAAGGCCTTCGTCGAAAACGACTTCGCCCTGTTCGAAGTGAACCCGCTGGCACTGCGTGAAAACGGCCAGCTGGCCTGCGTGGACGGCAAGATCAACCTGGACTCCAACGCGCTGTACCGCCACCCGGAACTGCTGGCGCAACGCGACAAGAGCCAGGAAAACGAACGGGAAGTGAAAGCTTCCGAGTTTGACCTGAACTACGTGGCGCTGGAAGGCAATATCGGCTGCATGGTGAATGGCGCCGGCCTGGCGATGGCCACCATGGACATCATCAAGCTGAAGGGCGGCCAACCGGCCAACTTCCTGGACGTGGGCGGCGGCGCCACCAAAGAGCGCGTGATCGAAGCCTTCAAGCTGATCCTGGCCGACACCTCGGTGCAGGGCGTGCTGATCAACATCTTCGGCGGCATCGTGCGTTGCGACATGATCGCCGAAGCCATCATCGCCGCGGTGAAGGAAGTGAACGTGACCGTGCCGGTCGTGGTGCGTCTGGAAGGCAACAACGCCGAGCTGGGCGCCAAGATCCTGGACGACTCCGGTCTGAAACTGACTTCCGCCCAGGGTCTGAACGACGCTGCCGAGAAGATTGTCGCCGCCGTCAAGGCCGCTGCCTGAGACCCGCACTGAGCTGAGGAATACAAAATGAGCGTATTGGTAAACAAAGACACCAAAGTGCTGGTGCAAGGCTTCACCGGCAAGAACGGCACTTTCCACGCCGAGCAGGCGTTGAAAGTGGGCACCAAGGTCGTAGGCGGCGTAACCCCGGGCAAAGGCGGTTCCGAGCATCTGGGCCTGCCGGTGTTCAACACCATGAAGGACGCCGTGCGTCAGACCCAGGCAGACGCCTCGGTGATCTACGTGCCCGCAGCCTTCGCCAAGGATTCCATCCTGGAAGCCATCGACAGCGGCGTGAAGCTGATCGTCTGCATCACCGAAGGCGTGCCCACCCTGGACATGCTGTACGTGAAGAAAGCCGTGGACGAAGCCGGCATCCGCCTGATCGGCCCGAACTGCCCCGGCATCATCACCCCGGGCGAGTGCAAGATCGGCATCATGCCGTGGCACATTCACAACCCGGGCCGCATCGGCATCGTGTCCCGTTCCGGCACTCTGACCTATGAAGCCGTGGCGCAAACCACCGCGCTGGGTCTGGGCCAGTCCACCTGCATCGGCATCGGCGGCGACCCGATCCCGGGCACCAGCCACATCGACGCGCTGAAACTGTTCCAGGATGATCCGGACACCGACGCCATCGTGATGATCGGCGAAATCGGCGGTTCCGCCGAGGAAGAAGCGGCCGAGTTCGCCAAGTCCTACGTGACCAAGCCGGTGGTCGGCTACATCGCCGGCGTGACGGCTCCCAAGGGCAAGCGCATGGGCCATGCGGGCGCCATCATCTCCGGCGGCAAGGGCACGGCGGAAGAGAAGTTCAAGGCCTTCGAGAAGGCCGGCATCGCCTACACCCGCAGCCCGGCGGAAATCGGCAAGACGATGTTTGAACTGCTGAAAAGCAAGGGCATGATCTAAGAAGCGGTTCACGATCTGCCGCGCTTCAGCGATACGGTGTTGAAAGCGACTGCGAAATGCTCATGTACCAGATGTACATTCCGCTTTCTTGGCCGCTTTCGCCTTGTCTCGCTCTAGCTCGCGAGATCGTGGATGGATTCTAAGGCCGCATGCAAAACACCCCTGGCTCGCCAGGGGTGTTTTTTTATGCGTCGCCGTTCAGGCGTAGCGCGCGCAGACGCGGTCGAACGGCGGCCGGTAGCGCGGATCGACGTAAGGCGTCAGCAGATAGAGCAGGCTGCGACAGCCGTCTTTTACCATGCGCTCCAGCTCGCTGGGCGTGGCGGAGTGCTTGAGCGTGGTTACCCAGCCAGTCTGCACCATCTGAAAGTGCTGGACCAGATGAGCCAGTTGCTTGTCGTCGCCCAGCAGCACGCCCTGTTCGCGCAGGCGGGCGAACAATTGGGCCAGCTTGCCAGCCAACTGGCCACGGGACAACTGCTGGTGATTTTCCGCCAGTTCCGGGTGCAGGTAGTACAGGCTGGGCATGCTTTTGGGCAGAAAGCGGAAGCTCCAAATGTGCCGCAGCGTTTTTTCCATCGCTCCCACCATCGCCTCGATCGAGTTGCTGTGCCGGAGCGCGGCCGACAGCTGCTCCGCCATGCCTTTGACGTAGCGCTGGTATAGCTCGCTGATGATCTCTTCCTTATTGCGGAAGTGATAGTACAACTTGCCGGTGCTGATATTCATCCGCTCGGCGATATGATTGGTGGTGATGACGCGCTCGCCCTCCTGGTTGAACAGCTGCAGGCTGGCGTCAATGATGTTTTGAAAGGTTTGCGACCGTTCGCCGCTTTTACTCATTTTGGCCCCTTTCTGTCTAATAACCGGGCGCAGCCCATTGCGGTGGCCGCGTCCAGGCGCAAGTATCGCTCAAATTGAGGTGAAATTGTCGTGGTTAGGGCAAATTGTCGACATTTTGTGACGCAAGCGTGGGCAGGGTAGGGTTTGCAGGCCTTGCGAGTATTTGAAATGCATGATTGATGTAGTTGTTTGATTTAAAACATGCGCAAATATTTAAAGACATTGTTATTTTTAACAATGCATGACATCTCGTATGACGGATAATAACGCTTTTATCAGCAACGGCTTATCATGCGCTCCATCCGTCACAAGCTCACGCTGCTGACAGCGGTGTCCATTCTGGTCGCCACGCTCAGCATCACCATCACCGCCTGCCTGAATATCCGCTCCCACGCTTATCAAGAAGCTGAGCGGGAGATCAACCAGGTCGCCCAGCTACAGGGCGGCTTCGTGTCCGAATGGCTGTCGGTTCGCAAGAATCTGATCAGCGCCAGCCTCAGCCACGCCGACGACGCGCAGGTCAGCTACTATCTGCAGCAGTTGGCCAAGGGCGGCGGCTTCAACGTGATTTACGCCGGCAACGGCGCGACCGGCGACATGAAATACTCGGTGCCGGGTCGTCCCAAGCCCAGCGCCGACTACCAGCCGGCGCAACGTCCGTGGTTCCAGCAATCCAAGGCTCAGGACGGCCTGATCGTCACCGACCCGTACAAGGACTCCGAACCGGAAACCAAGGACAAACTGGTGATCACCATCGCCGACAAGGTCAAGGGCCAGGACATCGTGGTGGGCGGCGATATTCTGATCGACAAGCTGGTCAAGTCGGTGCTGGACATCAAGCTGGCCGGTAAAGGCCATGCCTTTCTGTTGACCAAACAGGGCAAGATCATCGCCTACCCCAAGCCTGGCAATGAGCTCAAGCCCATCGGCAGCGTGATTCCGGCGCTGGACGACGCCGCTTTCGCCAGCCTGCTGCAAAGCGATCAAGCCAAGAGCGTGGATATAGACGGCGGCGCTTATATGGTGGCCTTGCGACCGATCGCCGGCTCCGACTGGGTGATGGGCGTGGCCGCGGATGAAGAGGTGATCTCTTCCCAGGTCAACGGCATCATCTGGCTGATCGCCGGGGCCGTCGCCATCGTGTTGGTTGTGATGCTGACCTTCAGCTCCGCTTATCTGGGCCGCCTGCTCAAAGGCCTGTTCCAGGTCCGCGACGCGATGCGCGAAATCTCGCAAGGCGAAGGCGACCTGACCCGCCGCATCGAAGTGGCCGGCGAGGATGAAGTGGCGCAGACCGCGCAAGCCTTCAACCAGTTTGTGCAACGTCTGAACGGCATGTTCCGCGAACTGCGCGACGAAGCCGGGCAACTGACCCAAGGCGTGATCGAAGTCAGCGGCGCGGTGAAACGCCTGGCCGATGATTCCCACGTGCTGGCGGACATTTCCAGCTCCAACGCGGCGGCGATCGAAGAAGTGACGGTGAGCATCTCCCACATCGCCGACGCCACCCGCGAAACCGACAGCCTGGCGCGCAATACCGGCGAACATTCGCGCGAGAGCGCCAACGATATGCAGCGCATCAGCAGCGAGATGTCGCGCACCAGCGAATCGGTGGGCGAACTGTCCAGCCTGCTGGCCTCGCTGGAACAGCGCTCGCAGGAGATCTCCAAGATCACCAATGTAATCCGCGACATTGCCGATCAGACCAATCTGTTGGCCTTGAACGCGGCGATCGAGGCGGCGCGCGCCGGCGAGCAGGGCCGCGGCTTTGCCGTGGTGGCCGACGAAGTGCGCAAGCTGGCCGAGCGCACGGGGCAGGCAACGGTGGAGATCAGTCAGATGGTGGAAAACATCCTGGGCGAAACCGGCAAGGCGGTGCAGAACATGAATACCACTGTCGGCGCGGTGGACGCCAGCGTCGATCTGACCGGCCAGGCGCGCGCGCGGTTGACCGCGATTGGCGACGCGATGCAGCAAGTGATAGACAAGATCGGCGATGTGGCCCTGTCCACCAGCGAGCAGCACAACGCCACCACCGCGATGGCGCAGAGCACCGAGTCGATCAACAACCAGATCATCGACTCCGACGCCGCGCTGCAATCGGCAATGCAGACGCTGAGCGCCTTGAACGATCTGGCGCGCGGGATGCAGAGTACCTTCAATCGCTTCAGGCTGTAAGAACCTGTTCACGATCCGCTACGCGTCGTGAAACGTGGCTCGGTGAATGCAGCTTCGAAATGCTCATGTACCGTGTGTGCACTCCGCTTTCTCTGCTGTGTTCGCCTTGTCTCGCTCTGGCTCGCGAGACTTTGAAAAGGTTCTAAGTCAGGAATTGTTCGCGTCAGGAAACTCTCGGGCTTCCGCGTGGTCAGTCACACAGCGCCGACTCCGTTCAGGGGCCGGCGTTTTATTATGCTATGGATAGTGAACGGCGATTGAAGGATTTCGGATGAAAAGACTGATGATGATGTCGACGCTGCTGTTGACCGCCTGCGGCATCTTTCCGACACAGGAAGGCTATGCGCAGAAGGCGTATTACTGGCAGGGGCGTGATGTGAATCAATTGTTGGCGGAGTGGGGCGCACCGCAGAAAACCCTGAAGATGCCGAACGGCAATATGCTCTACACCTACAGCAAGGAATTCACCCAGCGTGAGCCGTTGCGTGAAAACCGCGTGTACGAACCGGGCGCCAAGGTGACTTACAACGAGAACGGTCAGACCAAGACCATAGAAACACCGGGACGGTGGGTCAACACCGGCATGATAGGCGGTGGTTCCACCCATTACAGCTGCACCACCAATTTCGTGGTCAATCCCAAGAGCCAACTGGTGGAAACCGTTAGCTTCGACGGCAATAACTGCGTGGCGGTGCCGCGGCAGTAAGAATCTGGTCAAAGCGCGCTGCGCTTCGTGAAGCGTTGCGCGGTGAGTACGAGCTCAAAATGTTCATGTACCACTTGACCATTCCGCTTTTTCGCTCGTTTTCGTCTTGTCACGCTCTGTGCTCGCGCGACTTTGAACAGGTTCTAAGCACTAGCCCCGCCGGCAGGCGGGGCTGCGGGTATTGGGAGCAAGCTCACGATCTCGCGAGCTTGCGCAGCGGATCGTGGATAGGTTCTTACTGACCGGGCAGCTTCCACTCGCCCTTGCTGCGGAAGGGCACTCGGCCCATGCCGTTCAAGTCTTCCAGCGTGCCATTCAGTTGGTATTCCAGCTTGCCGCCGTTGCCGGCCTCCATCGCCTTGCCTATCTGCTTCAGCCAGCCGGCCAGCGAGGTGTGCAATTGCAGCGTGACCACGCCTTCGCCCAGCGCAGGTACGGCGATGGCCTGATTGCTGACTCCCGTGGCCAGCTTCTCTCCCGCCACGTTCAGTTCCAGGGTCATGCCCTTGGCGTTCAAGGCCAGATTGTTGGGGTTGCTGACCCGCAGGCTGACTTCGAAGCTTTGTTCGAACAGCGTGGCCTTGCCTGGTTTGACGTCGGCGATGCTGACTTGGGGCTTCTGGTAGTTCAAGGCCGCGCAGCCGCTTAGCAGCAGGGTGAACAGGGCGACGCTCAGATATCGTTTCATATTCGGTGTTCCTTGGGTTGACCGGCGTTATTCCAAACCGCCCAGCACATCGCGGGTTACCGCCAGCCAGGCGCGGGCCGCATGTGACAAGTATCCGTTCTTTTGCCAGATCAGCGCCAGGTGCCAGACCAGCTTGGGCTCGGCCAGCGGGATCACATCGTAGGCCGAGCGGTCCAGCCGTTCCACGATGGAGCGCGGGAGCAGGGTGACGCCCATGTGGGCCGACACCAGTTCGACGATGAAGTCCCAATGCGCGCTGCGCCCCACCACATGCAGCGGGCGGCCCAGCTCGCGAAAGGCGTCGCTGACCCGGCGCGCCAGCGTGAAGTCCTGCGGGTAGAGCACAAAGGGCTGATTGGCGATCTGCTCCAGCCGCACCACGCTCTGCCCACGCCACTCCGAGCCGGCCGGCGCCACGAGGCATAGCGGATCGCGCACCACGGCGAATTGATCGAAAGCCTGGTTGTCCACCGGCAGCACCGCCACGCCGATTTCCAGTTCGCCGCTGCGCACGCTGCTCTCGATCGCCAGCGCGCCGTCTTCCACCATTTTCAGTTCGATCTGCGGATAGCGTTGGCGGAAGCTGCTGACCACCGGAGCGAAGAAGGCCACGCCCACCATGGGGGGCAGGCCGACCACCAGCTCGCCGCGTTTGAGCGCAGACAGGTCGGACAGCTCCGTTTTCAACTGGTTCATCGCCGATAGCACGTCCAGGCCGCGCTCATAAGTGGCACGGCCGGCGTCGGTGAGTCGGAAGCTGCGGCCCTCGCGCAGGATCAGCGGGCAGCCCAATTCCTCCTCCAGCTGGCGCACCATCTTGCTGATGGTGGGCTGAGTCACATAGAGGGCTTCGGCCGCCTTGGTGAAGCTTTGGCGTTTGACCACCTCGATGAAATAGCGCAGCGCGCGGATGTCCATATGTGCTTGTCCGGATCATGCATTCCAGATTGGAATGCGTGAAATAATTTTAATTCATTTTTTGAATGCATGGCGGCGCTCTATACTCGAACCACTCCCTGTGTTGTGTAGTGGCTCAATCATGGCAAATCCGAATCTTTCCGCATTCAAGCAAGTGGCGCTGACCATCGGTCAGGTGGCCTTGCTGAGCGTGGTGTGGATCGCGGCCAGTCAGTTGAGCAGCCATTTCCTGCCAGTGGTGCCTGCCGGCGTGCTAGGGATGTTCCTGGTGCTGGCGGCGCTCTGGCTGGGCTGGTTGCCACTGGCCTGGTGCCGCAGCGGCGCCCGCTGGTTGTTGGCTGAAATGTTGTTGTTCTTCATCCCCGCCGTCGTGGCGGTGATCCAGTACCCGGACGTGATCATGGCCGCCGGGCTACGGATTGTGGCGGTCATCGTGTTGTCCACCTTGTTGGTGATGGCGGCGACCTCCTGGGTGGTGGATAAATGTTATCGCTTGGAAGTGGCCCTGCGCTGGCATGGCCGCCAGAAACAGGTGAAGACGCATGGAGCATGAGATTGCACTGGCCAGTTTGCTGATTACCGTTGTTTTGTACGGACTGGTCAAAAAGTTTTATCTGAAAAAGCGCAGCTGGTGGAGCGCCCCGATTCTGGCGGTGCCGCTGTTGGTGATTGCGCTGGTGGTCTTGGCCAAGGTGCCGTACCGGGTGTATTTCGAAGACACCCGTTGGCTGACCTGGATGCTGGGGCCGGCCACGGTGGCTTTCGCGGTGCCGATCTACGAGCATCGGGCGATGATACGCCGGCACTGGTTGTCGCTGAGCTGCGGCGTGCTGGTGGGCATGCCGGTGGCGGTGTTCAGCTCGATCTGGCTGGCGCGACTGCTGGGCTTGTCCGACTTGTTGCAGCGCAGCCTGGCGCCGCGATCGATCAGCACTCCGTTCGCTTTGGCCACGGCCTCCGGCATTGGCGCTTCGCCGGACCTGACGGCGGTGTTCGTGGTGATGACCGGGGTGTGCGGCATGTTGTTGGGCGAAGTGATGCTGGCTTGGATGCCGCTGCGCTCCAGTCTGGCGCGCGGAGCCTTGTTCGGCGCCGCCGCCCACGCGGCCGGCACCGCCAAGGCCAGCGAGCTGGGCGCGGAAGAAGGCGTGGTGGCCAGCCTGACCATGATGCTGGGCGGTTTGGCGACGGTGTTCGCCGCGCCGCTGATAGGTTTGTTGTTGTAGTTTGTGTGTGTACTTGTTGTGACCCGCATTCCCGTGGGGTGGCGTGCGGTGGTTTCTCCTCATCTCCCCAAACGAGCGTTGTTAGGGCCGACCCAGTGGGTTGGCCCATTTTTTTTGCCCATCAGCCGCCTGGGGCGTGAAAAAACCCGGCCGGAGCCGGGCTTGGATGCCTGCCGTGGGTTCAACCCATTTGCTGCGGCGTGATCATGATCTCCACGCGGCGGTTTTTGGCTTTGCCGCTTTCGCTGGCGTTGCTGGCCACCGGTTGGGTCGCGCCGTAGCCCATGGTGCGCACCCGCACCGAGTTGACGCCCTGACCCTGCAGGTATTCGGTCACCGACTGAGCGCGTTTCTCCGACAGCGTCTGGTTATAGGCGGCGGCGCCGGTGCTGTCGGTGTGGCCGGCCACGGTGATCGAGGTGTCGGGGAATTGCACCAGCACGCCGGCGATATCGCCCAGCGGCTTTTGCACCCTGGTGTTCAACTGATAGCCGTTGGTGGGGAAGGTGATGTTGTCGGGCAGGGAGAGTTTTAGCTGGTCGCCAATGCGCTCGACCGCGATCTGGCTGTTCTTCAGCTTTTCGCGCAGTTGTTTTTCCTGGTAATCCATATAGCCGCCGATGCCGGCGCCGATCGCGCCGCAGGCCAGCGCCGAATTGCGGGCGCCTTTGCCGCCATGGGTCAGCGCGCCCACCAGGCCGCAGGCCGCCGCGCCGCCCAGGCCGTAGAGCGCGGTCTTGCTGATTTCGGTCTGGCCGGTTTGAGGGTTGGTGGTGCAGGCGGACAGGGCCAGCGCGGCTAGAGTCGCGGCGGCGGTGGCGGGCTTGAACAAACGGGTCATTGCTTCTCCACGGAATGGGGGTGAGGGTGCGGGTCCTGACCGAAGGGCGTGTGACAGACACAAGGTTCGCCTTCGGACGCTTCCACCAGGGTTTGCAGAATGCCGCATTCTGCCACGGTGTGATGGTCGTGGCAGCGGTCGCGCAGCGCCAGCAGCTGTTGTTCCAGCAGACGCAAGCTTTCCACTTGCTGATGGACCTTGCTGACCTGACGGTCTATCAGTTGGTTGATGTCGTCGCAGGCCAGCGAGGAGTCGGCCTTGAAGGCGGCCAGCTGGCGGATGTCGGCCAGCGACATGCCCAAGGAACGGCAGTGCAGGATGAAATTCAGTTCGCCCAATTGCTCGGCGTTGTAGCGGCGATAGCCGGAGGCGCTGCGCAGCGGCGCGGACAGCAGGCCTTCACGCTCGTAATAACGTATGGTTTCCACTTCGCAGCCAGTCTGGCGCGCCAGCTCTCCAATCAGCATCTCAGTCCTCCCGCAAGACGCCCGGCAATGGGGCGGTGGCGGCGATTTTCCGCCGGATGATGGAATTTTAGCAAAAAAGCTTGACCTTGTAGCGACTATAGGGTTTGCAATGAGGCTATATCAATCCGACCAAGGGAGGCCTCCATGTTCCAAGCAGCGCAAAAACAGCGACGCCGGCGTGCGCCGCATGCCGGCCATGCTTCTTGCCGGGGCGGAGAGGGCAAGCCAGATCCGCGCCAGGCGGACGATTGCTGCGGCCACAAATTAGAGGCGGCGATGCCGGCGCGTGATCATGACCACGAGCATGGCCACAGCCACGATCATGCCGGCAAGTCCTGCTCAGGCCATGATCACGGCGCGGAAGCGCCGCGCGCGGTGGCGCTGGGCGAGGGCGGCCGGCAGCAAGCGCGCTTGCATATCCAGGCGATGGACTGCCCGACCGAGGCCAAGCTGATTGAAAAGGCTTTGGGCGGCATGGCCGGGGTGGCCGCGCTGGAGTTCAACTTTATCGAGCGGGTGCTGCTGGTGCGTCACGACCTGCCCAATCTGGAGGGCGTTAAACAAGCCATCGCCAAGGTGGGCATGAAGGCGGTGGAGCTGAATGACGCCTCGGCGCTGGTGGAGCAGCCCAAGGCTTCGCGCCGGGGCAATTGGCTGCTGGCGCTATCCGGCCTGGCGGCGGCGGGTTCGGAAGGCGTGGCCTGGCTCAGCGGAGCGGACCAGGGCTGGGGCAGTGCGGCGCTGGCCTTGGCCTCCATCTTGCTGGGCGGCATGCCCACGCTGAAAAAGGGCTGGATCGCGCTGTCCACCCGCACGCTCAACATCCATTTCCTGATGTCGGTGGCGGTGATAGGCGCGATGCTGATCGGCCAATGGCCGGAGGCGGCGATGGTGTTGTTCCTGTTCGCCATCGCCGAGCGGCTGGAGGCGATGTCGCTGGCGCGCGCCGGCGAAGCGGTCAAAGCCTTGATGTCGCTGGCGCCGGAAACCGCCTGGGTGCAGAGCGGCGGCGAATGGGTGGAGCGCCCGGCCGCCGACGTGGCGCCGGGCAGCCGAGTGCGGGTGCGTCCGGGCGAGCGAGTGCCGCTGGACGGCCGCATCGAACAAGGCCACAGCGCGTTCAACGAAGCGCCTATCACCGGCGAGAGCCTGCCCGTGGACAAGTCTCCGGGCGAAGCGGTCTTCGCCGGCAGCATCAACGGCAGCGGCGTGGTGGAAGTGCTGACCACGGCGGGGGCCAACGGCAGCGTGTTGGCGCGCATCATCGACACTGTGCGCAATGCTCAGGCCAGCAAGGCGCCGACGCAGCGTTTCATCGACCGCTTCGCCGAGGTTTATACCCCGGTGGTGTTGGCGGCCGCGCTGCTGTTTGCCGTGGCTACCCCTATGCTGGGGTGGCTGAGCTGGAACGAGGCGGTCTATAACGCGCTGGTGATGCTGGTGATCGCCTGCCCGTGCGCGCTGGTGATCGCCACGCCGGTGACCGTGGTCAGCGCCTTGGCGTCAGCCGCCAAGCACGGCCTGCTGATCAAGGGCGGCGCGCCGCTGGAAATGGCGGCCAGGATAGACGCGGTGTGTTTCGACAAGACCGGCACCCTGACCGAGGGCGAGCCGCAAGTGACGGGCGTGGTGACGCTGGCCGAGGCGGATCAGGATCAGTTGTTGCGTTGGGCAGCGGCTCTGGACGCGCACTCCACTCATCCGCTGGCCAAGGCGGTGCTGGCGGCGGCGAACGCGCGAGGCCTATCCTGGCCGGAGGCGGAACAGGTCAGCGAGCAGGCCGGGCGCGGCGTCAGCGGCTTGGCGGACGGCCGGAAGCTGGCTTTGGGCAGCAGCCGGCTGGCGCGGGAGCAGGGCGCTTTGAGCGATGCCTTGCAGGCCGAGCTGTCGCGCTTGGAATTGGCGGGACAGGGCGCCTTGGTGTTGCTGGAGGGCGAGCGGGCGCTAGGCGTGATCGCGGTGGCGGACCGGATTCGTCCGGAAGCGCCGGCGGCTCTGCGGCAATTGGCCAAGTTGGGCGTGGCGACGGTGATGTTGAGCGGCGACAACCAGCAGGTGGCGCAGGCGGTGGCGGCGCAGACCGGCATCGTAGAAGCCCACGGCGGTTTGTTGCCGGAAGACAAGCTGGAGCGCATTGTCCGTTTGCAAGCCTCCGGCAAGATGGTGGCGATGGTGGGCGACGGCGTCAACGACGCGCCGGCGCTGGCCCGGGCCGACCTGGGCATCGCCATGGGGGCGGCCGGTTCCGACAGCGCGCTGGAAACCGCCGGCGTGGCCTTGATGGACGACAAGCTGGCCAAGCTGGCTGATTTGCTCAGCCACGCCCGGCGCACTTCGCGGGTGCTGAAAGCGAACATCGCGGTGGCCTTGTTGACCAAGCTGGTGTTCTTCGTATTGGCGATGCTGGGTATGGCCAGCTTGTGGATGGCGGTGTTCGCCGATGTGGGCACCAGCCTGGTGGTGATCGCCAACGGTCTGCGGCTGGCGCGCGGCGTGCGCAAGGCGGAGTGAGGGAGATTGCGTGGGATGTCGCCTGAATCTGGAACGTGTTTACGATCTGGCGAGCTAGGACGAGACAAGGGCTTGCCGCTGAAGAAGCGGAATGTACATGCGGTATATGTGCATTTTGAAGCGGGTTTCGACGCCCTTGCCTGACGATCCCGCCGCAGCGTAGCCGAGCGTAAACAGGCTCTCAGGCGTAGGTATCGATGTTGGACCCCAGCCCCGGGCCTTGTTGCTCGGGGCTGTTGATTTTCTGCCGCGCTTGAAGCGGGCTCAAGCCCTGCTTGCCGGCTTGCTGCTGCATCAGTTCAATGCGCGCCTGCTGTTCCATCTGCGCGGCGGCGGCGGCCACCGCGCGGTCCTGGCCGGAGGGGTCGGCCGGCGCCAGCGCGGCGCGCTGCACGGTCTGGGCATTGCTTATGGTTTCTTGCGGGGTGCTGCCCCGCGCCAGGCGGATGCCGACTTCGCCGCCTATCGCATATTGCTTGCCGTCCGGGCCTTGCTGATAGCTATAGGTGGCGCCGCCGCCGGCCAGCGCGCCGCCGGCCGCCAGATGCGCTTGTTCGTGCTGGCGCACATCGCTGTCGCGGGCCTTCAGCGCTTCCACTTGTTTTTGCTGCTGCTCGTCCAGCGGCTTGCCGTCGATGCCGCGCGCGGCGTTGGGTTTGGCTTGATCCGGTTGGTCTGGAGCGGCATCGGCGTTGCCGGCGCGGTTTCCGGATGCGGCTGTCCCCACCGGCGCCGCGGCGCTTGCCAGGCTTTGCTGGCAAGCCGGGCACTGGCAGTTGGGGCCGTGGCTGGTCTGTAATGCGTAGCCGCCATAACCGCCGTAGCTGGATATTCCGGAAAGGCTCATGAATTCACGGTTTTAGCTTGATATTTCTCAGTTTAGCCGCTATGGGCCGGCTTTGCCCAAATCAAAAGTCTTACCAAGCAGCATGGGCAAAAACTGTTTAAAAAGGAGGGATGGGGGCACAATAGGCGGTTTCGGATTTTTTGGGAGCGAAACATGGCGCAGCAAGTGGAGCAGGCGAGTCAGCGCGAGCTGGTGATGTCGGTGTTGATGACGCCGGACATGGCCAATTTTTCCGGCAATGTTCACGGCGGAGTGTTGTTGAAGCTGCTGGACCAAGTGGCTTACGCCTGCGCCAGCCGTTACGCCGGCTGTTACGTGGTGACGCTGTCCGTGGATCAGGTGCTGTTCAAGCAGGCCATTCACGTTGGCGAACTGGTGACCTTTCTCGCCAGCGTCAATCACGTGGGGCGCACCTCGATGGAGGTGGGTATCAAGGTGGTGGCGGAAGACATTCAGAAGCGCACGGTGCGCCACACCAATAGCTGCTACTTCACCATGGTGGCGTTTGAAAACGGCAAAGCGGTGCCGGTGCCGCCGCTGTCGTTGGAAACGGCGGAGCAGCAGCACCGTTTCCGCGATGCGGAAATCCGCAAGAAGATGCGGATGGAAACCGAGCAGCGCATGCGCCAAGCCTCCAGCCAGGACGGGGCCGATGCCTGAGGCGGCTTTCACCCTCTTGCACACGGAGCCGCGCTTCTACCTGGTGGACAAGGCGCCCGGCGTCAGCTTTCACCGAGACGGCGAGGAGGCCGGCTTGATGGAGGCCTTGCGCGCCGGCCTGGGCGACGAGGCTTTGTGGCCGGTGCACCGCTTGGACCGCATCACTTCCGGCTTGATCCTGGTGGCGCGTTCGGCAGAGACGGCGGCGCGGCTGGGCCAAGCCTTCGCCGGGAGAGAGATCGAGAAATATTATCTGGCGCTGTCTGACCGCAAGCCGAGCAAGAAACAGGGCAAGGTGGCGGGGGACATGGGCAAGGGGCGCGGAGGCGCCTGGCGTTTGCTGAGCAGTCAGGAAAACCCGGCGGTGACGCAGTTCTTCAGCTATTCGTTGCAGCCGGGTCTGCGCTTATTCCTGTTGCGGCCGCGCAGCGGCAAGACCCATCAGTTGAGAGTGGCTTTGAAATCGCAATCGGCGCCTATCCTGGGCGATCTGCTCTACGGCGGCGCGCCGGCGGACAGGGGTTATCTACACGCCTACGCCTTGCGCTTCGAACTGGAGGGAGAGCAATTCAGCTTTGTCTGTCCGCCGAGCCAGGGCGAAGCCTTCCTGTCCGATGCCTGCGGTGCGGTGTTGCAAGGCTTGGGCGCCCCCTGGGATTTGAACTGGCCGGCAGTGTGAGGGCCGGCCGCGGCCTGCTCAGGCCGCCAGCGTAGTGGTGGGAGCGGCCTTGTCGAAACGGGCCAACTCCACGCCGTACTGGCCGCAGAGATCGGCGAAGGCCTGGCTGGCGAGGAAGCGGAATTCCTTGTCCCGCGTCGCGGCAATCGGGTCGTCTTTATCCACGGCCAAGTGGCCGGGATGGCACATGATCAGGCCCCGGTCGGGGCTGCGAGCCAGCCACTGCTGCATCAGCCCGGCGAAGTCCGCTTGCGGCGTCAGCGAGTACATGCCGCCAAACCAAGGCGTGGTGCTGAAGCCCTGCTCGCGAGCGCCGTCGTCGAAACCGGTGCTGACGCTGCGAAGCACCAGCGCCTTGAGCCGGTTGTCGCCGGGGTGGCCAAGACGATCCGGCGCGCGCAAATAGGGCAGCGCCTGGCCCTGCCAGCGTTGGACAATGGCTTCAAACAAGGCGTCGCGAACCACCGGCAGCGCGTGCACATGCTGGTGGCCGTCGATGAAGTCCGGCAGCCGGCCGTAATGTTGGCAGAACAGATCGATTTGCATGGCGGCGGCATCGCGCAGCGTTGGGCGCGACAGCTGGCGCAACTGGCTCTTCATCAGCCAGTGCGATAAGGGACGGGCCTGATCGCCAAAGGGATGGCTCAGGTTGAAATGCAGGCCGATGTCGGCTTTGCCGTCGAAGGCTTTGAGATCGGAGGCGTGGCTGGCCCAGCTGGGCGCCTGGCTCATCACGCTGGTGGCGGACAGGCGGCCGGCGGCCAGCAGCTCCAGAATGCCGGCGCTGATGGCGTCGGACTGTGCGAAGTCGTCGGCGCAGAGTGTCAGTCGTTTTGTCATGGGGGTGTGACCGGGGCAAGCGGATAAAGTTTTATATCCGTTTGTGCTGGAAATTAAGGGTTTATGTGTGGTTTTTGTATCGGCTCCGCGCCGCGGAAGGCCCACAACTTGCTGAGCGCGAAGGTCAGCGCCGCCACGACGATCAGCACCAGCAAAAGCGCGGCGCGATAATTCAGCGGCGTGAAGCGCAGCAGCAGGCCGTACATCGCCTCGTTGACGATGAAGCTCAGGCAGGCAACGCCGAAGAAGCGCGGCAAGGCCTGGCGATGGGGGATATGCCGAGCCTGGAAGGTCTGCTGCCGGTGACCCCAGTAGCTGACCTGGAAAGCGATCAGGAAGCCCAGCACATTGGCTAGCAGCGGCGCCATGCCGAGCGGCACCAGCACCCAAGCCACCATGGCGAAGTGCACCAGCATGGCGGAAACGCCGACCACGCCGAACCAGAACAATTCGCGGCTCATTCGGCGGAGTTCCCCGCATCCCTCGCACCCTGGCCGCTGATGCGGCTGACCAGATAGGTGGGGCGTTGTTTGACCTCGTCGAAAATGCGGCCGACGTATTCGCCGAGGATGCCGATGGACAGCAGCTGCACGCCGCCGAGGAAGCTGATGGCCACCGCCAAGGTTGGCCAGCCGCTGACCGGATTGCCGAACAGCAGGGTATGAATCAGTTCCCAGGCCGCGTAAGCGATGGAGCATAGCGAAATCAGGCAGCCAATCACGGTCCAAATGCGCAGCGGCATATTGGAGAAGGCGGTCAGGCCGGTGATGCCCAAGTCCAGCAGCCGGCGGTAGTTGAAGCTGCTTTGGCCGGCGCGGCGCTCCCGGGTCTGAGTCGGCATCGGACGTTGGGTGAAGCCCACCCAATGATACAAACCCTTCATGAAGCGGTTGCGCTCCGGCATCTGGCGCAAGGCCTCCACCACGCAGCGGTCCAGCACGCGGAAGTCTTGGGTGTCGGCCGGCATTTTATGGCGGCTGCCGCTGTTGGCCAGGCGGTAAAAGGCGTGGGTGAACAGGCGTTTGGCCAGCGGCTCGTCTTCGCGGCTGCTGCGCACGCTGTAGACCATGTCGTAGCCTTTGCGCCATTCCTCCAGAAACACCGGCACCATCTCCGGCGGGTGCTGGAAGTCGCTGTCGATCAGCACGGCGACGTCGCCTTGTACATGGTCGACGCCGGCGGTGAGCGCGATCTCCTTGCCGAAGTTGCGGGACAGCTGGATCAGCGTCACCGGCAGTTCCGCGGCGTGGGTCAGTACCTGCTCCACGGTGTCGTCGCGGCTGCCGTCGTCCACCACCACCAGTTCGTGGCGGTAGCCGGCGTCGTTCAGCAACTGATGCAGGGTCTGCAGCATCGGCACGATGTTGGCGGATTCGTTGTAGGCGGGCACCACGCAGCTGACCAGCGGATCGGCCGGGCGCTCTTTGGCGCGCAGGCCAAGCAGATAAGGCGGGACGAAGGCGTTGCTCATATTAATGGGCCTCGGTCGGGGCCGCCGGCGCGGTATCGGCCAGCAGCAGCATGGTGTCGCTCATGATGTTGAAGCGGGCGCGCTCGGTGAAACGAGCGCGAACGTCGGCGGGCAGCCGTTCGAGATCGTTGACATCGCAGACGATGAAGCTGCCGGCCTTGCCGGCCAGCCAAGCGCGCAGTTGCTGAGGGTCCTGCGTGGTGCGCGCGCGGCCGTGGGAGTAGAACTCCGCGGAAAATTCACGGCGGCCACTCCAATAAATCAGGGCGCTGTCCGCGCTGGGCTGTTGTGCCTGCCAGGCCGCGACCACCTGTTTTTGAGTGCGCAGGTAGCGGTTGCCGTCGTAGTGGTTGAAGGCCAGCAGCGCCAGCATCAACAGTGCGCCGATCGCGGCTATCCCGGGCAGCGCGCTGCGCTTGGCGTCGCCGCCGCGCGCGCTGCGCTTGGCGTCGCCGCCGCGCGCGCGGTGCCACAGCTCGGCGAACAGCAGCGCGCAGCCGGGCAGCATGGGCAGCGAGTAGGGGAAGATGATGTTGCCGGACAGGCTGAAGAACAGCAGCGTCATCAGTGTCCACAAGGCCAGATAGAGCAGCCAGCCGTCGTCGTCGCGGCGAAGGCGAGGCAGCTTGGCGCCGTGGCGCGCCAGCCAGGCCAGCATGGCGACGGACCAGGGGAAAATGGCCCCCAGTGTGTACAGCCAGATCATCCCGCGCGGGGTGGCGTGGGCGAAGCCGTATTTGTCGCCCTTCCAGCCGGAGTCCAGGAAGCGGCTGACATGCTCGCCCATGATGAAGTAATCCAGGAAGCCAGGCGTGCGCAGCTCCGCCAGCGCATACCAAGGCGCGGCGATGGCGAACATCAGCAGAGTGCCGCGGATCCATGGCAGCTTGCGCCACAGCGCCAGCCACTGATTGCGCAGCAATACCCAGAAGAAGATGGGCATGCCCACCAGCACTACCGCCAGCGGCCCCTTGGCCAGCAAGCCCAGCCCCAGGCCGGCGAAGAACACATAGCCCCAGCCACGGCTGCCCCGTGCAAGAGCGTGCCAGAAGGCGGCCTGGCTCAGCGTTACACAGAACAACAGCGCCGGATCTGTCATCACCGTGCCGGCGGCGCCGAGGAAGAGCAGGCTGCTGGCCAGGATCAGCGCGGCGGCCATGGCGGCTTCGCGGCCGCTGCGGCGCAGCATCAGGTGAGCGCAGAGTCCCAGGGTGGCGATGGCCAACAGCAGCGAAGGCAGCCGCGCCGCGGCTTCATTGACGCCGAACAGCGCCATGCCGGCGGCGGACAGCCAGCTGGAAAGCGGCGGCTTGGCCCAGAAGGGGATGCCGTAATCGTGCCACAGTGTTACCCAGTTGCCGGTTTCCAGCATCTTGCGGGCGATCTCGCCGTAGCGCGCCTCGGTGGTGTCGGTCAGCGGAATCGTCCACAGGCCGATGAGACGGAGCAGCAGCAACAGCAGCAAGACGGCGATGCCACATTGCTGCCAGCGGGGAAGGGTCGATAGTTTCATTCGGGATGCGGTGCCGTCGGCGCGCGTGGGCGCGGCGGCGAGTATGAGTCAGGAGCCGGAAGCTCCGTATGATAAAGCCTTTTCCCGCTCCTGTGTGGATGGCGGAATAAGCGAAAAGCCGGCGGAGGCCGGCTTTGGGATCTTGCTGGTGCCCCGGCTTGCGGGGCCGCGCGGCGCTTATTGCAGGCCGTGCATCATTTTCTTCAGTTTGTACGACAGTGCGAACAGCACCAGCGAGCTGACGCCGGCCATGGCCACGAACAGCATGAAGAAATCATGCAGATTGTTGATGGCGTAGCCGAGGAAGTGCGGCACCGGCTTGCTTGGATCCGGGTACAGCTCCGACAAGGTGCCGGCGAACTTGTTGGCCGCGGCGTTGGACAGGAACCAGATGCCCATCATCAGGCCGGTGAAGCGGGCCGGGGAGAGTTTCACCACCAGCGAGAGGCCGATGGGGGACAGGCACAACTCGCCGAAGGTGTGCAGCACGTACAGGCTGACCAGCCACAGCATGCTGACCTTGACGCCCGGCTCCAGGCCTTCGACGCCGAAGGCGATCACCAAGTAGCCCAGCGCAAGGAAGAACAGGCCCAGCGCCATTTTAACCGGCGAGTTCGGCTCGCGGTTGTTCTGGCCCAGCTTGGTCCAGATGAGGGCGAAGATGGGCGCGAAAATCACGACCGAGATCGGGTTGATCGACTGGAAGTAGGAGGCCGGCACGGTGAAGCCGAGCACATTGCGATTGGTCTGTTCTTCGGCGAAGAAGGTCAGCGAGGCGCCTGCCTGCTCAAAGGCGGACCAGAAGAAGATCACGAAGGCGGACACAAGCAGGATCACCGCCAGGCGCTCCTTCTCCACGCGGGTCAGCGGGGCGTGTACGACTTTCTCGCCGCTGTCGTGGTGACGCTTGGGCGCCATGCCGATGGGCTTGCCTTGCGGGGTCACCAGATATTTGTTCTTGAACAGCGAGAAGATCACCAGGCTCAGCAGCATGCCGAAACCGGCGGCCATGAAGCCCCACTTGAAGTCGGCGGGGTGGCCGGTGTCGCCCAGGGTGCCGCACACCAAGGGCGCGATCAGCGAGCCCGCGTTGATGCCCATGTAGAAGATGGTGAAGGCGGAGTCGACGCGTTTGTCGCCCTCAGGATAGAGCTGGCCCACCATCGAGGAAATATTCGGCTTGAACAGGCCGTTGCCGGCGATCAGCATGCCCAGGCCGCCGTACAGCAGCCAGGCGGCGCTTTGCACATTGCTGTCGTGCAAAGAGCCGGAGAAGAACAGCATGAACTGGCCGATGGCCATCAATACGCCGCCCACCAGGATGGAACGGCGGTTGCCCCAGTAGCGGTCGGCGATATAGCCGCCTATCAGCGGAGTCAGATAGACCAGGCCGGTATAAGTGCCGTAGATGTCGGCGGCGTGAGCCTTGTCGAACATCAGGGCCTTGATCATGAACAGCACGAAAATGGCGCGCATGCCGTAATAGCTGAAGCGCTCCCACATTTCGGTCACAAAAAGCAGGTAGAGCCCTTTGGGATGCGAAGTGGTCGACATAGATTATTTCCTTGTGTGACTTGAGTGACACCACTTGAACGAGCAAGGTCGAGTGAGGTGTTGTTGTATTTTTTAATTGCCTTGGATTTTGTAGGCAATTTTTGATAATAACTAGGAAATGTTTGTATGTGAAAATTTTTTAATCTTTACTGCCATACAATCGTAATTAATAGAGTAAATGCGTCAATAACTGCCCTCATTTGTCATATTTATTTGTAAGTAAAATGACATGAATGCAGTAAGGGTTCGTATTTGGGCTATTGTCGAAAATCCCGTTGGGAGAGGGGTTTATGCGTATTTGCAGCTGGATGGAGGCGTGAGGAACGGGTTGTGTTTCGATTTGCCGACTCTGAGGCAAAACAGCAACACTCATCTGGGCGGTGGAGGAGGGGCAAAGAAAAAGCCCTGCCAGAGGCAGGGCCGGGAGGCGGACGGCTTAGTTGCCGCCGACGGTGTCCAGCCTCAGTTGCGGATGTTCGTCGGCGCCGGCGCGCAGCACCTCGGTCTGGCGGCTACTGTTGTAGCGTAGTTCGCCGTTCACAAAGATCTGGCCTTCCACCACATAGCGACCATCGGGTTTGATCGCCTGCTTGTCGTAACACAGGGAGAAGTCCGCCGGAATGCTGCGTGGTTTTTCCAGGATCTGCTCCGCCAGCAGTTGGGGCGGCGCGTCTTGGCGGCTTTGATCCAATAGGCGCACTTTGACGAGCACGTCCTTGGCCTGGGACAGCGTGGCGCTCTGTTGAGGCGCGATATTGCCGGTCAGATAGGCTGGCACGAAACCGCCGGCGTGGGCTGCGCTCAAGGCCAGGCCTAGAGCCAATGCGCATAGGGAGCGGGTCAGTCGCTTCATCATCAGTCCGCCGGCTCCAGGTTTTGATGGCCGAGGGAGACGGTCTGGCCTTCGGCGGGTTTCCATTCGCCCTGCAGCCGCCATTGCTTGGCCTGGTCTTCCAGCAGGATGTACCAATGATTGGCCTTGACCGGCACCGCCGGCAGCACGGCCTGGTAGAGGTTGGGACCGGCCTGGCGCATTTCCACCTGTTGGTCGAAGTCGTCCTGCGCCGGGTGAACCATGCGCATGGTGATGACGGCGGGCAGCGGCACCTTGCTGGTGGTGATCAGCCGCAGCGTGCGCTGGTCCGTGCCCACCATCAGCTGCGCGCTCAAGCCCATATTGAAGGCTTGCTTGTCGCGGCGCAGTTCCATATTGATGGCCTTGCCCTTCTTGTAGTAGTCGTCGGTGACCAGGCCGTCGTCGGTGCGGATCGCGGTGGCGAGGAACATCACGCCGACGATGACGGACACCAGCGGCAGGCCGAACAGAATCCAGGGCCAGGGTTCGCGGTACCAGGGGCGCGGAGCGGGGGCGGTATGCTGCATGTATTACTCTCCGATGAAGCTGGACTTCTCTTCCACTTGCAGGGAAGGGTGGTTGATGGACTGGATCAGGAAGCGGATTTCATGGCTGCCTTTGGTCGCGTACTGCGGGTCGGCCTGCACGTGGACGGTGACGTCGGTGTTGCCGGTGGCGGCAACGGCGATATCGCCGCGGTCGGCCTGCACTTTCAGGCCGGGCAAGCCCGATGCTGTGATCCTGAAATGCTGATTCTGTTCCGTAGTATTGATAATTTTAATGATATAGGTGTTTTCCAGCCAGCCGGCATCGGTTTCACGCACCAGCGAGGCGCGATCGCGGATCACATCCACTTTGAACGGCTTGCGCATCCACATGGAGCCGATGGCGGTGGCGATGACGATGGCGAGCACCAGCGTATACAGTATCACGCGAGGACGCTTGAGCCGGGAGGCGATGGCTTTCTCAGGGTATTTGCCTTCCAGCGCATTTTCCGTGGTGTAGCGAATCAGGCCGCGCGGATAGGCCATTTTGTCCATCACTTCGTCGCAGGCGTCGATGCAGGCGGCGCAGCCGATGCACTCGTATTGCAGACCGTTGCGGATGTCGATACCCACCGGACAGACTTGAACGCAGATGCTGCAGTTGATGCAGGCGCCCAGCCCTTGCTCCTTGGGATCGCTGCCTTTCTTGCGCGCCCCGCGCGGCTCGCCCCGTTTCTCGTCATAGGAAATGATCAGGGTGTCGGCGTCGAACATCACGCTCTGGAAGCGCGCGTACGGGCACATGTATTTGCAGACCTGTTCGCGCATGAAGCCGGCCAGCAGATAGGTGAAGCCGGCGTAGAAGAACATCCAGAAGGTTTCCCACGGCCCGTAGTCGAAGCGGGGCGCGGCGGCGACCAGGTCGCGGATCGGCGTGAAGTAGCCCACCAGCGTGAAGCCGGTCCACAGCGAGAACAGGATCATCAGGCTGTGCTTGGTGAATTTGAGGCGGAACTTGCGCGCGCTCATCGGCGCCTTGTCCAGCTTGATGCGCTTGCCGCGGTCGCCCTCCACCCATTGTTCTATCCACAGCATGATTTCGGTGTAAACCGTCTGCGGACAGGAGTAGCCGCACCAGAGCCGGCCGGCGATGGTGGTCCAAGTGAACAGGCCGAAGGCGCAGCACATCAGCAGCGCGGCCAGATAGACGAAGTCCTGCGGCCAGATGGTGAGGCCGAACAGATAGAACTTGCGTTCGATCAGATCGAAATGCAGCGCCTGGCGTCCGTTCCAGTTCAGCCAGGGCAAGCCCAGGAAAACCAACTGGGTGCCGACGACGAAGAGCACGCGCAGATTGTTGAACAGGCCTTTGACGGCACGCGGATAAATCTTGGTTTGCGACTCGTACAGAGAAACGGTCTCGGTGGCCTCGGGCTGCGAGCCGGCTTGGCGCGGCGGTTCTACCTTGATCGGGATTTCCTTGAGCGAATCGGACATGGGCGTTTCCTTCTCTGCGGATTTGGCCAAGGCCATGGGGGTATGGGCTTGGCGAAATGCGCGGCTGCATCGGAGCGGAGATGTTATATGAAATCATATAACATCCTCGCGAAAGAATACTGCCCGCATGAGCGGGCAGTAGATCAGTACCGGTTTATTGCGGCGCTTTGGGGTTGTTGGACAAGCCCCAGACGTAAGCGGTCAACAGGTGTACTTTGCCTTCACCCAGGAAGTCTTTCCAGGCCGGCATCTGGTTGTTGCGGCCGTTGGTGATGGTTTCGATGATGGTTTTCTCGCTGCCGCCGTACAACCAGTTGTTGTCGGTCAGGTTGGGCGCGCCCAACTGCTGGTTGCCCTTGCCGTCCGGGCCATGGCAGGCGACACAGACCGTGGCGAAGGTTTCCTTGCCGCGAGCCGCGCGTTCAGCGTCATGCTTGCGTTTGGACAGCGACAGCACGTAGTTGGCGACGTCCTTGACCTTTTCCTCGCCGAACGCCGCGCCCCAGGCCGGCATCTGGCCGTGGCGGCCTTCGGAGATGGTGGCGTGGATGTCCTTGACGTCGCCGCCCCACAGCCACTTGCTGTCGGTCAGGTTGGGGAAGCCCTTGGCGCCGCGGGCGTCGGAGCCGTGGCACTGCACGCAGTAGGTCTGGAACAGGCGCTTGCCCATTTCCTGAGCTTTGGGATCGGCGGCTACGGCCTTGACGTCCTGTTTCAGGAACTGGTCGTACAGCGGCTGATACTTGGCTTCCGCCTGCGCGCGCTCCTTCTTGTACTGGTCTACCGAAGTCCAGCCAAACACGCCTTTCCAGGTGCCCAGGCCAGGGTACAGAATCAGGTAGACCACGGCGAAGGCCAGGGTCACGTAGAACATCAACATCCACCAGCGCGGCAGCGGGTGGTTGTATTCGGAAAGGTCGCCGTCCCACACGTGGCCGGTGATCTCAACCTGTTCGCCCTTTTGCACCTTGATCTTGGATTGTGAAAACACCAGATAGGTCAGCCATACGAGGCCGCCCAGCACGATCGCGGTGATCCAGATGTTCCAGAATTCGCTCACGAAATCACTCATTTTTTTGCTCCGTTGGAAGCTTGGTCTTGTTCCGCTTCCTGCACCTTGTCGTCGTCGAGGAAGGGCAGGTTGGCCGCGTCCTCATACCGGTTCTTGGAGCGCTTGCTGTAGGCGATGCCCAGCACCACGATGAAGAATGCAAAGCACACTACCGTGAACAGCGAGCGTCCGATGGTTACCCAGTCCATGGCTTAACGAACGTTCTTCAAGGCAAGGCCCAGGCCTTGCAGGTAAGCGACCAGCACGTCCATTTCCGACTTGCCCTCCACCTGAGCCTTGGCTTCGGTGATGTCTTTGTCGGTGTATGGGACGCCAACCAGGCGCAGCGCCTTCATCTTGGTCGGCACGCTGTCGGCGTCGGCCAGATTCTTGGCCAGCCACGGGAAGGCAGGCATATTGGACTCAGGCACCACGTCGCGCGGGTTGACCAGGTGCACGCGATGCCATTCGTCGGAATAGCGGCCGCCTACGCGGGCCAGGTCCGGCCCGGTGCGCTTGGAGCCCCACAGGAAGGGGTGGTCGTAAACCGATTCGCCGGCCACGGAGTAATGGCCGTAGCGTTCGGTTTCAGCGCGGAACGGACGGATCATCTGCGTGTGGCAGGTGTGGCAGCCTTCGCGGATGTAGATGTCGCGGCCAGCCAGCTGCACGGCGGTGTAGGGCTTGACGCCGGCCACCGGCTGAGTGGTCGATTTCTGGAAGGCCAGCGGCAGGATTTCCACCAGGCCGGCCACGCTGACGACCAGCAGGGTGAACACGATCAGATAGCCGACGTGTTCTTCGATCAGTTTTTGTATCTTATCCATGATGTTTCCTTGCGCCTCAATGAGCGTGGGCGGTGATGGCCGGAATCTTGGCGTCTACGGCACGGCCCGCGGTTACGGTGCGGAAGGTGTTGTAGGCCATCAGGAACATGCCGAGCAGGTACAGGAAGCCGCCAAGCAGACGCACGAAGTGGTACGGATAGGTGGCTTTGACCGCCTCAACGAAAGCGTAGGTCAGGGTGCCGTCCGGGTTCAGCGCGCGCCACATCAGGCCCTGGGTCACGCCGGAGATCCACAATGCGGCGATGTACAGCACCACGCCGACGGTGGCGAGCCAGAAATGGGCTTCAACCAGCTTCAGGCTGAACATGGATTCGCGGCCGAACAGGCGGGGAATCAGGTAGTACATGGAACCGATGGTGATGAAGCCCACCCAGCCCAGCGCGCCGGAGTGCACGTGGCCGATGGTCCAGTCGGTGTAGTGAGACAAGGCGTTGACGGTCTTGATCGACATCATCGGGCCTTCGAAGGTGGACATGCCGTAGAAGGACAGCGATACCACCAGGAATTTCAGCACCGGGTCGGTGCGCAGCTTATGCCAAGCGCCCGACAGGGTCATGATGCCGTTGATCATGCCGCCCCAGCTCGGAGCCAGCAGCACCAGGGAGAACACCATGCCTACGGATTGGGTCCAGTCCGGCAGGCTGGTGTAGTGCAGGTGGTGAGGGCCGGCCCACATATAGGTGAAGATCAGCGCCCAGAAGTGCACTACGGACAGGCGGTAGGAGTAAACCGGACGGCCAGCCTGTTTCGGGATGAAGTAGTACATCATGCCCAGGAAGGCGGCGGTCAGGAAGAAGCCCACGGCGTTATGGCCGTACCACCATTGCACCATGGCGTCCACGGCGCCGGAGTAGGCGGAGTAGGATTTCCACAGCGACACCGGCACGAAGGCGGAGTTGACGATGTGCAGCAGGGCCACGGCCAGGATGAAGGCGCCGTAGAACCAGTTGGCCACGTAGATGTGCTTGACCTTGCGGATGGCGATGGTGCCGAAGAAAACAATGGCGTAAACAACCCAGATCACCGCGATCAGGAGCTTGATCGGCCATTCCAGCTCGGCGTACTCCTTGCTGGTGGTCAGGCCCAGCGGCAAGGTGATGGCGGCCAGCACGATCACCAGCTGCCAGCCCCAGAAGGTGAAGGCGGCGAGCTTGTCGGAGATCAGCCGGACGTTACAGGTACGCTGCACTACGTAGTAGGAAGTGGCGAACAAACCGCAGCCGCCGAAGGCGAAGATGACCGCATTGGTGTGCAGCGGGCGCAGGCGGCCGAAGTGGAACCAGGGGCCGAAGTTCAAATCGGGCCAGACCAGTTGGGCCGCAATGATGACGCCCACCAACATGCCGACAATGCCCCACACGACGGTCATGATGGCAAATTGGCGCACCACCTTATAGTTATAAGTGGATTGCGTTTCCATTTAGGGTTTTCTCCAAGGTTGCTAACTCAGAACGTGACATATCTAATCGACGGCTTGAAGTCCGGGCGACTGTCCCAATCTGTACTGATGTGACTGTATCCAGACGAAGCCGTAGGGAAAACGACTTTTATTAAAATCAAGCGCTTGACCCAGATCGCAGCGGTACTGATGTCTGTATTAGCAGTTCATCCCGTATTGCGACAGCGCAATTTCCCCATTTAGTTAACCCGGCATTCTAAATCAATTACCCATATCGGGCCAGTTTGGACGGCCGGGGATGTCGCTTTCCCATTTGTCTTTATTTATGTCTCAAGCGAGCGTGACAGTTCTTGCAAATACTGTTGCTACTGGCGAGATTGTATTGTCTGGCGGCCCAGCCTTCTTGACCTGGATCAAGATGTCATAAAACGCAGCGTTTACCCGCGGCAAGTGCTAAAATCAGAAGGTTTTGCAACGATTGCAGGCAGATCATGACCGTTTCCGTCCGCTACACCCTATGTCCCCGCGCCCCTGAGGCGCATCTTTTCGAGGTCGTCCTGACCGTTTCCAAACCCGCAAAGAACGGCCAGATTTTCTCCTTGCCGGCTTGGATTCCCGGTAGTTACATGATCCGGGAGTTCTCCAGGCATATTGTGGAAATTCGCGCGGAATCCGCGGGAAAAGCGGTGCAGCTGGTCCAGTTGACAAAAAACAGCTGGCAAGCCGCGTCGGTCAAGGGCGTGCTGGTTCTGCGCTATAAAGTTTATGCGTTTGATCTGTCCGTGCGCGGAGCGTATCTGGACGCGGAGCGCGGCTTCTATAACGGCAGCAGCGTTTTCCTGGCGGTGGACGGCTATGAAAACGAGGCCTGCGCGGTGGAGATCCTGCCGCCGGAAGGCAAGGCCTACGCCGATTGGAAAGTGGCGACCAGTCTGCCGGCGCGCGGCGCGGACAAGAAAACCGGCTTCGGCGGCTATCAGGCGGCTTCCTACGACGAGTTGATCGACCATCCTGTGGAGTTGGGCGCCTTCGAGCGAGTCAGCTTCAAAGCCTGCGGCGTACCGCACGAATTCGTTGTCTCCGGTCGTTTCCGCGCCGACCTCAAGCGCTTGGCGCGCGACACCAAGAAAATTTGCGAATACCAGATCAAATTGTTTGGCGAGCCGGCTCCGTTCGAACGCTATGTGTTCATGCTTTTCGTCGGCAAAGACATCTACGGCGGTCTGGAGCATCGCGCTTCCACCGCGCTGGTGGCCAATCGCGACGATTTGCCGCAACAGGGCGTTGAGGAGATCGGCGACGGCTATCTGAAACTGTTGGGTCTGATCAGCCACGAATACTTCCATAGTTGGAACGTCAAGCGGATGAAGCCGGCGGCGTTCACGCCCTATGATCTGAACCAGGAGGGCTACACCCGTTTGTTGTGGGCCTTTGAGGGCATCACTTCCTATTACGACGACCTGAGCCTGGTGCGCTGCGGTCTGATCGATGAAAAGCGCTATCTGGGCCTGCTGGCGGAGACCATCAGCGGCGTGGAGCGCGGCGCCGGCCGCCTGAAGCAGACCTTGGAGCAATCCAGTTTCGAAGCCTGGACCAAGTATTACCGGCAAGACGAAAACAGCCCCAACAGCATCGTCAGCTATTACACCAAGGGCGCGCTGGCCGCGTTGGCGCTGGACTTGACCATACGCCGCGACAGCCAGGGCCGTCAGTCGCTGGACGATGTGATGCGGGCGCTGTGGCGCAAGTGGCTGGACGACGGCAAGGGTTTGGCCGAGGACGAGTGGGAAAAACAGGCGCAGGCCGTTACCGGCCTGGATCTCAAAGCCTTCTTCGATCAAGCATTGCGCGGCGTCGAGCCCTTGCCGCTGGCCCAGCTGCTGGCTACCCAGGGCGTGGAACTGCGCTTTGAGCCGGCCGCCAACGCCGGCGATCGCGGCGGCCTGGTGTTGAACGGCAAGCCGGCTCCGGCCAGCCTGGGCGTCAAGGCGGTGGCCGAGGCCCAGGGCGTGCGCGTGATCAACGTCTACGACGGCGGGGTGGCGCAGCGCGCCGGCCTGTCCGGGGGCGACGTGATCGTGGCGATAGACAAGCTCAAAGCGGTGGATCTGGACAAGGCGCTGGCGCGTTATCAGCCGGGCGATAAGCTTAAACTGCATTGGTTCCGCCGCGACGAACTGATCAGCGCGCAAGTGGAGCTGCAAGCCGCGCCTGCCGACGCCTGTCGGTTGCTGTTGCAGGACGACGGCGCCCGGTGGCTGCGCCGCTAACATTCATCGGGACGGCGCCGTTCCCAGGCGCCGTTCCCCTCCAGCCAAGACCGGCGCAGCCGGCATCGAAGGAGACGTAGACATGGCTCAACAGCCGCAAGTCAAGTACCGCAACGACTACGCAGCCCCCGCTTTTCTGATTGACCGGGTCGATCTGAGCTTCGACATCGAAGACGACGCCACCCGCGTGCACGCGCGCTTGGTGGTAACCCGTAATGACAAGGCCGCGCGCCAGGACGATCTGGTGCTGGACGGCAGTGCCGCGCTGGTGGCGGTAACGCTGGACGGAGAGCGTCTGGACGAAAGCGGCTACGCGCTGGCCGACGAACAACTGACCGTGCGCGGCGTGCCCGACAGCTTCATCCTGGAAGTGGAGACCGAGATTGATCCGGCGGCCAACACCAGCCTGATGGGTTTGTACGCGTCCAACGGCAATCTGTTTACCCAGTGCGAACCGGAGGGCTTCCGCAAGATCACGTATTATCTGGATCGTCCCGACGTGATGGCCAAGTTCACCACCACCATCATGGCCGACAAGCACAAATTCCCGGTGCTGCTCTCCAACGGCAACAAGGTGGGCGAGGGCATGGTGGACAAAAAGCGCCACTGGGTGAAGTGGGTGGATCCGTATAAGAAGCCGTCTTATCTGTTCGCCTTGGTAGCCGGAAAACTGACGGCGCTGAAGGACAAATTCGTCACCATGCGCGGCCGCGAAGTGGCGCTGGAGATCTGGACCGAACCCGCCGATCAGGACAAGACCCAGCATGCGATGGAGTCCCTGAAGCACTCGATGAAGTGGGACGAGCAGCGCTTTGGCCTGGAATACGACCTGGACATCTATATGATCGTCGCCGTCGGCGACTTCAATATGGGGGCGATGGAGAACAAGGGCCTCAACGTCTTCAACACCAAGTACGTGCTGGCGCGCAAGGACACCGCCACCGACGCCGACTTCCAAGGCGTGGAGCGAGTGATCGGCCACGAATACTTCCACAACTGGACCGGCAACCGCGTGACCTGCCGAGACTGGTTCCAGCTATCGCTGAAAGAAGGGCTGACCGTGTTCCGCGACCAGGAATTCGGCGCCGACATGAGCAGCCGCGCGGTCAAGCGCATCGAGGACGTCAAGGGCCTGCGGGCTCACCAGTTCCCCGAGGACGCGGGCCCCACATCCCACCCCATCCGCCCGGACAGCTATATCGAGATGAACAATTTCTACACCATGACGGTGTATGAAAAAGGCGCGGAAGTGGTGCGCATGTATCACACTCTGCTGGGCGAAGCGGGTTTCCGCAAGGGCATGGACTTGTATTTCAAGCGCCATGACGGCCAGGCGGTGACCTGCGACGACTTCCGGGCGGCAATGGCCGACGCCAACGACGTGGACCTGGGCCAGTTCGGCTTGTGGTACAGCCAGGCCGGCACCCCGGTGCTCAGCGTCAGCGGCCGCTACGACAGCGTGGCGCGTAGCTACACGTTGAATGTGCGTCAATCCTGCCCGCCCACGCCGGGGCAAGAACTGAAGCAGCCGTTCCACATCCCGCTGGCTTTGGGCCTGGTGGGCGCCGACGGCGCCGACCTGCCGCTGCAGCTGGAGGGCGAAGCCGAAGCGCAGGGCGGCACCCGCGTGCTGGACGTCAAGGCGGCGGAGCAGAGCTTCACCTTCGTCGGCGTGCCGGCCGAGCCGGTGCCTTCGCTGCTGCGCGGTTTCTCCGCGCCGGTGAAGCTGGATTTCGATTGGCGCGACGACCAACTGGCTTTCCTGATGGCCAACGACAGCGACAGCTTCAGCCGTTGGGAAGCCGGTCAAACCTTGGCCGAGCGTCTGTTCAAGCAGCTGTTGGCGACGCTGGCCGCCGGCGGCGAACTGAAGCTGCCGGAGACCTTTGTCGCCGCTTTCCGCGCGGTGCTTAAGGATCATGTCGCCGATCCGGCGTTCAAGGCTCTGATGCTGGCTCTGCCTTCCGAGGCGGAAATTCTGGAGATGGTGGAGGAGGCCGATCCGGCAAGCATCCATCAGGTACGCGATTTCGTGCTGGACGAGTTGGCGCAGGCGCTGCGCGGCGAGTGGCGCGAGGCGTACGAGCTGAGCCAGACCCGCGATTACAAGCCGCAAGACGCGGGCAAGCGCGATCTGAAAAACCGCGCGTTGGCCATGTTGAACCGCCTGGACGACGCCTGGCCGGCGGAAGCCGCCGCCAAGCAGTGCCGGGAGGCGGACAATATGACCGACCAGATGGGCGCGATGCTGGCCTTGCGTGATCGCGACGGCGCCGAACGCGACGATTGCTTCACCGCTTTCGCCTCCCGCTGGCAGGGTGACGCCCTGGTGATGGACAAGTTCTTCATGCTGGTGGCCAGCAGCCAGCTGCCGGGCACGCTGGAGCATGTGCAGGCGGCGATGCAGCATCCTGCCTTCACCTTGAAGAACCCCAATAAGGCGCGTGCGCTGATTGGCACCTTTGGCGCCAATATGGCCTTGTTCCACGCCGCCGACGGCAGCGGCTACCGCTTCCTGGCCGATCAGGTGCTGGCGCTGGACGCGATCAATCCGCAAGTGGCCAGCCGCATCGTCAACGCCTTCCGCCGGCTGAAAAAGCTGGAGCCTGCGCGTCAGGCGCTGATGCGCGAGCAATTGCAGCGTCTGGCCGGGCAGCCGCTGTCCAAGGACGTGTACGAGATCGTGTCCAAGATTTTGGAAGCCTGAGCCGCCTCGCGCTGCTGAAAACAAAGCCCCGGTTTCAAACCGGGGCTTTTTTCATGGCCGACGAGGCGTATTTGCCGCGAGGCTTATTCTATGCGCAGCCGCTGCCCGCCTTGGCTGCCTTGCTTCTTCGGCAGCGTCAGGCTGAGCACGCCGTTTTCGTATTTTGCGCTGGCCGCGTTGCGTTCGATTTCCGCCGGCAGTTGGAAGCTGCGCGATACCGCGCCGTAAAAACGCTCGGTGCGTAGTTGGCGCTCGTCCTTGCGCTCGCTGTCCGTCTGGCGCACCTCCGCCTTAATGGTAACCAGCGGGCCGTCCACTTCCACGTGGATGTCGTCTTTGCTGACGCCGGGAATATCCGCGTGAACGATGAACTGGGTTTCGGACTCCTTCACGTCGATCTTGATCTGGCTGGGCAGCGGATCGCCGTGCAGCGGTTTGATGAAGAAGCCTGGGGTGAAGTCGCGGAACAGTTCGTCAAACAGGCTAACATTGCCGCGGGAAGGCAGGATATTCATCTTACTCTCCTTTTCGATCAATGGTTTAGGTGTAAAACGGGCCCTGTTGTCGATATAGGGACGTCGCTGGGATTCTCAAGTCCCCAAGAAGGGAAAATTCATCGGGATTCATGCCGGCCAGTCCGATTGGACAGGCCGCAGCCACAGGCCGGCGAAATCGGTCCAGCCGTTTTCACTCATTTGCAGGCCGGCCAGTTGCGGGCTGGCCTGATGTCCCTGGCGCTCATGAGACAGCGGCAGCACCCAGCCTTCCGCGCACAGCCAATCTCCGATGGCGGCGTATCCGGCCATGCGCCGCCTGCTGTCCGCTTGGCGCTGAATATCCCGCAACTGCGCGTTCAGCCGCGCCTGCGCCTCCGCGCTCAAGCCGCGCTGCAACGGCTGCCGGGTGCCCAGCCACTCATGGCAGCTATAGTCGCGATCGTCGTGCAGTACCTCGCTGCACAGCATGAGATCGGCCTGCCGCCACCAGTCTTGGTCGTGAAAAAAAGCGCGTCTGCTGAGGGCGTGGATCTCCAACTCAATGGCCAGTCCGGCCAGGCGTTGACGGATAGCGGCGGCCAGCGGCGGGAAACAGGGCAGGTCGTAATGGAACAGGCGCAGCCGGGTGCGGTCGAGCCGAGGCCGGCGCTCTGCTTGCGGCAAGGGATGGCGCCAGCCTGGCAGCAGGCCTAGCGCCGGCGTTTGCAGGGCGTCGTTGGCCTGGACCAGCGCCGGCTCCGCCAGCCAGCGCATCAGCGGTGCGCGTTCGCTGTCAGGCAGCGCCGGATTCAGCAGTAAATAAGTGCAAGCGGATTGCAGCCTGCCGTTGGCGTCGTCGTTGGCGTAATCCAGACGCAGGTGGAAGTCTTGGCCGTCGTTGCCGGAGGGAATGAACCACAGTTCGATCTCGTCCAGCAGCGCCCGTTCGCGGTAATGGTTGGCGAAGGCGGCCAGGCTCAGACGCTGCTCGCTGTGACGCAGCGCCCGGAACGGCCCGCTGCCTATCGGGAGGCGGTCGAAGTCGGCATTGCGCCGCAAGGGGACGATGGAACTGTTGGCGGTGGCCAGCCGCTGCGGCCAGAGAAAATCGCCGTCGTCCAAGCGGCAGCTGAAGGACAGCGTGTCGTGGACCTCGACCGAGCTCAGGTGGCGGTATTGCCGCTGATAGGGGTTGTCCGGTTCGCGCAGGCGCAACAGGCTGGCGGCCACGGCGTCGGCTTGCAAGAGCGAGCCGTCGTGGAATTGCAGGCCGGGGCGCAGCCAGAAGCGCCAGCGTCGGGCCTCGGCGTCGCTTTCCCAGTAGTGAGCCAGGCCGCCCTGCAGGCTTTGCAAGGCGCGGTCGAAGCGGCATAGCCGGTCGAAAATCTGCCGGACCAGATGGGACTCAAGCCGGCCGCTGACGGTGATCGGGTCCAGGCTCAACGGCGCATGCGGTATCGGGATGCGCAGGCAGCGGCCTTGCGCGGCGCTGCCCAGGTATTGTGGCAGCGCGCTCAGCAATTGTTCACGCCGCTGCGGTGGCAATTGAGCGAAAGCCTGCTCCAGTTTGCCGTCGCGCAGCAGGTGCTGCAGACGCTCCCATTCCAACTGCTCCGGCCGGCAGAGCAGGCTTAGCCGCGATTTGCGGCCGCGTCCCCGGCCCGGCTCCCAGGACAGCCAGCCGCGCGCGCGCATCTTGGCCAGTTGCAAACGGGCGTTGCGCTCGCTGCACTTCCACAGCGCGCACAGTTCGGCCAGCCCCGGCTGCGCGGGCTGCGCGGGCTGCGCAGGCTGCCGGTCGGCGTAGGCCTGATGCAGCGCCTGATATTGTTGTTCCAGCTTCATGTTTGCTTCCCGCTGAGGACTCCGCTAAAAGCGGAAGCGATTTGTTCTGTTTTCATCCATTTTTGCGTTCCGCTTTTAGCAGGATACTGGGGGCACTTCCTGTTTGCATAGGCGTTGGCATGATTGACGAAAAAGAAATCCAGGTGCGTTGCTTGCTGGCCAGCTCCTGGTTGTTGACGATGAGCCGGGCGGTGATCGCGCCCTTGCTGGTGCTGACTCTGGGGCGGCAACTGAGCTTGAACGGCGAGCAGACCGGTTTGCTGCTGGGCGGAGTCTTGCTGCTGTCGGCCTTGATGGGCTTGTACGGCGGCCATTTGCTGGATCATTGGCCGCGGCGGCCGGTGCTGTTGGGCTCTGTGGCGTTGATCGCGCTGAATTATCTAGTGCTGCCGTTGAGCCAGCAGTTGTGGTGGAGCGCGTTGGCGCTGGCGCTCAGCGAGATAGGCCAGGCGGTGCACAGCATCGCTATCAAGGCCTTGATCAGCGATTTGCTGCCGCCGGAGCGGCGCGGCAAGGCTTTCTCCTTGCGCTACACCCTGGCCAACGTCGGCTGGGCGCTGGGGCCGCTGCTGTGCAGCCTGCTGCTGGCCTGGGGAGGCGACTGGCCGTTCTGGTGCGCGATCGTGTTGGCCGCGGCGGGAGGCCTGGCGACCCCGCGCGGCTCCTGTGCGCCTCGCCGGGAGGCCGGCGCGCCGGCTCCGGGCTTTCTGGCGACGCTGGGCCGTTTGCGGCAAGACCGGGTGCTGGTCTTGTTCACCCTGAGCTGTGCCTTGGCCAACTTGGTGTACGCCCGCTTTTCCAGTTATCTGCCCCTGTATCTGATGCAGTCGCTGCCGGAGGCCGAGGTGTTGCGTTGGATGTCGGCGCTGATCAGCTGCAACGCGGTTGGCGTGGTTTTGCTGCAATATCCGCTGGGCCGGCGGATCGGGGGCTCCGGTTTGATGAAAGCCATCGGCGCCGGCTTCCTCCTGCTGGGGCTGGGGACTTTGGGCTTGGGCTGGGCGCCCGGCGGGCTGCTGGGCATGTGCGCTGCGATGCTGGTGTTCACCGTGGGGGAGATCGTGCTGGTGCCGGCCGAATACCTGTACATAGACGCGATCGCGCCGGAGGACTGCAAAGGCGTCTACTACGGCGCGCAGAATCTGGCCAGCCTGGGCGGGGCGTTGGGGCCGATGTTGGCCGGCTGGATGTTGGCCCGCGCGTCCGGCGGGGTGTTGTTCGCTGTGATGGCGAGCTTGTGCATGCTGGCCTGGTGGCTGGCGTTGCGCGGCGAGGCCTTGCGACAGGCCCGGAGCATCGGGTGCTGGCAGGCTGCGGCTTTGAAGATCTGAGAACCTGTTTACGATCTGCTGCGCGTCGGCGATACGGCGCTGAAAGCCCTTTCGAAATGCTCATGTTCCGTGTGTACGCTCCGCTTTCTCCGCCGTTTTCACCTTGGCTTGCGAGATGGAGTACCGGTTGTGACGCGTGGCGAGCTTTCTCTTTGACGACATTTTTGTCATGATCAAGCGCTTGTTTGAATCGTCGCGCAGACGACGAAGCAGACGCCGATACGAGGAGAACGCATGGAAAAGCGCCAGCAAGACCACTTTGTCGCGGTGGGCGACGAGCAACTGTATCTGAAACGCATTTATTGCCGGGAGGACGGCCCGCCGGTGTTGCTGCTGCACGGGGTGATGGCCAACGGCCGCACTTTTTACAGCGAGTCCGGTCGAGGGCTGGCCCATTACTTGGCCGAGGCTGGCTGCGATGTATTTGTGGCCGACCTGCGCGGCCGCGGCCGCAGCCTGCCCAAGATCAGCCGGGCTTCGCGCCACGGGCAGACCGAGACCATTTGCGAGGATCTGCCGGCGCTGCATCGCCACATTCGCGAACTCAAGAACGGCGCGCCGTTGCATTGGATGGCGCATTCCTGGGGCGGGGTGCACATGTCCAGCTCACTGATCCGTTTTCCCGAGCTGGCGGAGCAAGTGGCCAGCCTGGTCTACTTCGGCAGCAAGCGCAGCGTGAGGGTGCGCAATCTGAACAAGCTGGTGGAGGTGGACTTCATGTGGAATATCGCCTCGCGTGTGTTGATACGCCTGTTCGGCTACCTGCCGGCGCGGCGCATCCGGCTGGGGGCGGACGATGAGAGCGACAAGAGTCATCTGCAAAGCAAGCTGTGGGCGCAGCCCAAGCCCTGGGTGGATAGCGACGACGGCTTCGACTACGGCGCCGCCGCCCAAAGCGCGCGCTTGCCGCCGGCCTTGTATTTCGCCGCCGGCAACGATCCCTGTCGCGGCCATCCTGAAGACGTGCGCCGTTTTCGCGATGAATCCGGTCCGCATCTGTCGCGGCTGCGTCTGCTGTCGCGGCGCGCCGGCCACCTGCACGACTACAACCATGTGTCATTATTGACTCATCCTGATGCCATCCGGGACCATTTCCCGCTGGTATTGGCATGGCTGCATGGGCGGTATGAGGAGGTCGTCGAAAATTACTGATAAATCACATTTTCCTGGACGCGCGGCTGTGGTAGAAATCGCGCCTGGGAGAATGAACCATGACACAAGACTTTGAAGTTTCGCCCTATTTGCTAGGGCCCGTTATCGACAACCTTGCCGAACAGGGCTGGGTCGTGGACCGCAGCCTGTTCACCGTTGAAGAAATCCGCCTGCTGCGCGAGGAGTGCCTGATCAACTGGCAGCAGGGAAAATTCCATGAGGCCGCCGTTGGGCGCGCCGCGCAGCAGAACCGCCGCAGTGAAATCCGTTCGGATTCGGTGCTGTGGCTGGAGCCGGAGCAAGCGGACTCCGCCGCCTCCTTGTATTTCTCCAAGCTGGATGCCGTCCGACAGGCGGTCAACCAGGCGTTTTACATGGGCCTGGAAGACTTGGAGTCCCACTTCGCCGTGTATCCGCAGGGCGCTTTCTATAAAAAACACCTGGACCGCTTTCGCGACGACGACGCGCGCGCGCTGACGGCGGTGCTTTATCTGAACGATGACTGGCCGGCCGAGGCCGGCGGCGAGATGCGCCTGTACCTGGACGAGGAGGGCGAGCGTCATGTCGATGTCCGGCCGGAAGCCGGCACCCTGGCGCTGTTTTTGTCCGACCGCTTCTGGCATGAAGTGTTGCCGGCCGGCCGGCAGCGTTTGTCCATCACCGGTTGGTTTCGCCGCCGCATGGCGACGGCGGCCGGCTGGTAGCCTGGCGGGTCGTGCTAGAATCTTCGCCAAGGATTCCGCATACAAAGGACAGTGAAGATGTCAGGCAATACCATGGGGTTGTTGTTCACGGTGACTTCCTTCGGCGAAAGCCACGGCCCGGCCATTGGCTGCGTGGTGGACGGCTGCCCGCCGGGGCTGGAGATCAACGAAGCCGACATCCAGGCGGAACTGGACCGGCGCAAGCCCGGCACCAGCCGTCACGTCACCCAGCGCCGCGAGCCGGACTCGGTGGAAATCCTGTCCGGCGTGTACGAGGGCAAGACCACCGGCACGCCGATCGCGCTGCTGATCCGCAATACTGATCAGCGCAGCAAGGACTACGGAAATATCGCCGACACCTTCCGTCCCGGTCATGCGGATTATTGCTATTGGCATAAGTACGGCATCCGCGACCCGCGCGGCGGCGGCCGTTCTTCCGCCCGCGAAACGGCGGTGCGGGTGGCCGCCGGCGCCATCGCCAAGAAATGGCTGCATGAACGCTACGGCATCGTTATCCGCGGCCATATGACTCAGATCGGGGAAGTGGCCATTCCCTTCAAAGCCTGGGAGCATGTGTCCGGCAATCCCTTCTTTGCAGCAGACCCCGAGGTGGTGCCGCAGCTGGAGAGCTATATGGACAGCGTGCGCAAGAGTCTGGACTCCATCGGCGCGCGGCTGCGGGTGGTGGCCGAGAACGTGCCGGTGGGCTGGGGCGAGCCGGTGTTCGACCGTCTTGACGCCGACATCGCCCACGCAATGATGAGCATTAACGCGGTCAAGGGCGTGGAAATCGGCGCCGGCTTTGGCTGCGTGACCCAGCGCGGCAGCGAGCACGGCGACGAACTGACGCCACAGGGCTTCGCCAGCAATCACGCCGGCGGCGTGCTTGGCGGGATCTCCACCGGCCAGGACATCGAGGTTTCCATCGCCATTAAGCCGACGTCTTCCATCGCCCAGCCGCGCCGCTCGATAGACAAGCAAGGCCAGCCGCTGACCATGGAAACCCACGGCCGCCACGATCCTTGCGTCGGCATCCGAGCCACCCCCATCGCAGAGGCGATGCTGGCGCTGGTGTTGATCGACCACGCTTTGCGTCATCGCGCGCAATGCGGCGATGTTTCGGTAGATACTCCCAGAATTGCCGGCCGAATCGGCTAGACTGTAAACCGTAAGCCGGGACGACGCCGGCATATCCGGTAGGATGGAACATGCTGAAAAATCTGATCAGCGGCCTGACCGGCCGTATGAAGAAATCTTCGGACTCCACGAGCGACGAACAGCCTGTGCCCGCGCCGTTCACCGAGCTGGCTCACGACTCGCCGGCCAGCCGGCAGTTGGAGAACGCGCCGCCGCTGGATTTGCCGCCCACTTTGGGCTTCGTTTCGCATCAGCCGGTGATGGACAGGCTGCAGCGGGTGGTGGCTTACGATTTCTTTGTGCGTCAGGGCAAGCGCAATATCGCAGCCGGCAAGCAGCAGGAGTTTGACAGGCTGATGCTCAGCACCCTGCAGAATATGGACATTTTCCGCTTGCTGGCCTTCCGCCGCGCCTTTGTCCATATCTCCATCGACACCCTGGACGAGCCGATGCTGTCGAATATGCCGGCCAGCAGCGTGATCTTCGTGCTGGAGCCGTCGCAGACCGGTTCGGTGTCCGAGGATATGATCAAGCGGCTGGACGCGCTTAAGCAAAAAGCGATGCGTTTCGCGCTGGAGCCGGCCGCCTATGATCCGGGCTGCTTGCCGGCCCATCTGCAGAACGATCTTTTCAGCCGCATGGACTTCATGATTCTGGATTTCGACGCGCCATCGGCCAAGGTGTTGGAGCCGATTCTGGATCAATTGCCCAAGCGTTACCCCACTGTGCGCTGGATGGCGCGCAATGTCGGCACCGCGGAGGATCTGGATGTCTGTCTGCGCGGGCCGGGACATAATCGCTTCGCCCTGTTCCACGGGCCTTTCATCGCCACCGTCCGCGCGCTGGAAGGCGGCAAGGTGGATGCCAGCCAGACCCGGGTGCTGCAAATCATGCGCATGTTGCGCGCCAATGCCGCGGCCGCCGAGATCGAAACCCAGTTCAAGCTGGACTCCGTGTTGCTGTTCAAATTGCTGCGTTTCATGAATTCGCCGGTGCACGGCCTGTCGCGCAAGGTGCAGACCATAGAGGAAACCTTGCTGCTGCTGGGCCGGGAAACCTTGTTCAAGTGGCTGTCCATGCTGCTGTTCACCTCGCGCAAGGACGACGGCACCGCGGTGTCGCTGCTGGAAAAATCACTGATCCGCGCCCGCTTGCTGGAGCGCATGGGCAGCTACCGCGGCAACCGTGTGGAGGCCGAGCATCTATTCCTCACCGGCATGTTTTCCATGCTGGACGTTTTGCTGGGCGCGCCTTTCCCCGATGTACTGGACCCGCTGGAGCTGGCCTCGCCTGTGCGCGAGGCGGTGGTGGAACAACGCGGCATGTTCGCGCCTTTCCTGTCGATGGCGCTGGCTTGCGAGCAGGGTGACACTGAACAGATCGAGGCGCTGGCCAAGGTGTTGGATTTCGACGTCGATTTGGTCAACCAGTACTATATGGATGCCGCGGTATGGGCGCAGGTAGTGTTGCGCGATAGCGAGGTTCATAACAATGTGGAGGCGGTCTGAGAGGGTGTTAGCTATCGCCTCCGGACCATAAACAAGGCCGCGCCCTTAGGCGCGGCCTTGTGCTATCCGCCGGCTTATTGCTGGCCCTTGTTCTGAGCGGCCGCGTCGTCGGCGCCTGGCGCCGCGCGACGATCTCCCGGAGGTTCGCCATGAGGCGCTCCGCCGGGAGGGGCTCCATGTTGCGGACCGCCGTCGGCATTGCCGGGAGCATGGCCGCCTTGCGGGCCTCCCTCGTGATTGCCGCCGGAGCCTGGGCCGCCACCTTCATGTCCACCTCCGCCGGAACCGCCGCCTCCGCCGTCATGTCCGCCTCCGCCGTCATGTCCGCCTCCGCCGGAACCTCCGCCTCCGCCGTCATGCCCGCCGCCGCCGGAACCGCCCCCGCCACCGTCATGTCCTCCTCCGCTGGAACCGCCGCCTCCGCCGTCATGTCCGCCTCCGCCGGAACCGCCCCCTCCGCCTTCATGTCCGCCGCCGCCGGAACCTCCTCCTCCGTCATGTCCACTGCCACCTGCCTGGCTGAACAGCGGGCCGTGTGGAGGAGAGAAGGGCAAGGCAGGCGTGGACAGCGAACCTAAGGCGCAAACCAGCGCGGTTAGCAAGGGCAGGCGTTTCATTGGGCAGTCTCCTTGAACGGTGGCCGGCCAGCCGTGAAAGCGGTGCCGGCGCGGATGAAGTCCGAACGCTTCAGCATAGCCGCTAAACCGCGATGACGCCGTGGCGAGCAAGGAGAAATGCGTGTGGCGTCAGCCGCCCCTCAACCCTAGCGCGTAGCGTATCGCTTCGCGCTTCAGCGGGCCGGCGTGATTGGCCAGGCGCATCCCCAGCTTGCGCGCCAGCCGCAGCGGGGCAATGTCGTTGCCAAAACCATAGCAGAAGGCGTCCATCGCGGTTTGCATGGCCAGATTGGCCGGTTTGCGCGCGCGCTGGTAGCGCTGCATCGCGTCGACGGCGGCAAAATCCCGGCCTTGGGCCGCGGCTTCAAGGATCACCTCGGCCAGTTTGGCCGCGTCCTGGAAGCCCAGGTTCACGCCTTGGCCGGCCAGCGGGTGGATGGTGTGGGCGGCGTCGCCCACCAGAGCCACGCCGTCCTTGACATAGCGCTGCGCGTGACGGCGGGTCAGCGCAAAGCTGCCCTTGGCCACGATGCGGCGGATATTGCCCAGCTTGCGCGGAAAGGCAGCGTGAAAGGCCGCGGCCAGTTCCGCCTCGTCCAGCGCCAGCAAACGCTGGACTTCCGGAGGGCGGTGATACCAGACCAAGGATCCGTATTGGCCGGTCAGCGGTAAAAAGGCTTGCGGGCCAGTGGGGGTGAAGCGTTGCCAGGTGATGTCCTGCTGTGTTTGTTCCTGCTCGCAGCAGGCCACCAGCGCGTGCATTGGATAATCCCAGCTGGTGACGCCGATCCCGGCGGCATCGCGCACCGATGAGCGCGCGCCGTCGGCGGCGACCAGCAAGCGGGCGCTCAACTGACGGCCGTCCTCCAGTTCCACGCGCGAGGCGAAGGGCTGGTAGACGATGCGGCGGATGGCGGCCGGCGCCAGATAGTCGATGTCCGCTTTTCCCAGCAGGGCTTGGGTGGCGGCCAATTGCGCCACTCGGTTCTCCACGATGTGCCCGAGGGCCGCTTCGCCGGCCTCCTCGGCGGTGAACAGCGTGCCGTCGGTTTCTTCGCCTTCCCACACCTGCATGCGCAGATAGGGGGCCGCGCGCATTTCCAGGACCGCGTCCCAGGCGCCGATGCCCGCCAGAAAACGCGCCGATGCGGGGCTGATCGCCGAAACCCGCAGATCCGGCGGCTGAGTCGCGTCGAACGGGGCGGGCGGCGTCTGCTCCAGCACCGCAATGTTCAGGCCGTGGCCGGACAGCGCGGCGGCAAGCGCCGAGCCCACCATGCCGCCGCCGACGATGAGAATATCGCTGTGTTGCATAAATCCCTTTCCAATCGTTTGCCCGCGCTTTTCCCGAGCGCCGGGTCGCGCGCCAGCATAGCCCAGAGGAGGCGCCGCGCGTCTTGGTCTGGATCAAGCCGTTTGCGGTTCCGCCGCCAGCAGCGCGCGCAGCCGCGGCACCACGTGTTGGATGAACACCTCGTTCTTGCGCGGCAACGGGTGCCGGTAAGGGTAGACCAGAAAAGCCGGCCAGCAGTCGTGGCTCCAGCCCGGCAGCACCGGCACCAACTGGCCGGTGGCGAGAAAGCTGTTGGCCACGTAGTGGGGCAGCAGCGCCAGGCCACAGCCGGCCACCGCGCCGGAAACCAGCGGAGAATACTGATTGCAACTGAGCACCGGCCGTACCGGCATGCGCACATAGACGCCGTCTTTTTCCAGCGCCCATTCCACTGTTTCGCTGGGGGCCTTGCTGGAGTCGTACAGCACGCGGTGCAGGCACAAGTCCTCCGGGTGTTCCAGCCTGGGGGCTTGCGCAAGGTATCCGGGCGAGGCGTAGACGGTTTCGCGCATGAAGCCCAGCGGTTTGGCCACCAGTCCGTCGTCGTAGACATTACGGGTGCGCACGCAAAAATCCAGTCCTTCGGCCACAGGGTCTTGCAGCCGGTTTTCCACTTGCAACTGCATCTCCAGCCCCGGGTACTGATTGGAGAGCTCCGACAAGATGGGCACCAGCAGGAACTGGGCGAAGGCCGAGGCGGAGCTGATCACCAGCGGCCCTTCCACGCAATCCTGAACATTGCCCACGTCGCCGCGCACCCGGTCCAGCATCTCGCGCAATTGGCGCGCGTGTATGGCCAGCCGTTGGCCGGCCTCGGTCAGCGCCACGCGCCGGGTATTGCGCAGCACCAGCACCGTGCCCAGCTCCAGCTCCAGTTGTTTGACCAATTGGCTGACGCGGCTTTTGGCGCACCCTAGCGCGTCGGCCGCCGCGGTGAAGCTGCCGTGGCGGGCCAGCGCGTCGAAAGCCAGCAGAGCATCTGGAGAGGGAGGGGTGTTTGTTTTCATTTCAGAACAGTGTGTGGGTATTTCACGGATTTTATTGTATGGGCATGTAGATTAGCATGCTTGCGTGATCAATAGCAGAACAATTGGAGCGCATCATGACATGGGGAGCCAAGGAGGGATGGAGCCGGTTTTGGAGGTGGCTGGGCCGCTTGTGGTGGCAGGGCATGCAGGCCCACGCACGGCGTGCGCTTCGCGACGAAACCGAGGAGCTGGAGCGCGTGAGGTACGCGGCGTCGAGCGGGGGGCGGCAGTGCGCCAATCCGGTCGATTGCGCCCGGAACCGACGAGTATTTCATTAACCGTGATGTTGAATCGAGGAGAAACGAAAATGCAGGATACCAGAGCGATAGTGACGGGGTTTTTGAACGAGGTGCGTTCCGGACGCAATCCGGATGCGGCGAGCGATTATCTGGCGGCTAAGGTATTGGCGCATCAACTGGTGGCGGAGTCGCCGTACACGCTGGAGCGCAGCCCGGCGGATTACGCGGCTCACGTGCGCGAGTTCCTGCGCGACTACGGCGCTTTCGAACTTCGGGTGGACGAACTGCTGGTGGACGGAGACAAGGCGTACGCGCGCTGGACTCAGATTGGGCGGAACCTGGCCGGGAGCGGCGAGCCGGTTCGCCAAATCGGCAGCGCCTGCTATCGGGTGGAGAAGGGGCGTATTGTTGAGTATTGGATACAAAGCAGCTGAGCTGTCGTCGCCGCTTGCATGCCGCGCATCTATTGATTAACTTTTTGTCATAATCATGTGTTAATTGCAGGTCAATTAATATCGTCTTTCAGTTTTATCAAACATGGCCGATATTGCATAAATATAATGACCGCCAAGATGACAATAAGGAGTTGTACATGGGGATGCTTGGACGCAAGCGCCAACTGGCGCTTTGTCTGCTGTTGTTGACGGCTCAGGCTTGGGCGGAAGAGGCCGCGCCGGCCGAAGGGTCTCAGCCCAAGACGGTGATCAAGTTGCCGCTGAAGTTGAAGGCGGCGGCGCCCGATGCCCACAAGGCGGAACCGGCCAAGCCGGCAGCGCCGGCGGCGGAACATAAGACCGAAGCCAAACCGGCCGCCAAGGCGGAGGCCAAGCCCGAAGCGAAACACGCGGAAGCCAAGCCGGCTGAAGCCAAACAGGCCGAATCCAAGCCGCCGGAAAAAATGGAGCCGGCGGTGAAGATGGCGCCGCCGCCGACGGCCAAGAATTTGAGCGAGCCCAGCCCGGAAGTGCATGCGCCGGTGAAAAAGCGCCGCGCGGCCAAGCCCAAGCGCAAGGCGGTGCCGGTCGAGCACGGCGACGCGCATCTGGCTTCCGAGGCCCAGCAGGTGCGCAGCGTGGTGAACGCCATCGTCGAAGCCAACGCCCGCTATATGAAGTCGCATGACAAGGCCTATTTCGAGCGCTTCGCCGAGCATCAGAGCCCGCGCGCCACTGTGGTGACCTGCTCGGACTCACGGGTGCAAACCAACGCCTTCCACGGCGATGCGGTCAACGACCTGTTCATGGTGCGCGACATCGGCAATCAATTGGCCACCGCCGAGGGCTCGGTCGAATACGGGGTGCGGCATTTGCATACCCCCTTGCTGATCATCATCGGCCATGCCGCTTGCGGCGCGATCAAAGCCGCCTCCGGAGACTACGGCGGGCTGGAACCGGCGATACGCAAAGAGTTGGCCACCATCGATATTCCCAAGGGCATTGACCCCACCAACGGCGCGTTATTGAACGTTAACAACCAGGTGGAAACCGCGATCATGACCTTCGCCGGGGAGGTGGAGGGGGGCAAGCTGGCGGTGCTGGGCGCGTTCTACGATTTCCGCAACGATCTGAAGCAAGGCTACGGCAAGCTGGTGATCACTAACCTGAACGGCGAGACAGATCCGGCCAAGATCCGCGAAATGACTCGCGCCGGCCAGTTCTTTAAGTACAGCTTTATGAAATAGCGGCGCGCCGCTTTTTCGCTTCGCCGTCATGGCCGCCGTCAGGCGGCCATTTTATTTGCACGGCGCGGGCGCGGTAGCGCCGTCATTACAGCCGGCGTGCGCTGATTTCCCTCCATGATTCCGACTGAGACATTTTTTCTCCGCTTAATTCGTATTTGTTTGGCAATGCGCAAAAACGAATATCGTTTTTTCGCTTAGCATGAGCTTATTGATGCCGCCGCTACGGTTTCGCGTTTGCGAGCGACAGGGTTTTTCCGCGCTGAAAGCGTATTGATGTAATGCGCTTGCTACAAAAAAGTTTTTAAGCGATGAGAATGAGCGGTGAATGGACAATAATATTGTCTAGATTGTATTTTCATAAATGAAAATAAATTGTCACCAATTAGTCATTCTCTCGCCGCAACAGGTTTAACTGTTTGGGAGACTTGAAATGACCGTTAGCAATGAACTGGAACTGGACGCGCTGGTGGCGCGGGTGAAAAAAGCACAAGCCGTGTTTGCGGGCTTCAGCCAGGAGCAGGTGGATCACATCTTCCGCTCGGCGGCGCTGGCCGCCGCGGACGCGCGGATACCGCTGGCCAAGATGGCGGTGGCGGAAACCGGCATGGGCGTGTTGGAGGACAAGGTGATCAAAAACCACTTCGCCTCCGAATACATCTACAACAAGTACAAGGACGATAAAACCTGCGGCGTGCTGGCCGAGGACGACACCTTCGGCACCATCACCATCGCCGAGCCGATCGGCCTGATCTGTGGCATCGTGCCCACCACCAACCCCACCTCCACCGCCATTTTCAAGGCCTTGATTTCCTTGAAGACGCGCAACGGCATCATTTTCTCGCCGCACCCGCGCGCCAAGCGCTCCACTTGCGAAGCGGCGCGCTTGGTGTTGCAGGCGGCGGTGGCGGCCGGCGCTCCGCCGGATATCATCGGCTGGATAGACGAGCCTTCGGTGGCCTTGTCCAATCAGCTGATGCACCACCCTGACCTCAACTTGATTCTGGCCACCGGCGGGCCGGGCATGGTGCGCGCCGCTTACTCCTCAGGCAAGCCGGCTATCGGCGTGGGCGCCGGCAATACTCCGGCGGTGATAGACGAAACCGCCGACATCAAGCGCGCCGTCGCCTCCATCCTGATGTCCAAGACCTTCGACAACGGCGTGGTGTGCGCGTCGGAGCAGTCCGTCATCATTGTCGACGAAATCTACGAGGCGGTGCGCGAGCGCTTTGCCAAGCACGGCGGCTACATCCTGTCCAAACGCGAAGCGGAGGCGGTGCGCAAAGTGATTCTGCAAGACGGCGGCCTCAACGCCGCCATCGTTGGCCAGAGCGCGGCCAAGATCGCCGCGATGGCCGGCATCGAAACGCCGCCGGCCACCAAGGTGCTGATCGGCGAAGTCAGCGATGTATCCGCCGCCGAAGCCTTTGCCCATGAAAAACTGTCGCCGACGTTGGCGATGTACCGCGCCAGCGACTTCATCGACGCTTGCGACAAGGCCGCGGCGCTGGTGGCGATGGGCGGCATCGGCCACACCTCGGCGCTGTATACCGATCAGGACTTGCAAGGGGAGCGCATCCGCTACTTTGGCGACAAGATGAAAACCGCGCGCATCCTGATCAACACGCCGTCGTCGCAAGGCGGCATCGGCGACCTTTACAACTTCAGCCTGGCGCCTTCGCTGACCCTGGGCTGCGGCTCCTGGGGCGGCAATTCGATCTCGGAAAACGTAGGCCCCAAACACTTGATCAACAAGAAGACCGTGGCCAAGAGGGCCGAAAACATGCTGTGGCATAAGCTGCCCAAGTCCATTTATTTCCGCCGCGGCTGCCTGCCGGTGGCGCTGGAAGACCTGTCCGGCAAACGCCGCTGCCTGATCGTCACCGGCCAGTATCTGTTCGACAATGGTTTCGTGGACGAGCCTATCCGCCTGCTGAAGAAAATGGGTTTGGAGGTGGAGGTGTTCTTCGAGGTGCCGGCCGATCCGACGCTGGCGGTGGTGCGCAAGGGCGCGGACCTGGCGCATGCTTTCAAGCCTGACGTGATCATGGCCTTGGGCGGCGGGTCGCCGATGGACGCGGCCAAGATCATGTGGGTGATGTATGAGCATCCGGAAGTGCATTTCGAAGACTTGGCGTTGCGCTTCATGGACATCCGCAAACGGATTTACCAGTTCCCTAAACTGGGGCGCAAAGCGGAGTTGGTGGCGGTGCCCACCACCTCTGGCACCGGTTCGGAAGTGACGCCGTTCGCCGTGGTCACCGATGAGAACACCGGGGTCAAATACCCGATCGCCGACTACGAACTGACGCCGAACATGGCCATCGTGGATGCCAACCTGGTGATGAACATGCCCAAGTCGCTGACCGCCTTCGGCGGCATCGACGCGGTGACTCATGCGCTGGAAGCCTACGTTTCGGTGATGGCCAACGAGTATTCGGACCCGCAGGCTTTGCAGGCGCTGAAGCTGTTGAAGGATTACCTGCCGTCCGCCTATCGCAACGGCGCGGGCGATCCCAAGGCGCGCGAGCAGGTGCACAACGCCGCCACCATCGCCGGCATCGCCTTCGCCAACGCTTTCCTCGGCGTTTGCCATTCGATGGCGCACAAGATCGGCGCCGAATTCGGCCTGGCCCACGGCCTGGCCAACGCGCTCTTGATCAGCAATGTGATTCGCTACAACGCCGCCGATGTGCCCACCAAGCAGACCGCCTTCAGCCAGTACGACCGGCCCAAGAGTGTGGCGCGCTATGCTGAAATCGCCCGCCACCTGGGCCTGGAGGCCAGCCGCGACCACGAGCGGGTGGAGAAGCTGATCGAATGGGTGGACGCGCTCAAGCGCACGCTGGACATTCCGGCGTCCATTCAGGCCGCCGGTGTGGCCGAGGCGGACTTCCTGGCCAAGGTGGACTTGCTGGCGGAGGCCGCTTTTGATGACCAGTGCACTGGCGCCAACCCGCGCTACCCGCTGATCAGCGAACTGAAACAGCTGCTGTTGGATAGCTATTACGGCCGCGCCTACAAGGAGAGTTGGGAGCGAGAGGCGGGCGCGGAAGCCAAGCCCGAGGCGCGCCCGGCCAAGGGCAAGCTTAAGGCGGTGTGAGCCCCGCTGCCGTCCGTCAAGCCGCCGCGCGTCAGCCCGGCGGTTTTTTCTTTGCGCAACGGCCGGCTCAGTATTTGAAATAGCCTATGGTCTGCGCCAACTCCACCGCCTGCTCGCTCATGCCGCGCGCGGTGGCGGTCAGTTGTTCCGACGCCGCGGCGTTGGCTTGCATCGACCGGCTGATTTCGCTGACCCCCTGATTGATCTGTTCCACCTGCAGCGCTTGCTGGTTGGAAGATTGATTGATCTCCTGCACGAAGCTGGCGGTGCTTTGTATCGCCGGCAACATCTGGTTGAACAGTTCGCCCGCGTGTTCGGCGCGGCGCACGCTGCTTTGCGTCAGCTGGCTGATTTCCTTGGCCGCCTGCTGGCTGCGCGCCGCCAGTTTGCGCACTTCCCCAGCCACCACCGCGAAGCCGCGGCCATGCTCGCCGGCGCGGGCGGCCTCTATCGCCGCGTTCAGCGCCAGCAGATTGGTTTGATAGGCGATATCGTCGATGATTAGCACTTTGTTGGCGATGTCCCACATCGCGGCAATGGTTTCGTCCACCGCTTGGCCGCCGGCCAACGCGTGTCTGCTGCTGTCGCTGGCCATCTGGTCCGTGGTGCGGGCATCGTCCCGGTTCTTCCACACGAAGGCGGAGATCTGTTCGAGACTGGCGCTGTTCTTGTCGATGTTGTTGGCCTGTTCTGCCGCTTGCTGGCTCAGCGTGTCCACCGCCTGGCTGATCTGACGCGCGGCGTTGGCCAGGTCAGAGGAGAAGGCGTCGATATGCCCCAGAATGCCGGCCAGCTTAGCCACCAGCCGGCGCGTGGATTCTGCCAGGTCGCCCAGCTCGTCCTGGCTGGTGTAGCGCGGCGGCGCGGTCAGATCGCCATCGGCGATGGCGTGCAGGGCTTGGCTCACTTCGCGGATGGGCTGATGCAGCAGGCGCCGCACCAGCAGGGACAGCACCATGACGGTGACGAGATCCAGCAGCAGGATTTCCGCCGATACCCGCCACAGCACCGCGTGCAGTTTCTCGCGAATTTCTTCTGTAGACACTTGCAGGCTTAGTTTGCCGACAGTGCGCGCGGTCGCGCCGTCGTGAAAGACCACGATGCGTTCGCGGGTCATATCCGCATCAGAGGCCGGCTTTCCGACGCGAAGCAGCGAGCCGTCGGCCTCGCGGCGGTAGCCGGCGAACGGCGCGCCGTTGGCGTCGCGGACGAAAACGCCGCGGAGGGCGCGTTTTCCCATCTCCGCTTCCAGTACCCGCAAGCCTTGGGCGCTGTCGAAATTCCACATTGGCCCGGCCAGGTTTGCCGCCAGCCGTGCGCCGATCGCGGCGATTTCGCTGTCCAGCGTCTGGTGCAACTCCTGTTGGGTGCGCCAGTAGTCCAGCGCGCCGAACGCCGCCAGCAGGGCGGACATGATGAGCATGAAGGCCAGGTTGAGCTTCAGGCTGATGCTGTGGTGCCGCATAGGTGCATGCTCCCGGCTCGATAAACCGATTCAACGCTTTATTGATAGCACCTGTTGGCCTTGGCCGGACTGTGGGATGCCGCCGATCAAGATCGGCGGAGGGGAGGGCGTTGGGGGCTGCTGGCACGGATACGGGAGAGCCGGCATTAAGCGCCGTATTTATGCCTTTTGCGCGTAGCTATATTCTGAAACATGACATGACAAAGGTCTTGAGGTAATCTCCTGCCCCATGTGTTATGGGCCACAACGACAATCCCAAGCCATAACATCGGCGGCGGCGCTGCCTTTGAACCTGTTTACGACCTGCTGGCTGTTGCGGAGCGTTACACCGTGAGTGCCTCTTCGAAATGCTCTCGCGAGATCGTGAGCTGGCTCTAAAGAACGTGTTTACGATCTCGCGAGCAAGAGCGAGACAAGGCGAAAACGTCCGAAAAAGCGGAATGTACTCGTGGTACATGAGCATTTTTAGGGTGTTTTCAACGCGGTCTCGCCGAAGGGCAGCAGATCGTAACCGGGTTAATAAGCGCCAAGGCCACAACCCTTACGCAATACAAAGACAGTTAAAGGAGCAACTATGCAACCTGCTCAGGACTCCCTGCACAGGGGACTGGAAGAGCGGCATATCAACCTCATGGCTCTTGGCGCCACCATTGGCGTCGGCCTGTTTCTGGGATCGGCCACCGCTATCAAAATGGCCGGCCCCGCCATCATGCTGGCTTACGCCCTAGGCGGCTTTGCCATCTTCCTGATCATGCGAGCGCTGGGTGAAATGGCCATCCATAATCCGGTGGCCGGGTCGTTCAGCCGTTACGCGCTGGATTACCTCGGCCCCTTGGCCGGCTACCTGACCGGCTGGAACTATTGGTTCCTGTGGCTGGTGACTTGCATGGCGGAAATCACCGCCGTCGGGGTCTACATGGGCATCTGGTTCCCGGACATTCCGGCCTGGTATTGGGCTCTGGCCGCGCTGGTGGCCATGGGCGGCGTTAACTTCATCGCGGTCAAGGCCTATGGCGAATTCGAGTTCTGGTTCGCGCTGATCAAGATCGTCACCATTGTGCTGATGATCATCGGCGGCCTGGGCATGATCGTGTTCGGTCTGGGCCATGGCGGAGTGGCCACCGGCATCTCCAATCTGTGGAGTCACGGCGGCTTCATGCCTAACGGCTTCAGCGGCGTGCTGATGTCGCTGCAAATGGTGATGTTCGCTTATTTGGGCGTGGAAATGCTGGGACTGACCGCCGGCGAAGCCAAAAACCCCAAGAAAGCGCTGGCTCGCGCAGTGGATTCGGTGTTCTGGCGCATTCTGATCTTCTACATCGGCGCGCTGTTTGTCATTTTGGCCATTTACCCGTGGAATGAACTGGGTACCCGCGGCAGCCCCTTCGTGCTGACTTTCGAGCAGTTGGGCATCCCGGCCGCCGCCGGCATCATCAATTTCGTGGTGCTCACCGCCGCGCTGTCTTCGTGCAATAGCGGGATTTTCAGCACCGGCCGCATGTTGTACAACCTGGCTCAGCAACAGCAGGCGCTGCCTGTGTTCGCCAAGGTGTCGCGCCAGGGCGTGCCGGTATTCGCGTTGCTGATGTCGGTATTCGCGCTGCTGATGGGCGTGCTGCTCAACTACCTGGCGCCCAAGGAGGTTTTCACCTGGCTGACCGCGATTTCCACCTTTGGGGCGATCTGGACCTGGGTGATCATTCTGCTGGCCCAGCTGCGCTTCCGCCGCACTCTGAGCCGCGAGCAGTTGGCGGCGCTGGCCTACAAGATGCCGTTCTGGCCGTATGGTTCTTACATCGCCATGGGGTTCTTGATCCTGGTGGTGGGCTTGATGGCTTACTTCCCGGACACTCGCATCGCCTTGATTATTGGCCCGGGTTGGCTGGCCTTCCTTGTGGTGGCCTACTATCTGCTGGGCTACCACAAGCGCAGCGCCGAGGAAGTGGCGCGGCTGGCGCAAAACGCCCGCTGACGTTTGCCCGTTTCCAGCCGCAATGAAAAACCCGCTCGCAAGGAGCGGGTTTTTTGCGTCTCAACGCGGCAGCCAGCTGCCGCGCAGCGAGTAATCTCCCGGCTGCTGCCGGGTGGGGCCGCTGAGCGGATAAGCCGGCGGGGGCGCGTGTTGTTCGCAGTTGCTCTGGCCGAAGCAACGCGGCAGCGGGTTGAAGCCGGCGCTGGGGCAGCCCGGAGGCGGGTTGATGCCGATGCAATGCTGCATCTGCTCTCTTTGCATCCGTTCCCGCAAGCTGGGTGTGTTCAGATCCGCTTTGACCGAAAAATCCGGGCCGGCGTCCAGGTCTTTCAACTGCACCGCGCTTTTGAACTTGAGCGGCTTGTTCTTTTTATCCGTCGGCTTCATTGACGGCTTGACGCGAGCGTCCCACGGATCTTTCAAGGCGAAGTCGTAAGAAGGCAGGGGAGCCGCCGTCAGGCTCGCGCTCAAGGCGGCCAGCGACAGGAATAGGGCGTGTCTACACTGCATGATGAATCTTTGTCCTGCGGTGGCAATGCCGCTGACGCTCGGCTGCTGCCAGGCAGACAGGGCGCGCGGAATGCTCTTGTTGGGGATATGGCTGACGCGGCGGTAGCCGCGGTGGCTGTGAGCCGCTCACCGAAAATTTAATGGGAGCGGTCGGATGCTTTTTATAACATCAAAGTTTTTCAGCTGGCAATAAGACGCAATGACATGCGAAGCTGAGCGGGGCTTAATCGCAGAACGCGGCTTCGGTTGTTCATACTCATGGAGATCCTCAATGGCGCACTATCTGGTAGAACTGTACAGTCCAAAGCCGGCTTGGCTGGCTTTGAGTTTTTTGCATCGCACCGACTTTCTGGACCAGATCAAAACCAATATGGAGGCGCTGCCCGGCCTGGGCATTCAATTGCTGACTTTAAGCCAGATCGCCGCCGACGCCGATCAGGCTGCGCCCTATCGTTTTCTGGGGGTGTGGAGCCTGCCGAATCAAGAGGCCTGTGAGGCGATGCTGGCTGGCATTCGCGCCAGCGGTTGGTACGACTATTTCGACCACGTCAACGCGGTGGGCGCGGCCGGCGGCGTGGACGTCCATCTGGCGGACCTGCTGCAAGTCAAGTAAGCGCTTTGGAAACCGTTGCGGACGACAGCTTAAGCTGCCGTCCGCAAAGAGACGTCAAAGGCGGCCGGCGGACAGCCGGCCGTTCCGCTTACAGTTCCCGCAGCACGCGCCATTCCACGAACTCGGCGGGATCGCCGGTTTCCTTGGTCTCGAAGACCGCTGGAATGTGGAAGGGCTTGCCGGTGGCGACATTGGTGCCGGCGATGGTGACGGTCATGCCTTCTTGCAGGTGGTTTGGCCGCTCCCCGCCTGCCACGGTCACCGACCACGTGCCGCCGGGCAGCAGGCCGGCAAAGGTGGCGATGCCCTTGCCGTTTTCAATCAGCGGAATCGATAGCGGCTCGTTGGGCGGGATGTAAGCGCTGACCGACACGTCGTTCAGGTGGATCTGGTAAGCGATATCCTCATGGAGATCGGCGTCGTCGCGCACCTGCGGCCGCGGGCGGCCATGGGTGATGGTGCGGCCGAATCTGGGCGTTTCTCCGCCCTGGAGGCAAGTCAGCCACATGGTGGTGAACTCGCTGCCTTCCGGATTGGTGCAGATGGCGTAGTAGCGGTTGCCCGAATGGACGCCGCCGTGCTGAGGCTCGCCCGAAGTCAGATCGAGGTTGTAAAACACATTCCTTCCCAGGGTGCCCACCGAGTAGGTGCCCGCGCCGCCGGTGAACACCGCGGGCACGACGATGAGCGAATTCGGGATATAGGGGTAAATGCGGACCTGACTGACTTTGGTAGGAAACGGCGCCATGATTTTCTCCTGGCTAATGAAACCGGTGATAGAGGATGCGAGGGCGCTTATTCGTATTGAATAGGTGGCGCCCGGCGCCCACTAAACCTAGACCAGGAAAATGTTTTGGCTCCTGTGCTAAAGAGCAGAAGGCGGCCATGCGCGGCCGCGGGCTTATTCCTGTCGCCCCGGCAAGGAGCTATGTTCATGAAATACCTTCCACTGGCCCTGCTCGCGACGCAAGCCCATGCTGATGCGGTTGCTCAGCGACCTGAGCGTTTCCCCCGTCGGCGACAGGGCGGTATAGGTCAGCAGCGCGTGGCCTATGGCCAGTTCCGCGTTTTCACAGGACTCGATTGCCTGCGCGCTGACTTGAACCCTGTCCTCCCCCAGTGACTGAAACCACTGCTCGGCCATGCTGCGCCAGGCGGCGATGCCGCGCAGAGAATCCCGCTCCCATATATCGAACACATGCACATCGTCGCTGTATAGGGCGGCGAACGCCGCGGCATCCTTGGCGAACACCGCGGCGCCATAAGCCGCCAGCAGTTGTTCAAAAGCGCTGTGCGCTTGTTGCATGTCCGGGCTCCTTGATGGGGATGGGGTCCTTGCTCCGGCTAATCATAGAAACGCAGACGTCATTGCCGCAAGCGTCCGGTGGCAAGGGGGAGACAATGCAAGTGGCGTTGCCGTATGTGGCGGCTTGCCTTAGGGTGAGGTTCATCGCTCATTCGCTCCCGGTATCGCCATGTCCTTGCTTCACTCCGAATCACCGTCGCTGTTTCAAATCCGTTCCGCGCTGGCGGAGGATGCCGAAGGTTTGATCCGGCTACATTTCCGCGCGGTGCAGGCGATAGCGCCATCGTTCTACTCGTCGTCAGTGCGCGCAGCCTGGTCGCCGCCGCCCAGTCCCGCGCGCGCCGCGTGGATGCGGCAGACGATTGCCACTCCGGAACGTCGGGTGCTGCTGGCTGCGGCCGAGGGGCGCTTGGGCGGTTTTGCCATCTGCGCGCCGGAACAGGGTTTGTTGCAGGCGTTGTACGTGGACCCGGCCTGCACCGGCCTGGGCTTGGGCCAATGCTTGCTGGGCGCGGCGGAAGAGACGGTGAGGGAAACCGGCTGTGCCCGCGTCACGCTCAAGGCATCGCTGAACGCATTGGGCTTTTACCTGGCCATGGGGTATAGGCTGGGCGCGGCGGCGCGCCAGCCGCTGGCCGATGGTGTGGAAATGGACTGCCGGGAGATGGACAAGGCGCTCTAGCGAAGTTTCTGGCTAGCCAACATTTGGCCCCTGGGCGTGTCGGACCCGAGATGTTCTGCGCAGCGCTTCAAGGCACTGATAAACGATTGTGAACCGGTTCATGGGTGTTTCGCCGCGATATAGCTGCGGCAAAAGCGCGCGGTCATGCCGGCGATCAGCGTGCTGGCTTCGGTGATGTCGGTCATCACGCGCTTGGGCGGCGGGTTTTCCGAGGCGCCGTGCCGGGCGTAGATGCCGAGGATGCTGGTGTTGTTGCAGGCGGCGGTGAACAAGCTGAGCTGCTCCGGGTCGGCGAAGGTGTCAATGGCGGCGCCTATGGACTTGGCATGGTGTTTGACGCTGTCCAGTATCTTGTACAAGGTGCCCCAGGTCAGCACTTTTTCCAGCGTGGTGCAGGTGGATATCAGGCCCAGCAGGAATAGCAGGTCGCGTAGATCGGGATCGCGCTTGCATAGGTAGAGAAGGTAGGACGGGTAGCGTTGGCGCGGGTTTTCGTAACGGGTGTGGACCTGGTCGATTCTGGGGTTGCGGCTGAACGGGTCTTCTTCTATCTGCTGAGCGCTGATGGAGTGAAAGCCGCCGTCCTCGTAGGCGCTGAAACCCAGAAACTGGATCGGCATGCTGTTGATATCGCCAGTGGAGGCGCGCAGGGCGCCGTTGAGCAGCAGCTGCAGGCTGTAGAGACGTTGGGATACGTGCTCGGGATCGTCCAGGTCGTCGATATGGCGGGAATAGGCGTAGAACTGCATGCCGATGTGATCGTTTTCATAGCCCAGATCGATGTCGTTGCCGAAGAAGTTGTGGGCGAGATCGGGGTAATAGCCGCCGGCGGCGACGGTGATTTCCCATTTGTGTACTGGCGACATGAAGCTTCCCTGACGGCGGTAAGAGCCTGTTCAAAGTCAGCCGCGCTTCGGCGGGATGGATAAAAAGGGGCGTTGGTTTTCGCCTCGTCTTGCCCTAGCTCGCGAGACTTTAGAACAGGCTCAAGATGGATGGGCGGGACGCGTATGGGCGTTTTGCCGCGCCGGATGCTAGCACAGTTCAAGCTTGTTGGCGTAAATATGGCGGATATGAAAACCCAAAGTCATTCTTCGTGGGTTTTTAGATGGGGAGGTGGGCGGTGGCGTTTGACTGGCTATGCCCGGCGCCGGCCTTGCCGGCACAGAGCCGCGACGGTTTGACCTTGCGGTCGGCCGCCATATCGGAGATGGAGGCGGTTTACCTGATGGGGAAGGATGCCTGGGGCGAGGGATGCTCCGAGGCCGACTACCTGCGTTTGTGTCGCGATTCGCGCAAATACCAGCGCGGCCGCTGGCATGTGTTGGCGGACGCGGGCGGCGGCTTGCTCTGTTCGGCGATTGCTTATCAGCTGCCGCGACTGGCGGGACGGGTGACATTGGGTTTGGGGTCGGTGGCCACGGGGCCTGAATGGCGTGGCCAGGGTTGTGCCAGCCTGGCCTTGAACGGCCTGCTCGCAGGATATCGGCGGCATTGCCGGGCAGAGGTGTTCTTGTTGTTCGCGGATATTGAATGGCGGTTTTATCAGCGTTTGGGTTTCATGCCCCTGCCACAGTCTTTGCAAGCGCATGGCAAGGCGGTGGGGATGGCGCGATGCGCGCCGGAACTGTGGGAAGACGTGCTGCTCGCCTTGGCTGAGCGGCCGCTGGGATATTTTTAAGCGGCACCGGCGCGGTCACGAATGGGGTCATTGCCCCATTCGCTTTTGGCCGCGTTGACGGCGCTAGGGCTTAGGGCCTGTGCAAAGTCTCGCTAGCAAGAGCGAGTCTTAGAACCTGTTCACGACCTGCTGCGCGTCGTGAAGCGTTGCACGGTGAGTACAAGCTCAAAATGCTCATGTACCACTCGTACATTCCGCTTTTTCGCTTGTTTTCGCCTTGTCTCGCTCTTGCTCGCGAGATCGTGAACAGGCTCTTAGAAAAGGTTCTCAGAACAAGCTGGGCTGCGCGCCTTGCGGATGATCGATCAGCGCTTCGGTGCTGCCTTCGGCCAGGCGCAGGGAAACCCGCTCGCGGTTGCGCAGCTCTTCCGGGGATTTGACCGCGGTGCCGTCCTGTTTTTGCACGATGGCGTAACCGCGGGCCAGCACCGCTTCAGGGTTGAGCGCCAGCAGGGTGGCGGCCAGGGTGTCCAGCTTCTGAGTTTGCCGGTTGAGCAGGTCCTGGCGCGCGCGTTGCAACCGGGTTTGCAAACGGTCCATGGCTTGGACTGCATGCGCCAGGTCCGGCCGACGGCGTTGCAACTTGCTGTCCGCCAGTTGCAGCGCCCAGCGCCGTTGTTCAAACAGACCGCTCAGCCGGCGTTGCAGCCGCTCTTGCTGACGCTGGAGCGCCTCGCGCTGGCGTTGCAGCTTTTCGCCCGGGTGAGCTAGCCGGCGCGCAAGGTAGTCCAGTTGCTGAGACTTGTCGGTGAGCAAGCGGCCGAGCGCGCGCTCCAGCCCGCGCTTGGCGGTTTCGAGCTGAGCACTCAGGTGCTCGCGGCTGGGGGAGACCAGCTCCGCTGCGGCGGTGGGCGTGGGCGCTCGCTTGTCGGCCACGAAGTCGCAGATGGTGAAGTCGGTTTCGTGGCCGACGCCGCTGACGGTGGGAATGGGGCTGGCGGCCACGGCGCGGGCGACGATTTCTTCGTTGAACGACCACAGGTCTTCGATGCTGCCGCCGCCGCGGCAAACGATGAGCACGTCCACTTCGCGCCGCTCGCCGGCGCGCCGGATGGCGTCGGCCACTTGCTGGGCGGAGCCTTCCCCCTGCACTTGGGCCGGGTAGAGAATGACCGGGATGCCGGGCATGCGGCGGCGCAGGGTGCTGACCACGTCGCGCAAGGCGGCGGCGGCCGGCGAGGTGACGATGCCGATGGCGGCGGGGTGCGGCGGCAGCGGGCGCTTGTGCGCGGGGTTGAACAAGCCTTCCGCCTGCAGCTTGGCCTTGAGCTTTTCAAAAGCCTCGTACAAACGGCCCAGGCCGGCGGAACGCATCTGATCGACGTTGATCTGGAAATCACCGCGTGCCTCGTACAGGGTGACGGTGCCCTTGAGCTCCACCTGCATGCCTTCCGCCGGGCGGAAGGGCAGTTGCGACACTTTGCCGCGAAACATCACGCAACGCACTTGGGCGCCGCCGTCTTTCAAGGAGAAATAGGCGTGTCCGGACGCGGCCAGGGTGAGGTTGGAAATCTCTCCGCCTATCCACATTGGCGGCAGTCCGCTTTCCAGTAGATCGCGCGCCATGCGGTTGAGGGAGGAGACGCTGATGACGTCGTTCTGGGGTGTGGTAAAAAACATGGTTGTCAAGTGATCCACAGCGGGGGGTGGAAAATATTTTCAGCTAAAGCGAGTTGAGTCTTGGCTTGTGTAGCGTTTGATATCTCTAAAAAATTCAATAAAATCAATAACTTGATTGTTTTCTTATCCAGGGCGGACTAAGCCTAAAAACGGCCTGGAGCTTGGCTTGAGAGCATATTTGCACAGTTTTATCAACAAAGTTATCCACAGGGTTTTCCGTTTCAATCCTGTGACAATAGTTTTTCCTGTAAAAACAAGGGACAAGGCCTTTTCCCTCAGAGTCGCTGTCCTCGTTTGTCTTGATATTGCTCAAGTAAGCGCTTTCTTCTTTCATCCGAACCGGATGCCGGCGGGTTGGCTTTGTTGGCCGGTTATGCTTTTGGATTTCCCTGTCCGCGTTTAGGCAGAGCTCGGAATTTTCCTTTTTGGGCCTTAGTTCACGATCCGCCGCAACGCCGTATCGCCGACGCGTAGCAGATCGTAAACAGATGTTCAGGAGCTCAGCTCCTTCAGCAGTTCCTTGACCCTGACCACGCGCAGCGCCACGTCCTGGATATCGGCCTCCACGCGCAGCTTGTCCTGGCCCGCCAGCCGGTAATTGCGCTTGGTTTGCAGCAATTGGATGATCTTCATCGGGTCTATCGGCGGGTTCTTGACGAAATGAACCTGGATGGCCACCTCGCTGGCGTCCAGCTTTTGCACGCCCAGCGGCTTGGCCAGCAGGCGCAGGCGGTGGCTGTCTATCAGGGTCTTGACGGTTTGCGGCGGCAAGCCGAAGCGGTCGATCAGTTCTTCGTGGATGTCGTCGATTTCCTGCTCGCTCTCGCAGGTGGCCAGCCGCTTGTACAGCACCAGCCGTTCGTGCACGTCGGGGCAATAACCGTCCGGCAGCAGCGCCGGGCTGTGCATATTGATTTCAGTGGTGACGCCCAGTGGCGCGTCCAGGTCCGGAGTGCGTCCTTTTTTGAGGTCGCGCACCGCCTGTTTGAGCATTTCGGTGAACAGAGAGAAACCCACTTCCTGCATTTCGCCGGATTGGCCTTCGCCCAGCACCTCGCCGGCGCCGCGGATTTCCAGGTCGTGCATCGCCAAGTAGAAGCCTGCGCCCAACTCCTCGGACATCTGAATGGCTTCCAACCGTTTCATCGCGTCCTTGGTGATGCCTTCCGGGGTCAGTAGATAGGCATAGGCCTGGTGATGGCTGCGGCCGACGCGGCCGCGCAGCTGGTGCAGTTGGGCCAGGCCGAACTTGTCGGCCCGATTGATCAGAATGGTGTTGGCGTTGGGGATGTCGATGCCGGTTTCAATGATGGTAGAGCACAGCAGCACATTGAAGCGCTGCTGCAGGAAGTCGCGCATCACTTGTTCCAGCTCGCGCTCGCGCAATTGGCCGTGGGCCACGCCAATGCGAGCTTCCGGCACCAGTTCCGCCAGCTTTTCCCGCATGTTTTCTATGGTGTCCACCTCATTGTGCAGGAAGAACACCTGGCCGCCGCGTTTGAGTTCGCGCAGCACCGCTTCGCGTATCACGCCGTTGGCCATCGGGCTGACGAAGGTTTTCACCGCCAGCCGGCGGCTGGGGGCGGTGGCGATGACGGAGAAGTCGCGCAGCCCTTCCAGCGCCATCGACAGGGTGCGCGGAATCGGCGTCGCGGTCAGCGTCAGCACGTCCACATTGGCGCGCAGCCGTTTGAGCTGTTCTTTCTGGCGCACGCCGAAACGGTGCTCCTCGTCGATGATGACCAGGCCCAGATTCTTGAACTGGATGTCCGGCTGCACCAGCTTGTGGGTGCCGATGACGATGTCGACGCTGCCATCGGCCAGGCCGGCCAGCGAAGCCTTGCTTTCCTTGGCGCTGCGGAAGCGGGAGAGTTCTGCGATTTTCACCGGCCAGTCGGCAAAGCGGTCGGAGAAATTCTGGAAATGCTGTTCCGCCAGCAGGGTGGTGGGCACCAGCACTGCCACCTGTTTGCCGCCAAGGACAGCGACGAAGGCGGCGCGCAGCGCCACCTCGGTCTTGCCGAAGCCGACGTCGCCGCAGACCAGCCGGTCCATCGGCTTGCCGGAGCACATGTCTTGAACCACGGCTTCGATGGCGCTGGCCTGGTCCGGGGTTTCTTCGAAGCCGAAACCGGCGGCGAAGGCATCGTAGTCTTGATGGGACAGGCTGAAGCTGTGGCCTTCCCGCGCGGCGCGTTGCGCGTAAAGGTTGAGCAGTTCCGCGGCCGTGTCGCGGGCTTTTTCCGCGGCGCGTTTCTTGGCTTTTTCCCAGGCCGGGTTGCCCAGCTTGTGCAGGTGGATCTGGTCCGCCGCGCCGCCCGCGTAGCGGGAGATCAGGTGCAGTTGGCTGACGGGCACATAGAGGGTGGCGCTATCCGCGTACTCCAGTTGCATCAGTTCGGTTTCGCCTTCGCCCAGGTCCATGGACACCAGGCCCACGTAGCGGCCGATGCCGTGCTGCTCATGCACCACCGGATCCCCCGCCTTGACTTCGGCCAGGTCGCGCAGCATGGAGTCGGAACCGGCGCGCGCGCTTTTGCGGCGGGCGTGGCTGCGCGCCACATGCTGGTACAACTCGGATTCGGTGACTACGGCGATGCCGGCGCCGGGCAGGGCGAAACCGGTGTAGAGCGGTGCCACGCAGAGCGCCAGCGGCATGTCGCCGGCGATGAATTCGGCCCAGCCGTCCACCGGGCGCGGCTTAATGCCGTGCTCTTGCAGGAACTGGTGGACGGTTTCGCGGCGGCCCAGGCTTTCCACGGTAATCAGGATACGCTGACGGCCGCTGCGGATGAAAGCGTCCAACTTATGCAGAGGCTGCTCGGCACGGCGTTCCACCGCCAGCTCCGGCAGAGGAGCGCAGCCTTCCGCGAGTTCGCCGTCGCCGGCCAGTTCGATGCGGGCGTAGGGTTTGAGCCGCGCCATCAGTTCGTCCGGACGCAGGAAAATGTCGGCCGGCGGCAGTACCGGGCGTTCCAGATCGCCGCGCGCCATGTCGTAGCGGCTTTCCACGTCTTGCCAGAAGACGTTGGCGGCGTGTTGCACATCATGGTGCAACACAATCAGCGCGTCGTCGCCCAAGTAGTCGAACAGAGTGGCGGTGTCGTCGAAGAACAGCGGCAGGAAGTATTCGATGCCGGCCGGCCACAGGCCTTGAGAGACGTCTTTATAGATGCGGCTTTTGCTGGGGTCGCCTTCGATGCGTTCGCGGTAGCGCTGGCGGAAGGCGGTGACGCCGCTTTCATCCGCCGGGTACTCGCGCGCCGGCAGCATCCGGATTTCCGGTACCGGGTACAGGGTACGCTGGTTGTCCGGATCGAAGGTGCGCAGGCTGTCGATTTCGTCGTCGAACAGATCGATGCGGTAAGGCAGCGCCGAACCCATTGGGAACAGATCGATCAAGCCGCCGCGGATGGAGAATTCTCCCGGGGCCATCACCTGAGTGACGTGGTGGTAGCCGGCGGTGACCATATTGGCGCGCAGCTGTTCCACGTCCAGCCGCTGCTTGGCCTGCAGGAAAAAGGTGCGTCCCAGCAAATAGCTTATCGGCGCCAGCCGTGTCATCGCAGTGCCGACCGGGGCGATGATCACATCGCATTCACGCTGATGGATCTGCCACAAGGTGGCCAGCCGTTCGCTGACCAGTTCGCCGTGGGGGGAGAAGTGGTCGTAGGGCAGGGTTTCCCAGTCCGGCAGCAGCGCCACGCGCAGCGAGGGCGCAAAGAATGGGGCCTCGGCTTGCAGGCGTTGGGCGGATTGCGCGTCGGCGGCGAGGATGAGCAGCGGACGCCGCTGGGCTGCGAGGCGGGCGACGATGTTGGCGTCCAGCCCGGCGGGCAGGCGTCCGTGACGAGTTTTCTGACTGGCGGGAGGTATCCGCGGGAGATTATCCAACATGCTGCTTCACTAGTTTTGGCGGTTTCGGGCTTGGCGGTTTCGGGATTATAGCAGCCGTCCGCCGCGCGCCGTTCGCTGGGCTTGCGCAAGGTCGGCGCGGCTTGTGTTCGGCGGGGTGAATATTTTCATCGGCATTGTCTGGCTGCATCCGGCAATTGCATATATTGTATGTCAGTCGGGTGGTTTTGTTTTTCATTTGGCATATATGCATTTGATTTTTTAATGCAAAGTTAATTGCGGCGCGCGGCAGAGCGCCGGCGCGAACGGGGGCGGGGTGGTGTGACAGTCGGATCGGCTTGCCGGGACGCGGCGGTGTTTCTCGGGTTTTTGGCGTGCACGGCATTCTGGCCGCGCGAGCCGGTATTGGGGTTTTCGCTGGCGGCCTTTCTGGCTCACGGCGTATGGAGTTATCGTCTTTTGCGTCGCGGCTGGCGGCAGTCCTGGTGGTGGCCGGTGGCCGCCGCCGCCCTGGCCGCTCAATGGTCGTCACCGCAATGGGCCGCACTGCTGCTGATCAGCCTGTACGCGTTGGCGCCCGGTCTGTACGCGGCCGGCTTGCGCGGAGGGCTGGCGGTGCGTCAGCCGGCGGACTTGTTGCGGCTGCTGCTGCGCTTGGCCTGCTATCCGTCGGTGCTGCTGGCCGGTTTGGCCGCCGGCGCCGGATGGCGCTGGTTCGGCATGGAGGGTTTGTGGTCGTGGGCGGCGCAGGCTTGGGGCGTGTCCGGGCTGGCCCTGTCCTTGTGCGTGCCGCCGGCCTTGTATGCGTCCGGCGCAACGCCGACGCGGCGTCAGGTGTTGGAAACCGGCCTGATCCTGGCTTTGGCCAACGTGGCGTGGCTTAGCCTGCTGGGCAGTAGCCTCGCTTATTCGCTGCCCTGCCAACTGGTGTTCTTTCCTCTTATGTTGTGGGCGGCATTCCGCGTGGGTTTCCGCGGCGCGGCGCTGGTTGGCGCCTGGGTGCTCGGCCTGCTGTCGCTGTACGTGCTGGCGCCGGAGTTGACCATGCACGCCAGCGTGCTCAACGGCGCCAGCGAGGTGGCGCTGACCTTGGCCTTGAGTTGCGCGACTCTGCTGGTATCGGTGTTGGCCGATGGCCATCGCCAGAACGAGAGCGCGCTGCGTGAATTTCGCGCCAGGGTGGAATCCCTGGTCAACAACAGCCCCAATATGATGTCGCTGAAGGGGCTGGACGGCAGCTTTCTGCTGGCCAACGCCGCTTATGCGCGTCGGGTGGGCCGCTCGCCGCAGGGCATGCAGGGCTTGACGGTGGAAGAGCTGTTCGACGCGGCGGACGCCGCGCAAATCCGCGCGCAGGACGCGGTGGTGCTGTCCTGCCTGGAGCCGCGCCAGTTTGAAGAGAGCTTCCTGTTCAATGGGGTGCTTAGCCATTTGCTGGTCACCAAGTTTCCCCTGTTCGACGCTCATGGCCGCCCGGCCGGGGTGGGCAGCGTGGACACCGACATCACTCAGACCCGCCAGGAACAAAAGGCCAAGCGGGAGGCGGAGGAGCGTTACCGCGCGCTGGTGGAGCAATCGCTGGTGGGCATTTACATCTTGCAGGACGAGAAGCTGATCTACGCCAACCCCAAGCTGGCGGCCATTGTGGGTTATCAGCCCAAGGAGCTGGAAGGCATGGCGATGGATCTGTTGCTGGTGCCGGGCGAGGCGGCGCGCATCCGCCAGCAGATCGTCAAGCGCTACCGCGAGAACATCGCGGTGCTGCAATACGGCACCCGCGCGGTGCGCAAGGACGGCGTGGTGGTGGATGTGGAGATTCACAGCCGCTTGTTCGATTACGAGGGCAAGAAAGCCATCATCGGCGTGGTGATGGATATTTCCGAACGGCTGGCGGCGGACGCCAATCTGCGGCTGGCTGCCAAGGTGTTTGAAAACTCGGCGGAAGGCATTCTGCTGATGGACGCCGAGGCGCGCATCATCGCGGTCAACCACGCTTTCAGCCGGATTACCGGTTACGCGGAGGCCGAGGCGCTGGGGAAGGTGTCGCGCATCTTTGGGGATCAGAAGCAGTTGGGCCGGCAGGCGATGCTGGAAGCGCTGGCGGGCGGCGGCCATTGGCAGGGCGAGATGCTGGACCGCCGCAAGAGCGGCGAGTGGTATCCGGCGGAGCTGGCGATTTCGGCGGTGCGCGACGCCGGCGGCGCGCTCAGCAATTATGTGGCGGTGTTTTCCGACATCACCTTGCGCAAGCAATCCGAGGAACGCTTGCAGTTCCTGGCCAATCACGATCCGCTGACGCAACTGCCCAACCGCAGCAGTCTGACCGCGCGGCTGGATGAAGCCATCATCAGCCTGGATTGCGTCAGCGGCTCGCTTGCGGTGATGTTCATCGATCTGGACCGCTTCAAGCTGATCAACGACTCCTTTGGCCATCAGGCCGGCGACGAATTGTTGCGCGAGACGGCATTGCGCTTGCAGCGGGCAGTGGGCGCGCGCGGCCTGCTGGCGCGGCTGGGCGGCGACGAGTTTACTCTGGTGATGACAGGGTTCAAGGACGCCGCCGCCTTGGTGGCCGCCGCGGAGGACACGCTGGCGGCGCTGGGCCAGCCGCTGCGGCTGGAAAATCACGAGGTCTACGTTACCGGCAGCATAGGCATCAGCGTCTACCCCAACGACGGCACCGACGCCCAGACCCTGCTCAAGAACGCGGACGTGGCGATGTACCGCGCCAAGGAGGCGGGCAAGAACACCTATCAGTTCTTTGCCGCTGAAATGAACACCCAGACCTTCGAACGCCTGCTGTTGGAGAACGGTTTGCGCCTGGCCTTGGAGCGGGGCGAACTGGAGCTGCACTACCAGCCGCAGGTGGATGCTGTCAGCCGCCAGGTGCTGGGCGCGGAGGCGCTGATCCGCTGGCGCCATCCCCAACTGGGTTTGGTGTCGCCGGGCCGCTTCATTCCGCTGGCCGAGGAAACCGGCCTGATCAAGCCCATCGGAGACTGGGTGCTGCAGGAGGCCTGCCGCCAATTGGCGGCTTGGGACCGTCAGGGCTTGTCGGTGCCGCGGCTGGCGGTAAACCTGTCCGCGCGCCAGTTTGAACAGCAGATGCTGCCGTTCAAGGTGGCGGACGCGCTGAGGGCCGCGGGCCTGTCCGCCGTGCGGCTGGAGCTGGAAATCACCGAAAGCATGATCATGCTCAACCCGGTGGAGGCGGTGCGCCAACTGGGCGAGTTGAAGGCCTTGGGCGTGGGCTTGTCCATCGATGATTTCGGCACGGGTTATTCCTCATTGTCCAATCTGAAGCGTTTCCCGCTGGACACCTTGAAGATTGACCAATCCTTCGTCGAAGGCTTGCCGGACGACGGCGACAACGCCGCCATCGCCGAGGCCATCCTGGCGATGGCGCGCAAGCTGCAATTCCAGGTGGTGGCGGAGGGGGTGGAGAGCGAGCGCCAGGCGCAATTCCTTACCAGCAAGGGTTGCGCCTTGTTGCAGGGCTATCATTTCGGCCGCCCGGTGCCGGCGGCAGAATTGCCTGCCTTGCTGGCCGGCATCGTCGCCGTGGGCGAGCAGCGGCAACTGGAGCTGATGTCCGGCGTGGACGTGCTGGGCAGCTGAAAGCAAGCCGGTTTTGCCCTGAACCGCCGCGCGCTCTAAAATGGCGGGATTGTCATTAGAGAATCGCCATGAGCAACAAACGCCTGATCCACGGCTTTCACGCCATCAATGCCCGTTTGTGGCAGAACCCCAAGAGCCTGCTGGAAATCTGGCTGGCCGGCGGCCGCCACGACGCCCGCGCCAAGGCGGTGATAGACAAGGCCGCCGAGGAAGGCATCAAGCTGCACATCGTCGATAAGGAACGTTTGGACAGCATGACCGGCAACGCCCGCCACCAGGGCGTGGCGGCCACCATAGACGCCAGCCGCAATTTCGTGCACCTGGACGACGTGCTGGACAATCTGAGCGAGCCGGCCTTGCTGCTGATTCTGGACGGCGTGACTGATCCGCACAATCTGGGCGCCTGCCTGAGGGTGGCGGACGCGATGGGCGCGCACGCGGTGATCGCGCCCAAGGACCGTTCCGCCGGCCTCAACGCCACTGTGTCCAAAGTAGCGTGCGGCGCGGCGGAAGTGATTCCCTATATCACGGTCACCAATCTGGCGCGCACTTTGCGAGACCTGAAAGACGCCGGCATCTGGATTGCCGGCACCACCATGGAGGCGGACACCGACCTCTATCACTGCGACGCCGCCGGCCCGCTGGCCTGGGTGATGGGCTCGGAGGGCGAGGGCATGCGCAGGCTGACCCGCGAACACTGCGACGTGCTGGTGTCCATTCCGATGTTCGGTACCGTGGAGAGCCTGAACGTGTCGGTATCCGCCGGCATGGTGCTGTCGGAAAGCCGTCGTCAGCGCACGCTGGCCCAGGCCAAGGCCGACTGATTCCGGTTGTCCCGAAAAACCAGGCCCCCGCAACGCGGGGGCTTTTCTTTGGGCGCTCGGTTTGACTGTGATCAGATGCCGTCCTAAAAAAGTAGACAGAATTTGGAACCGATCTAGCGCCGCCACAGTCTTGTTGATACCTTACCTGGGTATCCTATTGAGAAAGGAATGCAGTGATGGATAGACGTGGATTCATCGGCGCCGGCGCGGCGTTGGCCTTGGTTCCGCTGCTGCGGCAGGCCTGGGCGGCGCAGCCGTCCGCCATCGATCATGCGGCGATGGGGCATGGCGCGATGGGAGCGGAGACGGCGCCGGCCGCGGCCGGCCTTGGCCTGCCGGCGGGCCTTGCCTTGCCGGCCCTGCCGCTGCTGCGCAATCAGAGCGCGGACCCCGGCGTGTTTCAAGCTGCTTTGAGCGCCGGCGCGCAAGCGCTGCCGCTGCTGCCGGGCAAGCCCGCCACCGTGTTCTGGAGCTATAACGGCCAGGTGCCGGGACCAACGATAGAAGTGTTTGAAGGCGACGAAGTGCGGTTGCATTTCGAAAACCGCCTGTCCCAGCCCACCACCATTCATTGGCATGGCCTGCCGATTCCCGCGGATCAGGACGGCAACCCACAAGATCCGGTCCCGGCTGGGCAAAGCCGCGAATACCGTTTCATCTTGCCGCAAGGCTGCGCCGGCAGCTATTGGTATCACCCGCATCCGCACGGACATACCGCCGAGCAGGTGTATATGGGCCTGGCCGGCGTGTTTGTGGTCAAGAGCCGCAGCGATCCGCTGGCGCATCTGCCGGAGCAACGGCTGGTGTTGTCGGACCTGAAGTTGGACGCCGAAGGCAAGATCGCGGCCAGCAGCGAAGCCGATCGCATGGATGGCCGCGAAGGCCAGTTCGTGTTGGTCAACGGCGCTTGGAGACCGCATTTGACGCTGGGCGCGGGCGAGCGTCAGCGCTGGCGGATCTGGAACGCCACCAGCGCGCGCGTGCTCAAGTTGGCCCTGCCCGGCCACGAATTGGAACTGGTCGGCAGCGACGGCGGCCTGCTGCAGCGGCCGCGCCGCATAGACAGCCTGTTGCTGCCGCCCGGCGGCCGCGCCGAATTAGTGGTGACCGGACGCTTCGCGTCTGGCCAGGGTGCCGGCCTGTTGGCCCTGCCGTATCGGCGCGGCAAGATGATGTCGGCCGAGCAGGAAGACACCTTGACGCTGCTGGAGCTGCGTCGCGGAGCCGCGACCGAAACCACGGCGCCGCTGCCGGCGAGACTGCGAGAGATCAAGCTCTTGGGCGAGCCCGCGGTGCGGCGTAAAGTGGTACTGTCCGAGGACATGGCCAATCCCGCCGCGATGTTCCTGATCAACGGCAAGACCTTCGATATGGAACGGGCTGACTTTGTGGGCAAGGTGGGGTTGGTGGAAGAGTGGGAGATCGTGAACCAAGCGGATATGGACCACCCCTTCCACATTCACGGCACCCAGTTCCAGGCGCTGGCGCGCCGCAAGGACGGCGTCTGGCGCGATGAACCTTTCCTGGCCTGGCGCGACGTGGCCAATGTCTCCGCCGGGGAGACGCTGCGACTGCGTTTCCGTCAGGACATGCCAGGCCTGCGCATGTTCCACTGCCACATCCTCGAACACGAGGACGCCGGGATGATGGGCATGCTGAAAGTAGAGGCCTAGGCGGCCGTGCGCAACTGCGTCACAATGATTGTTGCCCGGCCTGTTTTAAGCATGGCCGGGCTCGCTTTGAACCCGCTTGGATTAGGATGGACATGACGCAAGAAAAACCGCAGGACGGCTGTTGCGACGCAGCGGCCCCGCTTTCCGATAAAACCGTGGTGCAGCCGGGGAAGAGCGCGCTGATCAAGAGGCTGGCGCGCATCGAGGGCCAGGTGCGCGGCATCAGCGGCATGGTGGAGGCGGATCGCTACTGTGTGGATATCCTGACCCAAGTGGCGGCGGTGAAGTCGGCGTTGGACGCGGTGTCCATGCAACTGCTGGAAAATCACATGAAAGGCTGCGTGGCGCGCGCGCTGCATCAGGGCGACGCCACCGGCATGGTGACCGAACTGATAGATGTGGTCAAAAAAGTGCGCTGAACCGCGCCGTCGCAAAGGAGTACGTATGAAAACCCCGCTCGCTGTTTTGCTTTCTCTCGTTTCCGCGCTGGCCACGGCGGGGCCGATCCCGTTCGAGGTCTACATCAAGCTGCATAAGGGCATGTCCGAGGCCGAGCTGGTATCTCAGACCGGCGCCCCCGACTACAGCAGCAACGGTCCGACGGTCAAAACCAAGGACGCCAACGCGGTGGTGGAAACCAGCACCCGCACGCTGTCCTGGCTTGCCAACGACGAGGTTCCCTACACCACCACCGTGACCTTGAGCAATGGGGTGGTGATGGACATCTCGCGTGACAAAAAGCTCTGAGAGCTTGTTCAAAGTCTGCTGCGCTTCGTGGAGCGTTGCACGGTGAGTACAAGCTCAAAATGCTCATGTACCCCTCGTACACTCGGCTTTTTCGCTCGTTTTCGCCTTGCCTCGCCCTGGATCGCGAGCCTTTTAACAGGCTCTGAGAATCCGTTTGTCCACGCCCTCGGCGCTCTTGCAGAAGCCAGGCCGCCGTTTTTGCCACATACGCATACCACGCGGCGCGGAAGGCACTGATTTTATTTGCTTGTCACCGCCTAAGCGCGTAGAATGCTGCGGTTTCAACCCCTTGCCTTTTGCAACTGCATGGCAAAAGGCTTCAATAGCCACAAGGAGTTAACATGCGTCATTACGAAATCGTGTTCATCGTCCACCCGGACCAGAGCGAACAGGTTCCGGCCATGATCGAGCGCTACAAGGGCATGGTTCTGGCCGCTGAGGGCAAGATCCATCGTCTGGAAGACTGGGGCCGCCGTCAACTGGCTTACCCGATCCAGAAGCTGCACAAAGCTCACTACGTTCTGATGAACGTAGAGTGCCAGTCCGAAACCCTGGCCGAGATCGAACACGCCTTCAAGTTCAACGACGCTGTTCTGCGTCACCTGACCATCAAGCTGGATCGCGCGGTTACCGAAGCGTCCCCGATGATGAAGGACGAAAAGGCCAAGAACCTGCTGGACGCCCAGCAGCCGGCAGCCGAGGCTGAAGCTTCCGCCTAATTGGCGAGGAGCGAGGTCTTGCAGAACCGTCTGGCTCTGACCGCCACGGTCGACCGCGAGGATGCGCTGAGATACACCCCCGCCGGCTTGCCGGTATTGGAAATGTGGCTCAAGCATCAGTCCAGACAGACAGCTCACGGTTTTGATCGGGATGTAGCCTGCGAAATACAGGCCGTGCTGATAGGCGAAGAAGCCCGGAAGTTTTCCGGGAAACTGGCGGGAAACACGGTGAACCTCACCGGCTTTCTGTCCCAGCGCAGCCTCAGGAATCCGCGGTTAGTGCTCAATATCGAATATGTTGAATTTGTAAAAGGTTAGTCAAAATGGCTCGTCAACTCTTCAAGCGCAAGAAGTTCTGCCGCTTCACGGCAGAAGGCATCAAGGAAATCGACTACAAATCCGTTGATCTCCTGAAAGACTTCATCGCCGAAAACGGCAAAATCATCCCGGCTCGCATCACCGGCACCAAGGCCCGCTACCAGCGTCAGCTGACCACTGCTATCAAGCGTGCTCGCCTCCTGGCCTTCCTGCCGTACACCGACCAGCACTAAGCCGGGAAAGGAACTTAAAAGATGCAAATCATTCTGCTCGAAAAAGTTGCCAACCTGGGTCAACTGGGTGATGTGGTTAAAGTCAAGGATGGTTACGGTCGTAACTTCCTGATTCCGCAAGGCAAAGCCAAGCGCGCTACCGAAGCCAACCTGAAAGAGTTCGACGCTCGCCGCGCCGAACTGGAAGCCAAGCAAGCCGAGATCCTGGCTGACGCCAAGGTCCGCGCCGAGAAGCTGAACGAAGCGGTTGTCACCATCGCTCAGAAAGCCGGCGTTGACGGTCGTCTGTTCGGTTCCGTGACCAACGTCGACGTTGCTGAAGCCGTGACCGCCTTCGGCGTGCCGGTTAAGCGTTTCGAAGTTCGCCTGCCGAACGGCCCGTTCAAGGCCATCGGTGAGTACGACATCGAGATCGCTCTGCATCACGACGTTGTTACCCCGATCAAGATCGTGGTTGTTGCCGAAGCTTAATTTCCGCTTTCGGGAATCGCTTTACGAAAAAGCCCGCTCATCCGAGCGGGCTTTTTGTTTGGGCGCGCGGGGCGTTTCAGTCGTCCTGATTCAGTACCAGGCGCGCGCGCAGGCCGGGGGCGTCGGCCTCGGCGATGGACAGCAGGCGGTCGATATTGGGGTGCTTGCCCGGATTGGCGCGGGCGTCCGGCGTATGTTCAGCGTAAAGCGCCAGCCCTTCGCGCGCGGCCTTGCGGTCAATGTGGCCGTGGTTCTTGATCAGGGCATGGTAGACGCGTACCGAACCGGCGGTGCCGGGCTGATTCTCCAAACGGCCGACCGGCTCGCCGCTGGCGTCCAGCAGCACGATGGCGCGGATATCGTCGACGGCGGGCAGGGTGTTGAGAATGTCCTTGAAAACGCTTGCTTGCATGATGTGCTTTCCTATTGTCGTTATCGTGGCGGGCTGCGGCGGCTGCCCGTTGAGTGGCGGGGTGTTGCAGGTGGCCTGTGGAGCAGATCTGGGCCGGATGCAAAACCGCCGAGTGTAGTCGGATATTAGGCGTAGGAGAGGTTGAGAAAGTTCAGACCGTCGCCGCGCATTGCACTTTTTTGGTGCGATCTATTGGGGTTTTTGCCTTTATTTGGTGCAACTTGTGTCCGCAGACATTCATTACACCATGCTTTGAGCGGTCTTGTGTTGCAAAGGTATTAATTAATCAATGGCTTGGCCAGTTACTGTTAACTTGGCACGGCAATTGCTAAATATAAAGCGATCTGGTGACGCCAGGGCATGGCCCGGTGTCTCGCGCCAGTCTCCAAAGGGGATAAGAGAGCGGCAAAGCCGCCTTGGATCGGGGTCGATCGGCGAAGCCGACGGCCCCGTTTCATTTTTGCGTTATGGCTGCTCGCCCACCAGGTAACGCTGGCTCATTCGTTTGAAGTGCTCTCCGCCGGCTTGGCGCAGGCATTCGAACAACACCATTTCCTTGCTGACGATGACGGCGCCGGCGTCTCGCATCCGCTGCAAACCCAGCTCAATGTCGGACACCTTGCGGCTGGATACCGCGTCCGCCACCACGAAGACCTGTTTATCCAGTTCCAGCAGTTCCAGCACGGTTTGCAGCACGCAAACGTGGGCCTCCATGCCGCAAACGATGGTTTGAGGCCGGACTAGGACTGTTTCCGGCAGACAGTTCGCCGCAACGCAGGAGAAGTGGGTTTTCTCTACCACTTGCGAGTCGGGCGCTTGGGCGAGCAGTTCCGGCAGGGTATGCCCCAGGCCGCGCGGGTATTGCTCGGAAAACACTACCGGCAGGCCGTGATCGGCGGCCACGCCTATCAGCCAGCGACAGCGCGCCGCCATGCCGGCCGCGTCCACTACCGCCGGCGCCAGCTTTTCCTGGATGTCCACCACTAGCAGGCTGGCCTGTTCCTTGTGCATCAGCATCCTATTCTCCTTTTGCTTATTGGTCTTGGTCGCGGTGTTCAGGATACCGCTTTTGGCCCGGACATGCGCCATCACGGCATCTGATTGTCATTGTTCTTGCCGTTGCAAGCTTCTCCCAGTCATGATGGTGATTTCTGAATTGCAATCTTCGGGGGAATGTTATGCACGATTTACTGATCAGGAAGGTTGAGCCGGAGGATGCGCCGGCCTTGGCGGCGATGATGGTGTTCGAGGAGGTGGTGGCCAATACCTTGCAGCTGCCTTACCAATCGGTTGAAGACTGGCGGCGCAAGCTGGCGCAAGCGCAACCACATGTGCATTCCCTGGTGGCCTGTAACAGCGATGGCCGGGTGATAGGCAATGCCGGTCTGATTTGTGGTGAACGCCCGCGCATCCGGCATACGGCCAGCCTGTTTATCGTGGTGCATCCGGAATGGCACGGTCGCGGCGTGGGATCGGCATTGCTGAGGGCGGTGCTTGGGCTAGCGGATAATTGGCTGGGGCTGCTGCGGGTGGAACTGGCCGTGGTGCACGACAATGAGCCGGCTATAGCGTTGTATCGCAAGTTCGGCTTTGAGCTGGAGGGACGCAGACGCAAGGAGCAATTGCGCGCCGGACGCTATGAGGACACGCTGATCATGGCACGGCTGCGCGGGCTGGAATGACAAAGCGCCTGCGGTAGGCAGGCGCTGGCTGAGTGTCGCGCGGTTTACTTGCCTGTGGCGTCTTGCGCTTGCGGCGCTTGCTGCTGCTGTCCTTGCAATTGCGCGTCCATGCGCGCGCGCATTTCCCACATATTGGACAACCCTTCGCCCGCCATCGCGGCGCTGGACAGCAGGATAAGGGACAGAGTGGTCAGTACGGTTTTCTTCAGCATGATGTTTCCTTTCATGGCAAATCGACCGGTCGACCGGCTCGGCGCAGGGCGTCGACGGAGGTCGGCTAAGGGCCTGGCGAGGCTTGTCGCTGTGCTAGCGGCCTGCATCGCCATTGAATTCTAGTGAGTGCCGGGACTTTGTCCGGTCATGGCGGCGATCAATTTGCAAACGAGTGTGAATCGCGTTTCGCGGGGGGCTTGGCCTCCCGCCGCGGAGCGCGGGCGGGAGGGGCGGCTTGCCATCTTAGCTGGCGGACTGGTTGGTCTGAGCACCGGCTGTTGGGGTTTGCTGCGAAGCGGCGGCTTGCTTGGCTGCGATCTGGGCATCCATGCGCTCGCGCATTTCGCGGGCGTTATTGGCGCCTTCACCGCCGGCCATGGCTGCGCCGGACAAGATGATCAGGGATAGTGCGGTGAGTACGGTTTTCTTCATGGTGATTTCCTTTCATTGCGATCTTGCCGCGGCCGGATTGTTTGGGTCCGGCGACAGGGCTTGAGTCGACATTCTATGGCGGGCTTTGCCGCAGTGCGGTAAACGATTGTGATCGTGTGCTAATGAACTTTGATCGCGTTTACAAAGCTGGATTAGCGGCCTGCCTGGCTGGTCTGGGCCGGAGCCGGAGCTTGCTTGGCGGCGATCTGGGCTTGCATGCGTTCGCGCATTTCGCGGGCGTTGCTGGCGCCTTCGCCGCCGGCTGTGGCGGCGCCGGACAGAACGATCAGAGACAGGGCGGCGATAACGGTGTGTTTCAACATGGGGAATTCCTTGTAAAGTGTGGGGTGCGCGCTTATTTGGCTTGCTGAGCCTGGGCCGGGGTTTGCGCCTGCTTGGCGGCGATCTGGGTTTGCATGCGCTCGCGCATTTCACGGGCGTTGCTGGCGCCTTCGCCGCCGGCTGCGGCGGCGCCGGACAGAACGATCAGGGACAGGGCGGCGATAACGGTTTGCTTCAACATGGTCAAAATCCTTGTGTGATTAAGTGGCTTGGCGGCAGCCTGGATGTTCAAAATGCTAGAATCGATCCGGCGTTCCGCTAAGGAGTCAGGCTGCCCGCTCTGGCAGGCTGCGCGACTTAGTGACTGAATATTAAGGATGTTTTTTGGCCGCAGATAGCGGAATGATTTGCACTGAACCATCAGTAAATTTGAATATGAAACTATCACTCGATGCTTTGCTGGTGCTGGACGCCATCGACAACCACGGCAGCTTCGCCGCCGCAGCGGACGCTTTGTTCCGGGTGCCTTCCGCGGTGACTTACACCGTGCAGAAGCTGGAACAGAGTTTGGGCGTGCAGATATACGATCGCAGCGGACACCGCGCCCGGCTGACGCCGGCCGGCGAGCGTCTGCTCAAGGACGGCCGCCATCTGCTGGACGCGGCGCGTCAGCTGGAGCTGAGGGTTAGCAAGCAAGCCCAGGGCTGGGAGCATCAGTTGCGCATCGTGATCGGGGATCTGGTGGACTTTGGCCAGGTAATCCCGTTGATCGCGGAATTCGATCAACTGGCTTCGGCCACGCGACTGATTTTCCGCAGCGAGATTTTTGGCGGCACTTGGGACGCCCTGTACGACGACCGCGCCGATCTGGTGATAGGCGCGCCTAATATGCCGCCTCCCGGCGACTATTTCACCCGCACCATAGGCAGTTACGATTTTGTGCTGGTGGTGGCCGCCGGTCATCCGCTGGCGGCGGAGGATAAGCCGCTGCCGCCGCATGTGCTGCGTCAGCACCGCGCGGTGGCGATAGGCGACACTTCACGACGCTTGCAGCCGCGCACCGGAGGTTTGCTCGATGGTCAGGATGTGCTGACCGTGCACAGCAGCCTCGCCAAGCTGGATGTGATCCTGGCCGGCCTGGGCAGCGGCTATCTGCCGCGCTCCATGGTGGGGCCTTATCTGGCCAGCGGTGATCTGGTGGCCAAGGAAGTGGCCGAGGACAGTCCGGACCACCAGATGTGCTTTGCCTGGAAGCAGGCACAGCCTGGCAAGGCGTTGCAGTGGTTCATTCAGCGTTTGGAGCAGGCGGTGGAAGCGGGCGAACTCCGGCCGTGAAAAAGCCGGCGTCCGTGAGGAGGCCGGCTGGTCATGCGTGCCGCGGGCAGATTCTTAGAGCCAGTTCAAAATCTGGCGAGCCAGAGCGAGACAAGGCGAAAACCGCTGAGAAAGCGGAATGGTCGAGTGGTACATGAGCATTTCGAAGCGGTACTCACCGTGTCACGCCTCACGAAGCGCAGCAGATTATGAACAGACATCTTAGATGTCCTGGCCCTCGACGATGCCGTCGTGACTGGTGGCCTGCTTGGGCAGCAACAAGTTCAGCACGATGGCCAGCAGCGAGCAAAGGCCAACGCCGGCCAGCTCGAAATCGCCCAGCTTCAGGCTGAGGCCGCCGATGCCGGAGGTGAGCACCACCGAGATGATCACCAGATTGCGCGGTTCCATCAGGTCCACCTTGGCCTCGATCAGGGTTTTCAGGCCGATGGAGGCGATGGTGCCGAACAAGAGCACCATGATGCCGCCCATCACCGGCAGCGGGATGGACTGCAATAGCGCGTTGAACTTGCCGAAGAAGGCCATGGCGATGGCGAACAGCGCGGCCCAGGTCATGGTGACCGGGTTGAAGTTGCGGGTGATCATCACCGCGCCGGTGACTTCGGCGTACGTGGTCACCGGAGGGCCGCCGATCAGGCCGGCTACGCAGACACCCAGGCCGTCGCCGGACAGGGTGCGGTGCAGGCCGGGCGATTGGGTGTAGTCCTTGCCTGTGACGCCGCCTATCGCCATCACGCCGCCGATATGTTCAATCGCCGGGGCGATGGCCACCGGAAGCATGAACAGCGCGGCCGCCCAGTTGACTTCCGGGCTGTGGAAGGCCGGCATCGCGAACCAGGGCGCGTCCGCCAGTTTGGCGAAGTCCACCACGCCAAACAGCGCGGCGGCGATATAGCCGACGATGACGCCGGCCAGAATGGGCACCAGTTTGAACAGGCCGCGCGCGAAGATGGACACGATGATGGTGGTGGTCAGGGAGATCGCCGCCAGCAGCATGGACACCGCGTAAGGCGTGACCTGCTTGCCGCCGGCGAGGCCCATCGCCATGCCGGAGGCCGCGGTGGCCACCGACAGGCCGATGATCATGATTACCGGGCCGATCACCACCGGGGGCAGCAGCCGGTTGACGAAGGCCATGCCGCGCCAGCGGACCACGGCGGAAAACAGGAAGTACATGAAGCCGGCACAGAACAGGCCGAACTGCGTCGCGCCCTGGCCCCAGGTGTGCATCGAATAGATGATGGGGCCGATGAAGGCGAAGGAGGAGCCGAGGAAGATCGGCACTTGGCGCCCGGTGTACAACTGGAACAGCAGGGTGCCGATGCCGGCCCCCAGCAGCGCCATCGCCGGATTGAGGCCGGTCAGCAGCGGCACCAGCACCAGCGCGCCAAAGGCGACGAACAGGATCTGGGCGCCGGACACGGCCAGCTTGATTTGTTGGAGCATGATTTTAGCCTCTGGGGTCGTCTCTGTCTGAATGGGGGGCATGGCCTAAAGCAGCCGTTTGCCGAGAATGCGCGCTTGCGGTTCCAGGCCTCGGCGCAAGTAGAAGTTCAACGCGGCTTGGTTGAAATCCTTCACCTCTAGCCGGATCTCGTCGGCCGAATGTCGCCGCGCCCAGTCTTCGGCTGCGTTCAGCAAGGCTGAGCCCTGGCCCTGCCCACGCCGCTCCGCCGTGACCACTAGCGTGGCGACGCGGCAAATGAGTCGAGGCAGCAGGAAGGGGAGGGTGAGGTCCAGCAGGGTCAAGGCGACGAAGGCGGTGACCTCGCCATCGGCCTCCGCTAGTAGCAGCGCGGCGTTGGGCGTGTTCAGCTGACCGGCCCAGAACGCGCTGTCGCGGTCTGCGGCGCCGTTGTCGGCGAAAATGTGCGGCAACGCGAGATGGTGCTGCAGATTGATTTCGTCGGCAAGGCGGCAGATGGCGGGCAAGTCGCTGGCGGTCGCGGGGCGTATTGTCATGGCTGAGACCGGATGAGGCGCGCAAAAAAACGCCGCGTCCGGAACGGGGCAGCGGCGCTGGAATGGCTCATGATCAGGCTTGCTTGGTGCCGAAGATCTTGTCGCCGGCGTCGCCCAGGCCGGGAATGATGTAGCCGTGCTCGTTCAGGTGGCTGTCGAGGGAAGCGGCGTAGATCTGCACGTCTGGATGGGCGTCGTTGACGATCTTCACGCCTTCGGGCGCGGCCACCATCACCACGGCCTTGATCTGTTTGCAGCCGTTGCGCTTGAGCAGGTCTATGGTGGCGACCAGCGAGCCGCCGGTGGCCAGCATCGGATCGATGATGATGGCGATGCGTTCGTCCAGATTGCCGACGAACTTCTCGAAATAAGACACCGGCTCCAGCGTTTCCTCGTTGCGGGCCAGTCCAACCACGCTGATCTTGGCGGAAGGCACCAGGTCGAGCACGCCGTCCAGCATGCCGATGCCGGCGCGCAGGATGGGCACCACGGTAACTTTCTTGCCCTTGATTTGCTGGACGTCGATCTTGCCGCACCAGCCGTCTATGGTGACGCTTTCCAGTTCGAAGTCGCGGGTGGCTTCATAGGCGAGCAGGCGCGCCAGCTCTTGGGTCAACTGGCGGAATTTCATGGTGCTGGTGTCGGCTTCGCGCAGCAGGCCGAGTTTGTGTTGCACCAGCGGATGCTGGACGACGGTGATGTTCATGAGACGTTCCCATACCTTGGCAAAAAGCTGCTTTCGGCGCGGGCGCGCCAAAAGCAGCTCTTGGTATTAATTATATGAAGCCGACAGCCTTGGAAGGTCTTGGGCTGCCGGTGCGGGGTATTTGGTATGGGGCCGTATTTTACCCCTTTTCCCATTCCGAAATCCACTGCAAGAATTCGGTGGCGGCCCGCGGCGGGCTGCAGATATAGCCCTGCACCGCGTCGCAGCCTAGTTCGGCCAGCGTGGCCAGGTCGGCGGTGTCCTCCACGCCGATGGCCACCGTGGTGAGCCCGGACGCTTTGGCCAGGCTTATGTCTTCGCGCAGGATGGCTTGCAGATGCTGGTTGGAGCTGACGCCTTGGACGAAGGCGCGATCCACTTTCAACAGACTGAAATGGCTGATCAGCAGTTTATCGGTCAGGGTGACGCCGATGCCGAATTCGTCGATGCCGATGCCGAAGCCGGCGGTGCGCAACTGGGCCAGCTGCGCGTCGGCTTTCTGCCAGTGCTGTCGCAACGTGGATTCGGAGAACTCCAAGGTCAGCTTGGCTGGCTCCAGGCCCAGAATGCGCACTTTCTGCAGCAGTTGCTCGCACAGGCTGTCGTCGTCCAGCGACATCGAGGTCAGGTTGATGGTGACCGGAATGTCATGGCCGCGTTCCTGCCAATCGCTGCAGGCGTACAGCGATTTTTCCAGGATCAGCTCGGTGAGTTCGCGGATCATGCCGCGCTCTTCCATCGCCGGCACGAAGCTGACCGGCGACAACACGCCAAGCGCCGGATGCTGCCAGCGCGCCAGCGCCTCGGCGGCGATCACCTTCCGGCTGGAGATTTCGACTATCGGTTGGAACCAGGGGATGAGCTGATCGTTGACCAGCGCGCGCCAGATCTCTTCGATGGGCATGGCGCTGGCGGGGCTGAGGACGGCTTTGGTTTCCTGATGTGTCGGCATGGGGCGGTTTGGATTGGGCAAGCGGATGTCACCCTGATTGTATGACATGGCGGGTGTTTTCGAAACGGTAAATTCCGCTGCAAAAACAAAGGTCCCGGCCATGGCCGGGACCTGGGAGAGGTGCTTACAGGTCTTTCAGCAGCTCTTGCAATTCACCGTTCTGGAACATTTCATACATGATGTCGGAGCCGCCGATGAATTCGCCTTTGACATACAGTTGCGGAATGGTGGGCCAGTTGGAGAAATCCTTGATGCCCTGGCGGATGTCGGCGTCCTGAAGCACGTCTACGGTCGCGAACTGTTCAAGGCCACAGGCTTTGAGAATTTGCACCGCGCGGGAGGAAAAGCCGCATTGCGGGAATTGGGCCGAGCCCTTCATGAACAGCACCACCGGGTTGTCGGTCACGGTTTGCTGGATGGTTTGTTGCGCGCTCATTCAGTGGTCCTTGCTTGGATCGTCAATGTGGCTGCGGGCGCCGCTTGTGCGGAGAAATACCCGAGCGTTTCAATAGGTTATTTTACTTTTCGGTCGCCCGCGGGTCAATTTGCTTCGCAGCGGATGCGGCCTGGCCCGCGTGCCATTGCCGCAGGAAGATGTGCACCTGTCCGTCGTACAGCGCGCGGCGAGTGATCAGCCGCGATACATTGGACGCCAGCAGGGCGGTGGCCATCAACGGGATGATCATGGCGGAGGAGTCCGTCATTTCCATCACGATGATGAAGCCGGTCATCGGCGCGCGGGTCATGCCGGCGAAGAAACCCACCATGCCCAAGAGCACGATCAAGGTTTGCGGCAGGAAGGGCAGCAGATTGGCCATGTTCAAGCCAAAGCCGGCGCCTACCGCCAGCGATGGGGCGAACATGCCGCCGGGCACCGCGCTGATAAAGCTGATGAACATGCTGAGCAGCTTGAGCAGGCCGTAGCCCTGCATGCCGGCGCCGCTGCCCTCGATGATTTCGCGGGCGCGAAAATACCCGGTGCCGAAGGTGATGCCGTCGCTGGCGATGCCGATCACCGCCAAGGCCAGGCCGCAGCCGGCGGCGAACACCACCGGTTTTTTCAGACGCCAGTCGTGCAGCGGGCCGGGCAAGCGCAAGGTCAGCGCCAGCATGATGCGGCAGCAGACGCCGCCGAGCAGGCCACCGATGATGCCGCAGACCGGGATGGCGAGCCAGGACTGCTCCAGCTCCATATTCACCGACACCATGCCGAAATAGCTGTAATTGCCGAGGATGGCGGTGGCGGTGAGACCGGACACGATCACCGAGAGCAAAATGGTGGAACTGGCGCGCAAGTCGAAGGTGCGGCCCATTTCCTCGATGGCGAACACGATGCCGGCCAGCGGCGCGTTGAAGGCGGCGGCCACGCCGGCGGCGCCGCCGGCCAGAATGAAGCTGCGCGCCGCGCCTTCATGACGCAGCGCCGCGTGGCGGTTCAGCGAATATTTGATGGCCGCGCCCACCTGCACGATGGGGCCTTCGTAGCCGAAAGTGGCGCCGGAGCTGATGCCGATCAGGGTCAGCAGCATTTTGCCGATCGCGGCGCGTATGGTCAGAATGCGTTCGCGCAGCGCCTGCATGCCGCCTTCCAGCGCGGCGATGGATTGCGGGATGCCGCCGCCGGCGGAGCCGGGAAAGTAATGTCGCATCAGCCAGATGGCCAGCGCCAGGCCGGCCGGGGTGATCAGCAGGCTCCAGTAAGGCGAATTATCGTAGATGCGGGTGAAGATGGCGTGCGACAGATGGCTGCCGTTGGCGAAAACGCTGGCCATCAGGCCAATCAGAATGGCGGCGGTCCAGATCGGGATGTGGCGGCGCCACAGGACTGCGGACAAGTAGAGGTAGCGCAGGCGGCGCTGGACGCGGCTGCGGACTTGTCTGGCAGTGGGGGAGTCTGGCATGGAGCCGGCCTTTGCGGATGAATATGTGAGTTTTTTCTAATATTCAATGGTAAGGCGTATTGAGTTGAAAGACAAACCCCGGGCGCATCAGCGGCCGGGGTTGAGGCATGCTCAGGCGTTTTTTTCCAGTACGGCGGCGAAGAAACCGTCGGTATTGTGCAACTGCGGTTTCAGTTCCAGATAGTCGCCCATTTGTAGCGGGATCTTCTGTTCCGCCAACACCTCGTCCATTTTCACCAGTTTGAAATCGGGGTGGTCCGCCAGGAAGGCGGCGACGATGTCTTGGTTTTCTTGCGGCAGCAAGCTGCAGGTGGCGTAGACCAAGCGGCCGCCGGCGCGGACCAGGCGGGAGGCGGAAGCCAGGATGGAGGCCTGCTTGGCGTTCAGTTCGGCCACGCTGTCCGGGCTTTGGCGGAATTTCAGGTCCGGATTGCGGCGCAGGGTGCCCAGGCCGGAGCAAGGCGCGTCCACCAGCACGCGGTCGGCCTTGCCCGCCAGGCGTTTGACCTTGGTGTCGTTTTCCGAGGCCAGCAATTGCGGGTGGACATTGGACAGGCCGGAACGCGCTTGGCGCGGCTTGAGCTTGGCCAGCCGTTTTTCCGAAACGTCGAAAGCGTACAAGCGGCCGCTGGAGGCCATCTGCGCACCCAGCAGCAGGGTCTTGCCGCCGGCGCCGGCGCAGAAGTCGACAACCATTTCCCCGCGACGCGCGCCGGTGATCAGGCCCAGCAGCTGGCTGCCTTCATCCTGCACCTCGAACACGCCGGCTTTGAACAGCTCGTGCTTGGCCAGCGAAGGCTTGGTTTTCAGACGAATGCCCAGCGGCGAGTAGGGCGTGGCCTCGCATTCGAGGCCGTCCGCCTGCAAGCGGCCCAGCAATTCGTCGCGCTTCATCTTCATGGTGTTGACGCGCAGGTCCAGCGGCGCGCCTTCCGCCAGGCCCTTGCCCAGCGCGATCACCTGTTCCGGTGTTTGTTCGCCCAGGCGCTCAATCACCCATTGCGGCAGCTCGGCGTCCACTTCCAGGCTGGCCGGCAGGACTTTGCCCTTGATCTGGCCCAGCCATTCCTTTTCGCCGGCGCTGGCGGCCTCGCCCAGCTCCTTGACGTTGAGCTTGTGGATTTTCAGCAGGGCCACCAGGGCCAGCCGGCGCGGGGTGGCCTTGTCCGGCGCGATCAGCGCGCGCAATTGCAGCAGGCGGCGCAGCGCGCCGAAAGCGGTTTCCGCGATGATGTGGCGGTCGTTGGCGCCCAGCTTGCTGTGTTCGCGGAAATAAGCCGACAGCACCGCGTCGGCCGGCCGGTCGAAGCGGATCATCTGGCCGATGACGGTTTCGATATGTTTCAGTTGATGGTGATTAATAGTCATTCTTGTGTTTTCTCGTGGGTTGCGGCGGCAGCTTCCATTGCGGCGCGCCGTTCACGTCGATGCGGACGGCCCGGAGGTCGATCCGTTTATCCTTGTCGATGCGCTGGATGCGCACCGGCAGATTGGAGAATTCCGGCGCGAGCCAGAATTCGTTGATATCGCCGTCGCCTTGGGCGCGGAACACGATAACCCGGATCTTGCCGGCGCCGGTGTCGTAATCGGCCTCGCCGCTGGGGTGCATCGGGTATTCGTACACTTTCTTGCCGGTGGTGATCTGGATGGGTTCGGGCCCCAGTTCGCCGCCTTTCAGCCCCAACTGGAAAGCGAGGCTGAACACATCCTGCGCGCCGGGCTTCAGATCCAGCTGTTTGTCGCCTTGATCGCCGTAGCGCAGCTGACCCGCATTGTAGTCGAAATGCGCGGACTCTTTGACTTGACCGCCGCGCCAGGCTTGAAGGCTGTCCGGCAGCAAGCCGGTCTTGCTCTTGAAACGGCCTTCGGAAAGATAGCGCAGCTTGGGCCCGATAAAGGGGGCGGCGTTGATATCCAGCCGGTAGCCGCCGTCTCCGCGGCTCCAGTCCAGCGTGCCGGTGCCCAGCATCGCCGAGCCGTAGAACACCTGGTAGCCCAGCGTGGCCTGACGCGGGAAGCCGCGCAGCTTGCTCTTGGGGTGGAGATAGCCATCGTCGGCGGCGGCTTCGGCCGTCGGCGCGCTGGCCTCGTCCTTGTCGTTCGCTGCCATATTATCGGCGACCGGCGCCGATGAGGCGATTTTGTTCTCCGCGCTGGGCATGGACGCGTCGGGTTTGGGCTCCGCCGCCGGCGCGCTGCTGGCGTTCTTGCTTGGCTGGGCCTGAGCGACAACCGGTTCCGACGCCGCCTGCGGCGCCGAGGCTTCCGCCTTCTTGGCGGCGGGCTTGGCCGGCGCAGGTTTGGGCGCGGCCGGCCGCAATTGGGCCACAGCGCCTTGTTGTGCCGGCTTGGCTGCCGGTTCGTCGGCGTCCAGCGCCTGCATCTTGACGCTGATGTCGCGCAAATCCTGATCCGGCGGCAGCTCCAGCCGCACCTCCGGCAGCAGGCCGGAGCCCAGCACGCCAAGGTGAATGGCGAGCGACAGGGCCAGGGCCAGCAGGATCAGACGACGGCTTTTCATGGACTCAGGGCGCGGGCGCCATCAGGCTGCCGGCAACGGAGGCGCGGCTGGAGGTCTTCCCGGCGACGATGTTCAGTTCGCCGGCGACGAAGCGGCGCACGGCGGCCGGGTAGAGTTGGTGTTCCAGTTTCAGCACGCGCTCGGCCAGTGTGTCGGCGTCGTCGCTGTCCAGCACTTCCACCACGCCCTGGGCGACGATGGGGCCGTGGTCCAGTTCGGCGGTGACAAAGTGCACGGTGCAGCCGGCTACCTTGCATCCCATTTCCAGCGCGCGCTGGTGGGTGTTTAGGCCGGTGAAGGCCGGCAACAAGGACGGGTGCACGTTCAGCATGCGGCCTTCGTAGCGGCGGGTGAAGCCGGCGCTGAGAATGCGCATGAAGCCGGCCAGCACCACGAGGTCCGGCTGGTGGCTGTCTATCAGCTGCGCCAGCGCGGCGTCGAAGTCCTCGCGGCTGGCGAAGGTTTTGTGGTCCAGCGCCGCGGTGGCGATGCCGCGCTCGGCCGCCCAGGCGAGGCCGGCGGCGTCCGGGCGATTGGAAATCACCGCGGCGATGCGCGCGCCCGCGATATTGGCGTCGACGATGGCCTGCATATTAGAGCCGCGGCCGGAAATCAGGATGACGATGTTCTTCATGTTGGAATCGACGGAGACGTTGCCAGATAGTGTTCCCAGTCGGCGGCATCGGTGATGCAGCGCAACTGCTGTTCGTGCCAGCTGCCGCCCTGGTCCAGGCAGCGGTCGAGATCGGCTAGGATGACGGCCTCGCGATAAATGACAAACGCCGCCAGCAGGGCCAGCGGCGCCAGGAGCATCCAACGCAGCGCTTTAGGCGATCTGGGTTTGATGCTCGTCACCATTGCGGGCGCGCACCGCGCCGATCCGGTACACGGTTTCGCCTTCGCCCTGCAGCAGCGCGGCGGCCTGGTCGGCGTGCTCCGCCGCCACTATCACCACCATGCCGATGCCGCAGTTGAAAGTGCGGTACATTTCCTGGCTATCCACCTTGCCCTCCTGCTGCAGCCACTGGAACAACTTGGGTTGCGGCCAGGCGGCGGCGTCGATCTGCGCGACGACATGCTCCGGCAGCACGCGCGGGGTGTTCTCCGTGATGCCGCCGCCGGTGATGTGGGCCATGCCCTTGACCGGCAGCGCCTGCATCAGCTTGAGCAAGGGCTTCACATAGATGCGGGTGGGGGCGATGATGGCGTCGCGCAGGCTGCGTCCGTCCTCGAACGGCGCGTCCAGATCGGGTTGAGCGCGTTCGATGATCTTGCGCACCAGCGAGTAGCCGTTGGAGTGCACACCGTTGGATTTCAGACCCAGCACAACGTCGCCTGGGGCGATGTCGCGGCCGCTGATCACGGCGCTCTTCTCCACCACGCCGACGGCGAAGCCCGCCAGATCGTATTCGCCGGTTGGGTACATGCCGGGCATTTCGGCCGTCTCGCCGCCGATCAGCGCGCAGCCGGCCTGTTCGCAGCCGGCGGCGATGCCTTTGATCACGTCGGTGGCTTGGGGGACGTCCAGTTTGCCGCAGGCGAAGTAGTCGAGGAAGAACAGCGGTTCCGCCCCTTGCACCAGGATATCGTTGACGCTCATTGCCACCAGGTCGATGCCCACGGTATCGTGACGATTCCAGTCAAAGGCCAGTTTCAGCTTGGTGCCGACGCCGTCGGTGCCGGAAACCAGCACCGGCTCCTTGTATTTCTTGGAAATCTCCACCAGTGCGCCGAAACCGCCGATGCCGCCGATGACCTCCGGGCGCATGGTGCGCTTGGCATAAGGCTTAATGTTCTCGACCAGCGCGTCGCCGGCATCAATGTCGACGCCGGCATCACGGTAACTGAGGGAAGTGGTGTTCAAGGTAAACTCGCTTTCTGCAAACTTGAAGTATTTTTACATCAAGCTTTCGCCGACGCGAAAGCAGCACATTTTAACTGAAGTCGAGATGAAACGCTCCCAAAACCGTCTGATTCCCTGGGCCATCGGCGCAACAGCCTTGCTGTTCGCCGGCTGGCTGTTGCAGCAGTTGGCGGCCGCGCTGACGCCGTTCGCGGTGGCCGCGGTGCTGGCTTATGTGCTCAATCCGGCAATGCGCCGTCTGGCCGGAAAAGGCTTGCCGCGGCCCTTGGCCGCCGGCCTGTTGACGTTGGCCGGTATGGCCGCCACCATCGCCCTGTTGCTGGTGGTGGCGCCCATGCTCTTCAAGCAGACCCAGGGCTTGATAGACCGCTTGCCTGTCTTGGCGGATTTCGCCCAGGGGCGGGTGCTGCCCTGGCTGCGTACCGAGTTCGCCATCCATCTGGAACTGGACGCCGACGGCTGGAAGCGGGTTCTGGCCGCCAACGCCGGCGCTTTGAAGGGCGCGCTGTCGACGGTGGCGCTGAGGGCGACCCAGAGCGGCTTCATGCTGGCCGGCCTGTTGTTCAATTTGCTGTTGTTGCCGGTGCTGCTGTTTTATTTCCTGCAGGATGGGCCGCGGATGGCCGCGATGCTGGCCACGCTGGTGCCGCGGCGCTGGGCGGACGAGGTGGCGTCCCTGGCGGGGGAACTGGACCGGGTGTTGGGCGAATTCCTGCGCGGGCAACTGTCGGTGATGCTGATCATGGCGCTGATTTTCGCCTCCAGCCTGGCCTTGCTGGGGCTGGAGTCCGGCATCGCCATCGGCGTGGTGGCCGGTTTGTTGGTGTTTATCCCTTATCTGGGCACTTTTCTCGGCTTCGCTCTGGCTGGGCTGGCCGCCGCGCTGCAGTTTGATTCCGCCGGCGATGTGCTGCTGGTGCTGGGCGTGTTCGGCGCGGGCCAGTTGCTGGAAAGCTTTTTGATCACCCCTTGGCTGGTGGGCGAGCGCATCGGTCTGTCGCCGGTGGCGGTGATCTTTTCCTTGCTCGCGTTTGGCCAGTTGCTGGGCTTCGCCGGGCTGCTGCTGGCCTTGCCGATGGCGGCCGCCACCTTGGTGATATGCCGCTTTCTGGCGCGTGCGTATTTCAACACACGCTTTTATCAGCGTAAAATCCGAAATAGACATCAAAACCCAGTTTGATCGCCTTCACTTGGACCAGTTAATACTTGATTTGACGCCCACCCCCTTGCCGGCCTTCGATAATTTCCTGGCCGAACGCAACCGCGAGGTGATCACAGCGCTGACGGCCGAGGCCGGCGAGCGCTTCATCTATCTGTGGGGCGAGCCCGGTTGCGGCAAGACGCATTTGCTGCAGGCCTGGATCGCCCACGCCGAGCGGCTGGGGCGCGCCTCCATTTATCTGGACGGCAAGACCGAGCATCTGCCTGACTTTGCTCGCGAGGCCAGCTTCATTGCCGTCGACCACGTCGACGACCTGGCGCCGGACGACCAGATTACCCTGTTTTCTTTCTACAACTCGCTGAAAGAAAGCGGCGAGTCGCGGCTGTTGATGGCGGGCCGCCAGCCGCCGATGGCCCTGGCGGTGCGCGACGATTTGCGCACCAGGCTGGGCTGGGGCCTGGTGTTCGAGGTCAAGGCGCTGTCGGACGAGGACAAACTGGCCGCGCTGCGCAGCCACGCCGCCAGCCGTCAGTTGTCGATCCCGGACGATGTCTACCGCTACTTGCTGACGCATTGGCGGCGCGACCTGTCCAGCCTGATCGGCATGATTGACATATTGGACCGCTACTCTCTGGCCATGAGGCGGCCGATCACCGTGCCGCTGGTGAAAAACGTTTTGCAAACCGCAAGCCCGGAACCATGACCAATACCACCGCATTGCGCAACTTGGCGCTGTTCGACCTCGACCACACCCTGATCGCGGGCGATTCCGACTTCGAATGGCCGCGTTTTCTGATCCAGCGCGGCATTCTGGAGCAAGCGCATTACGACGAGCGCAACAATTATTTCTATCAGCAGTACCAGCAGGGCACGCTGGACATCCACGAGTATCTGGCTTTCGCGCTGGAGCCCTTGAAGCGCTTCAGCCGCGCAGAGCTGGACGCCTTGCACGTGGACTACCTGGAGCAGCACATCAAGCCCATCATTACCCGCAAAGCGCGCGATTTGCTGGCGGCGCACGCGGCTCAGGGCGACGAGATCATCATCATCACCGCCACCAACCGCTTTATCACCGGGCCGATCGCCCGCGAGCTGGGCGTGGAGCACCTGATCGCCATCGAGCTGGAAGAAGAGGAGGATGGACGCTTTACCGGCCGCGTTAGCGGCGTGCCCAGTTTCCAGGAGGGCAAGATCACCCGTTTGCAGCAGTGGCTGGATGAGCGCGGCTTGAGCATGAACAGCTACGGCCAGAGCTTTTTCTACAGCGATTCGCACAACGATCTGCCCTTGCTGAAGCTGGTCGACCACCCCGTGGCGGTGGATCCGGACGACACCTTGCGCGCTTACGCGGAGCAGCAGGGCTGGCGCGTGATTTCCTTGCGCGATTGAGGCGAGGCAATTATCCACAGCGGCGGCTGAATAACCTTGTGGATAACAGTGTGGATTGCTTGCCGGGGCTTGGCTTTTGCTGGCAAAGGTTAAAAAAGCGGCAGTGCCCAATCATGGTCGCGAAATTGATAGATTTGCTTGAAAGCCTTGCCTGGCGCGGCTTTCGTCAAGTTGAGTTTCGAGCGCCGCCGACGAAATAAGGCGAGTATTCGAAAGTCTTTATAAAAGATGGGTTTAGGCGGCTTTGTTGACAACTCTGCGCAGTTTTCGCCGCTAAGCGCCTGTTTGCGGTTGCTGCAATAGCCGCGCGCGGCGGCGCCGGTTGCTGAATCTGCATGGATGCCGCTAAAGTTCAGGGTCTGTCGCGCCGGGTTTCGCTAGAGTCGAGCCGGCGCGGCGGACCCTAGTGTTTGCAATCGTTTTTCGGAGAACCCCCTCGTGTGGTCAATCATTGAAGCGGCCGGCTGGCCGATCTGGACCATCATCGCCGCCTCGGTCGTGTCGCTGGCGATTATCTTTGAACGGTTGTTCAGCCTGAGAAAGGGCAGCGTGGCGCCCGAGGGCCTGCTGGGGCAGGCCTTGCAGGAATACCGCCGCGCCGGCGCCAGCGAGGAGCTGTTGCGCAAACTGCAGGCGCATTCGCCGCTGGGCCGGCTGTTTTGCGCCGGTTTGCGCAACGTCGGCGGCAATCGCGAAGTGATGAAGGAAGCCATCGAGGACGAGGGCCGCGTGGTGGCGCACCAGTTGGAGCGCTTGCTGACCACCTTGGGCACCATCGCCGCGATGGCGCCACTGCTGGGCCTGTTGGGCACGGTGATAGGCATGATTGAGATCTTCGGTTCGCAGTCGCCGGCCGGCAACAACCCGCAGGCGCTGGCGCACGGCATTTCCATCGCGCTGTACAACACCGCCTTCGGCCTGATCGTGGCCATTCCCAGCATGATGTTCTATCGTCATTTCCGCTCCAAGGTGGATGGCCTGTTGGTGGAGATGGAGTCGCAGGCGGTGAAGCTGGTGGAAGTGCTGCACGGCGAGCGTAAAAACGGGGGTTGAGCATGAATTTCCGCCGAGGCCGCAGCCGCGAAGAGCCCGAGATCAACTTTATTCCGCTGATCGACGTGCTGCTGGTGATCCTGATCTTTCTGATGGTCACCACCACTTATTCCAAGTTCGCCGAACTCAAGATCAATCTGCCGGCCGCTCAGGGCGAGCAGGCCAAGACCAAGTCGTCGGAAATCACCGTGGCGGTAGCCGCCAACGGAGAGATGGCGGTGGGCGAAGCGAAACTCGCCGCCGGCGACAAGGCGGCTTTGTTGAATAAATTGAAGGACGACGCGGCGGGCAAGAGCGACGTCATCGTCATTGTCAACGCCGACGCCAAGGCCACGCACCAATCCGTGGTGACGGTGATGGAGGCGGCGCGCGAGGCCGGACTCAACCAGTTGACCTTCGCCACCCGTTCGCAATAGCCGCATGCATTGGATAGAACGGCAATGGTATCGGCCGCGTTGGTGGCTGACAGCCCTTCTGGCTCCGCTGGAAGGGCTGTTTGCCCTGTTGGCGGCGGCCAGGCGGTTTGCTTACCGCCGCGGCTGGCTGCGCGCCGAACGTTTGGACGCGCCGGTGGTGGTGGTGGGCAACATCAATGTCGGCGGCGTCGGCAAGACGCCGCTGACCTTGGCCTTGTTGCGCGATTTGCAACAAGGCGGCGTCAAGGCGGGCGTGATCAGCCGCGGTTACGGCGGCAGCCATCGCCAGCCCACGCTGGTGCGGCCGGATAGTTCGCCGGAGGAGGTGGGCGACGAGCCGCTCCTGCTGGCCGCCGCCGGCGCGCCGGTGGTGGTGGGGCGGGATCGCGTCGCCGCCGGCTGCCATCTGCTGGCGCTGAACCCTGATGTGCAGCTGATATTGACCGACGACGGCTTGCAGCATTATCGGCTAAGCCGCGATCTGGAGATTGTGGTGCTGGATGGCGCGCGCGGAGGGGGCAACGGCCGCTTGTTGCCGGCCGGGCCTTTGCGAGAACCGTGGTCGCGGCTGGGGTCGGTGGATGCGGTGGTGGTCAATGGCGGCGAAGCCGCCGGCCTGGCTCTGCCGGCCGGGCCGCGCTGTTTTGCCATGCGTCTGCGCCCGGCCCTCCTGCAGCGGCTGGATGCGCCCGACGAGACGCGAGCGGCGGCGGATTTCGCCGGCTTGCGCTTGGCGGCGATGGCAGGCATCGGCCACCCGCAGCGCTTTTTCGACACGCTGGCCGGCTTGGGCTTGCGGCCGGAGCTTTGTCTGGCCTGGCCAGATCATCATCAGTTCGAAGCCGCCGACCTGCCGGCCGGCATGGACGCGGTGATCGTCACCAGCAAGGACGCGGTCAAGCTGCGGCGGGTGATTCATGATGCAGCGCAGCGTGCTAGACTATGGGTTTTGCCGGTTCAGGCGGAGTTGGAGCCTGATCTGAGCGCTTGGATTCTGGATCGACTGAAGATAAAACATGGACGCTAAATTCCTGGATATTCTGGTATGCCCGCTGTGCAAGGGACCGCTGGTTTTCGACAAGGCCAAGCAGGAACTGATCTGCAAGGGCGACCGGCTGGCTTACCCGATCAAGGACGGCATTCCGATGATGCTGGAAGCCGAGGCCCGCGAGCTGGCGCCGGAAGAAGAGATAAAATGAGCCGCGGCTTTTGCGTGGTGATTCCCGCGCGTTTGGCGTCCAGCCGCTTGCCGGGCAAGCCGCTGGCCGACATCGCCGGCAAACCCATGGTGGCGAGGGTTGCCGAGCAGGCGGCCAAGAGCGGCGCAAGCCGGGTGATCGTGGCCACCGACCACGACGATGTGCTGTCCGCTTGCCGCGCTCACGGCATTGAAGCGCTGATGACGCGCGCCGACCACGCCAGCGGCACCGACCGGTTGGCCGAAGTGGCGCAGGCGCTGAACTTGGCCGACGATGAGATCGTGGTCAATGTCCAAGGCGACGAACCGCTGATCAACCCGGCACTGATCGACCAACTGGCGGCACTCTTGGCCGCCGGCGACGCGCCGGTGGCGACTTTGGCGCATCCGTTCCGCGAGGCCGCCGACATGTTCAATCCCAACGTGGTCAAGACGGTGCTGGACCACGCCGGCCGCGCGCTGTATTTCAGCCGCGCGCCGATTCCCTATGCCCGCGACGCCTTTGCACAAGATGTGAGCGCGTTGCCCGTGGACCTACCAGTGCTGCGGCATATCGGCATGTACGCCTATCAGGCGGGTTTTCTGAAGACCTATAACCGTTTGGAACCGGCGCCGCTGGAGCGGTTTGAAGCGCTGGAGCAGTTGCGGGTGTTGTGGCACGGCTTCGCCATCAAGGTGGCGGTGGTAGAGTCCGCGCCGCCAGCCGGCGTGGATACGCCGGAGGACCTGGAACGCGTGCGCCGCTTGCTGGGCGACGGACGGAACCCATAAGCCGGGCCGCCTCGGCGCGGCCCGGATTTCGATATCAAATCATCTTATTCAAATTGACGGAGCGATCTTCATGCGACTGATCTTGTTGGGGGCGCCTGGCGCCGGCAAAGGCACCCAGGCCAATTTCATCAAGGAAAAATTCGGCATCCCGCAAATCTCCACTGGCGACATGCTGCGCGCCGCGGTCAAGGCCGGCACGCCGCTGGGCCTGGAAGCCAAGGCGATCATGGACGCGGGCGGCCTGGTGCGCGACGACATCATCATCGGCCTGGTGAAGGAGCGCATTACCGACGCGGATTGCGCGAATGGCTTCCTGTTTGATGGTTTTCCGCGCACGATCCCGCAAGCGGAGGCGATGATCGCCGCCGGCGTGGATATCGATTACGTCGTGGAGATCGATGTGCCGGACGCGGCCATCATCGAACGCATGGCCGGTCGTCGCGTGCATCTGCCCTCCGGCCGCACCTATCACATCCGCTTCAACCCGCCGAAAGTGGCGGGCAAGGACGATGTGACCGGCGAAGAGCTGGTTCAGCGCGACGACGACCGCGAGGACACCGTGAAAAAGCGTCTGGCGGTCTACCACGAACAGACCGCGGTGCTGGTGGGCTTCTACGGCGAGCGCGCCGCCAGCGGCGACGCCAAGGCGCCGAAATACGTCAAGATCGACGGCACCCGCGCGGTGGAAACCGTGCGCGATGAAGTGCTGAAGGCGCTGGGCGCCTGATAAGCCGCTTACGATCCATTGCGCGTCGTGAGACCTCGCGCGGCGAGTACGGCTTCGAAATGATCATGTGCCACGAGCGCATTTCGCTTTCTCAGCTGTTTTCGCCTTGTCTCGTCTTGCTTCGCAAGATCGTAAACCGGCTTTGAGAACCTGTTCAGCGTTCTCCTTAAGGACAAGCGGGCCCTGCGGCCCGCTTTTCTTTTGAGCTTTGAGAAAGGGCTGGCGCGCCGGCGGCAACAGGCGGACAATTGAACCCGGAGCCCGCGAGCGGCTCCAAAAGTTTTTGTACGACAAGCCGGAGCGATGCCGGCGCAAGGATAATACCTATGTATCACGGGGAACGTTTCAACGGGATTTCCCATTTGATCGGCACCGTGCTGGCCATTGCCGGGCTGGTGGTGCTGGTGACCATGGCCGCGCGCGAGGGCGACCCCTGGAAAGTGGTCAGCTTCAGCCTGTACGGCGCCACTTTGGTGGCTCTGTATCTGATATCCACGCTGTATCACAGCTTTCGCGGACGGGCCAAGGCGGTGCTGCAGAAATGCGACCATTCTGCGATCTACCTGCTGATAGCGGGCAGTTACACGCCGTTTGCGCTGGTCACTCTGCGAGGCGCCTGGGGCTGGAGCCTGTTTGGCGTCAGCTGGGGCCTGGCCGTGTTCGGCATTATTCAGGAACTGACATTGGGGCGGCGTACCCGTTTGCTGTCGATGATTCTCTACGTGGTGATGGGCTGGCTGGTATTGGTGGCGTTGCCGCCTCTGATTGAATCGCTGCCCAGCGGCGGGCTGTTTTGGCTGGCCTTGGGCGGGATTCTGTACAGCGTGGGTATTTATTGGTTTCTCAACGACGAGAAAATACGCCATGGCCACGGCATCTGGCATTTGTTTGTGCTGGGCGGCAGCGTCTGCCAGTTTGTCAGCGTGTTGTTATACGTGGCCTGAGCCACGGTTTGAATTTCCCCGGCGGCGGGCCGGAAGAAGAAGGGCGAAACCAGCGCAAGCGCTGTTTTCGCCCTGTTTTATTCTGGTTTCCGGCCGCGTCCGGGGCGCGCTCACTCGTCCGGCAAATCCTGCAGCCGGCGCTCTTTGACCAGGGTTTCCAGCGCGCGCACCACTTCCGGGTCAAACTGGCTGCCGGCGCGGCCTGAGATGTAGTCCATGGTGTCGCGCAGCGTCCACGGTTCCTTGTAGGGGCGCTTGTTGAGCAGGGCGTCGAATACGTCGACCACCGCGACGATACGCGCCGACAGTGGGATTTCGTGGGCTTTTTGCTTTCTGGGGTAGCCGTTGCCGTCGAAGTGCTCGTGGTGGCCGCCGGCGATTTCCGAGCCCAGCGACAGATAGCTCATGCCTTCCACCATGCTGGCCGACCTGGCCAGTATCTGCGCGCCTATGGTGGCGTGCTGTTCCATGATCACCCGCTCGTCCGGGTCCAGTTTGCCCGGTTTGAACAGGATGTGGTCCGGGGTGCCCACCTTGCCCACATCGTGCAAGATGCTGGCCATGCCCACCATGTCCATGAATTCCTTGCTCATCAGTTCCGGATAGGCGCCGTTGTCGCGCATCTGCGCGGCGATGGCGTCGGTCAGCCTCTGCACGCGCAATACGTGGTTGCCGGTGTCGCTGTCGCGGAATTCCGCCAAGTCCGCCAGCGCCACCACCGTGGCTTCCTGCGCGCTGCGTAGCTGGCTGTAGAGATAGAGGTTGTCGTAGGCCGCGGAAATGCGCTGGCAGAATACGTCGAGCAGATCGCGCTCCACCTCTTCAAGCGGCCATTGCGGGGTGAAGTGGATGATGAATTCGCGGCCGTTGCGCGAGGTGATGTAGAGCACGTCGTAAGGGTGCTGGTAGATGCTGCGCTTTTCAGCGAAGGAGCGCAGGATTACCTGTTCCAGCTCTGGGAAAGGGCTGAGGTCGCCGCTTTGCCCCAACGATTCATAGTTGCCGGAGGCGGCCAGGATTTCCAGTTCCGGCCGGCCGTTGCTGTTGTCGTTGCGCACGCACAGAATGCCGTCGCTGCCGATGTCCAGCAGCGCGCTGATCTGCCGCAGCACGCCGGAGGCGAACTCGCGCAGCGAATACAACTGGTACAGGTCGGAGGCGCTTTCCAGTATCTTGGACAAGCCTTGGCGGTTTTTCTCCAGCGACAGCAGGTTTTCGTAGGCGCGCAGCGAGGAGATGATGGTGGTGAACAGCTTTTGCACCGTCAGCTCGGTCTTGGTTTTGTAGTCGTTGATGTCGTAGTTGAGGATGACTTCCTGTTCGGGCGCCTGCCCAGGCTGGCCGGTGCGCAGCACGATGCGCACCAGGCCGTTTTTCAGGTCCTGGCGGATCTGGTGCACCAGCTTCAGCCCGGCGTCCTCGCTTTCCATCACCACGTCCAGCATGATCAGCGCGATGTCCGGATGCTGGCGCACCACTTCATAGGCTTCCTTGCCGGAGTGGGCGCTGAGCAGTTCCAGCGGGCGTTCTTTGTAGCGGATATTGCGCAGCGCGATGCGGGTGGCGGTGTGCACGTCCTTTTCATCGTCGACGATCAGGATTTTCCATGGATGACGGCCATCGCTCACGGCGGGCGCGGATTCGGCTGGAGCGTCATCGTCCAGCAGCCAGTCGTCTTCCTGGTTGGTGATGTCGCTCATGCTATGTTCTCCTTGCTCTGATTGACCGGGGCGGAGCAGGGCATGGTGATGGTGAACGTGGTGCCTTTGTTCACTTCGCTGTGCACCTCGATCGACCCGCCCAGGCGTTGCCGTACGATGTTGTAGACGATGTTGAGCCCGAGGCCGCTGCCGCCGCTGCCGCGGCGGGTGGTGAAGAAGGGGTCGAATACACGGCTCAGGTTTTCCGGCGGGATGCCCTTGCCGTCATCGCTAAGCGTCAGCGTGATGTAATGAGGGTTGTCGCGCCGGGCCTCGATATTGATTTTGCCGCTGCTGCGGTTTTCGAAGCCGTGAACCAGCGAGTTGACCATCAAGTTGGTGACCACCTGAGCGAAGGAACCGGGGTAGCTGTCCAGCAGGATGTCTTCCTCGCATTGCACGTTGATGGTGGTATTGGCGTGCTTGAAGCGGGGTTTCAAGCTGGTGATCACTTCATTCAGATAGTCTTGCAGTTGGAAGCTGCGCCGCGCTTCGCTTGTCTGATCCACCGCCACCTGTTTGAAGCTGTGTATCAGGTTGGCCGCGCGTTCGGCATTGGACAGAATCAGATCGCTGCATTCCTTGGCGGTGTCCAGATAGGCTTGGAAGTCGCTTTTCTTGACGGTGCCGCCGTCCACTTTTTCTATGATGTGGCTGGTGGCGGTGCCCAGGTGAGATGCCGTGGTCAGGGTGATGCCCACCGGGGTGTTGATCTCGTGGGCGACGCCAGCCACCAGGCTGCCCAGCGAGGCCATCTTCTCGGTTTCCACCAGGGTTTGCTGGGCTTCCATCAATTGGCGATAAGCCTCTTCGGCGCGGTCGCGTTCGGCGCGGGCCACGGCTTCGGCCTCGGTGCGTTTGGCCAGATCGCCGGCGGTGCGCGCCACGATGCGGTTGAAGCCGTTGACGATGCCGCCGATCTCGTCGTCGGCGACGTGGGTGACCTGGGCTCCGCTGGCGTCCGGGGCTCGAATCGCGGTATTCAAGGCCTGCTGCAGCCGCGCCAGCGGCTGGAACAAGAAACGTTGCAGGTTGAAGGACATGATTATGAAAATCATCACGTCCAGCAGCAGGATCTGGGCGGACAGTTCGATCAGTTGGTCGCGCTGATGCTTGGCGAGAGCCTGGCGGGACAGATAGACAGTGGCGTTGCCCAAGTGCTCCTTGCCCTGATAGATGATGGGGATGTTCAGCATATCGTCCGAACGCGGCTCCTCCGACGGCGGCATGTCGCGGATGCTGCCGTCGGTATCATGGCTGCGGCCCAGGCTGAGCCCGGATTCCCCCTTGACGCTGATGGCGATGATGGAGGGCCAGCTCAGCTCGCTGTCCAGCGTCAGCCTGACGTTCTCGTCGTCCAGCTGCCAGACGCTGTGCGGCAGCGACATCGCCAAGCGGGCTTTGACCGCGGCGCGTTGGGATTGGTAGTCGGCCTCATTGCGTTCTTGGTTGTGCAAATAGGAAAACAGGCCTGTCGTCCCCAGAATGGCGGTGATCCAGGCCATCAACCAGAACATCAATTTGGTTTTTATGCTTTTCATTATGTTCACAGTTCCAAGTGCCCACACTGAATCCTAGGCAGTTCTGGCGCGAATACCAAATCCGGATGAGTCCGGTCAGCCGCCGCTGTCGGCGCTCAGCGTCGCGGGGGGCTTGGCGCGCGGGGCAAGCTTTTGCAGCGCCAGTCCGCTCAGGATCAGGCCCAGTCCGACCAGAGTGGAGGGCAGGATGGCTTCGCCGATCAGGAAATGGATTAGCGCCAGCGACAGCAGTGGCGACAGGAAAATCAGGTTGGCGATGCGGGCGGTGCTTGGCGTCAGTTTCATCGCGGTCAGCCACAGGACGAAGGTGAAGCCCATTTCGAAGGCGCCGACGTAGGCGGCGCCGGCCAGGCCTTGCCAGGCTACCGGGCCTAGTTGCCCGGTATAGGCGCACCAAGCCAGGCTCAGCGGCAGCGAAAAGGCGAAATTGAGCGTCAAGCCGATGACCGGTTCGCGCGTGTCGCGGGCGTTGAAGATCCAGTAACCGGCCCACAACAGGGTTGAGGCCAGCGCCAGCGCCACGCCGAGCGAGTCGGAAAACCGCAGTTCCAGCACCTGGCCGCGGGTGCCTATCACCAGCACGCCCAGGTAGCAGACCAAGGCGGCGGCGATGTCGCGGCGCTGCAGTTTCTGCTTGAGCAGCGGCACCGCCAGCAGGCTCATGGTCAAGGCCCAAGTGTAGTTGATGGCCTGGGCTTCCTGCGCCGGCAGCAGCGCGTAGGCCTGGAACAGGATCAGATAGTACAGCGCCGGGTTGACCGCGCCGAAGATAAGAGAGGCGCGCCAATGGCGGCGCAAGGCCGGCGCCAGCTCCGGCAGCCGGCCCTGGACGGCCAGCAAGCCAAGCAGGCAGAGCAGGGAGGCGGCGCTGGCGTAGAGCACCAATTGAGCGGGGCTGAGATGGGCGAGACTGATCTTGAAGGCGCTGGCCACCGTGGACCAGGCCAGGACGGCGGCGAGCCCGTAGGCGTAAGCTTTGGATTGTGACTGCAAGGTAATCCCCAGGGTGACGGATGAGGGGCCGCGGGACGGCCATGCCGCCGGCCCGCGCGCCGATGACCCATTCTAATGCAAATGGATTTTCACCGGGGAGCTCGCCTGGGTTTTAGCTTGCCTGTTCCTGCGCCCGTTCCTGGATCAGCCGGTTCAGCATCAGGCTGGCGCGCCAGGCGGTGTCGGAAGCGGACAGGCCGATGGGGCCGCCGGTTTCCATTTCAAAATCATCGCCGGCCAGGCCGTGGATGTGCACCGCCAGGCTGGCGGCTTCGAAAGGCTCCATGCGTTGGGCCAGCAGCGCGGCGATGATGCCGGTCAGGACATCGCCCTGCCCTGCCACCGCCAGCGCCGGGCCGCCGCTGGTGTTCAAGTGATAGAAGCCGTCCGGGCCGACGATCAGGCTGCCGGCGCCCTTGAGCACGACCACGCAGTTGAAGTGATTGGCCAGCCGGCGAGCCGCCAGCAGCCTGTCCTTCTGCACCGTTTCGGTGCTTTGTCCCAGCAGGCGCGCGGCTTCCGCCGGGTGCGGGGTCAGGATGGTGCCGGCTTGGCGTTTGGCGATCAGCGCGGCGGCGGCGTGGTCGTTGGCCAGCAGGTTGAGCGCGTCGGCGTCCAGCACCAGCGCCTGCGGCTGCTGGATGACTTGGTCCAGCAGGCGGCTGGCCAGCTCTTGCAGGCCGAGGCCGGGGCCGACGGCGAGCACGTCCGCGTCGGGCAGATCGGCGACTTCGTCCAGCGCGGAGATCATCAGTTCCGGCACCACCGGATCCACCGACAGCCGGTCGTCCAGCGGGCAGACATGGACCTTGCCGGCGCCGCAAGCCAGCGCGCTGCGTCCGGCCAGCAGCGCCGCGCCCAGCATGCCCGGCGCGCCGCCAATCACGCAGACGGTGCCGAACAGGCCCTTGTGACTGTTGCGCGGCCGCAGCAGCGCGCGGACGTCCGGCTGGTTAATGCTGCCGTCCGCCGCGGGAATCAGCCTGGGCGGGCAGTCCAGCAGGTCCAGCTCCACGTTGCCGGCCAGGTCGGCGCCAGAGGCGCTGAACAGGCCGGGTTTCTGGCATAGGAAGGTCAGGGTATGGCTGGCCTGGATCGCGGTGTTGGCGGGCACGCCGGTATAGGCGTCCAGACCGCTGGGGCAGTCCAGCGCCAGGATGGGGCTGCCCAGTTGGTTGATGCGGTCGATCAGGGTGGTCCATTCCAGGTCGAAGTCCCGGCTCAGGCCCACGCCGAACAGACCATCGATGACCAGCTGCGGCGCGCGGTAGTCGCGCGGCAGGTCGAACAGCACATGGCCTTGCGCTTGTTCCAGCTCATGCAACGCTTCCGAGGTGGCGGGGCTGGTGGGCTGGGTAGGCACCAGCACGTCGACGCGGAAGCGGCGGCGCATCAGTTCCAGCGCCGCGTACAAAGCGTCGCCTCCGTTGTTGCCGGGGCCGGCGCAGATCAGCAGTCGGGACGTGCTGGGCAGGTGGTGGCTGACCCAGTCGGCGGTAGCCATCGCCGCGCGCTGCATCAGGTTGTAGCCGGCGTCGGTGGCTTGGCGCTCCAATTGGCGCAAGGCGTCCAGGCTGAGAATGCTTTGGTCTTGTGTCGGCATCCCGATGCTCCTCGTTGGCCGGGCCGCAAGCGGCGCGGCGGCTGGCTAGGGCGCCGCGGGGCTGTCCGGGGCGGGCTCGCCCCAGCGCGGCGTCAATTGATTGTCGATGCGGAGCTGATCCAGAATTCGCGCCACCACGAAGTCGATCATGTCGTCCACGGTCTTGGGATGAGTATAGAACCCCGGAGACGGCGGCAGGATGACAACGCCAAGACGGGCCAACTTGAGCATGTTTTCCAGGTGAATGGCGGAGAACGGCGCTTCGCGCGGCACCAGCACCAGTTTGCGCTGTTCCTTGATGCTGACGTCGGCGGCGCGCTCGATCAGGTTGTCGCTGCTGCCCTGGGCGATTGCGGCCAGCGTGCCCATCGAGCACGGGCAGACCACCATGGCGTCGGCTGGGTTGGAGCCGGACGCCACCGGCGCGAACCATTCTTCGCGGCCAAACACCGCCAGCTGGCCGTCGCGGGCGCCGCTGCGTTGCATCAGCCACTGTTGGGCTTCGGCCGAGCGCGAGGGCAGGGTCAAGTCCATTTCCTGTTTGGCCACCACCTGGGCGGCTTGCGAATACAGCACCCAGACGCGGACGCCGGCGGCGATCAGGCAATCGATCAGCCGCAGGCCGTAAGGCAGGCCGGAGGCGCCGGTCAGGGCGACGGTGACGGTTTTGATCGGGCGCATGAAAGTCTCCTATAGGCGGGCGGCCCGAACGCGTTCAGTTCTGGCGGTAGAGCTGGCGATGGCGCACCAGCACCTGTTCGGCGGCGAAAAGGCGGGCAAGTTGTTCCGTGATGTAGACCGAGCGGTGCTGGCCGCCGGTACAGCCGACGGCGACGGTCAGATAACTGCGGTTTTCCATGCTGAAACAGGGCAACCACTTGCTGACCAGTTGCTGGATGTCGTCCACCATCTGCTGCACTTCCGGCGTTTGCTGGAAAAAGTCGATGATGGGTTGGTCGCGGCCGGTGAAGGGGCGCAGCTGCGGGTCGTAATAGGGGTTGGGCAGGCAGCGTACGTCGAAAACGAAGTCGGCGTCCCGCGGCAGGCCGTGCTTGAAGCCGAAGGATTCAAAGATCAGCGTCAACCGGCTGCTGTCGGCGTCCACCAGTTCGCGCACCCAACTGCGCAGCGCGTTGGCGGATAGCTCGCTGGTGTCGATGCGGGTGCCCAACTCCATGATCTCGGCCAGCATTTCCTGTTCCAGCAGAATGCTTTCCTCCACCGTGACGTCGGTGCCGGACAGCGGATGGCGGCGACGGGTTTCGGAGAAGCGCTTGACCAGGGTGGCGGGCGTGGCTTCCAGGAACAGCAGGCGCACGTCCACCTGCTGGGCTCGCAGTTTTTCCATTTCCGCCGGCAAGGCGCCCAGCGACGGGCCGGAGCGGGTGTCCACGCTGATGGCGATCTGCTCGTAGCCGTAGTCGGCGTACAGCGACATCGCCTCGTGCAGCATGGTGGCCGGCAGATTATCCACGCAGTAGAAGCCGGCGTCTTCCAGGGCGCGCAGCGCCACCGACTTGCCGGAACCGGACAGGCCGCTAATCAATATCAGGCGCATTTTCCTGGTCTCTGAGGAAGTTGGTGTGGCGTTCGATGAACTCGCGCGTGCTGTCGATGCCGCGCAGCTGCAGAATGTAGTTGCGCACCGCGGCCTCCACCAGCACCGCCAAGTTGCGGCCGGCGGCCACCGGCAGCACGACCTTGCGGATGGTGACGCCGATGATGTCCTGGGTTTCCGACTGGATGTTGAGGCGGTCCAGCGCCTGCATCGCCTGATCATTGGCCTTGACCAGATGAATGATCAGCCGCAGCACCTTCTTGGGCCGCACCGCGGTTTCGCCGAAGATGGTGCGGATGTTGAGGATGCCCAGGCCGCGCACTTCCAGGAAGTCGCGCAGCAGGGGTGGGCATCGGCCTTCCAGCGTGTCCGGACCGATGCGGTACAGCTCCACCGCGTCGTCTGCCACCATGCCGTGGCCGCGGGAAATCAGTTCCAGCGCCAGCTCGCTCTTGCCCATGGCCGAATCGCCCATGATCAGCACGCCGATCTCGAACACGTCGAGGAAGACGCCGTGCAGCACGGTGGACACCGCCAGCGCCCGCGCCAGATAGATGCGCAGCACATCCATCAGATAGGGGCTTTCCAGCTTGGTGGTCATCAACGGGACGTTGTGGGTGTGGCAGTAGTCGCGCAGCAGCTTGGGCACGGGCTGATCGTTGGCCACCATCACCACCGACATGCTTTTGTGGAACAACTGATCCAGCGCGGTCTTGGCGGCGGATTGCTCCAGCCGGTTCAGATAGTCCACCTCGGCGAGGCCCAGCACCTGGACCCGGTTGGGGTGGATGAAGTTGAGGTGGCCGACCAGCGCCTGAGTCGGGCGCTGTTCGTCGTTGCCTATCATATTGTCGGCGCCGCCGGTGCCCGCAACCCAGGTGAGGTTGAGCTTCTGCTGGTTTTCCTGGTACAGCCGGCGGACACTGATGCTAGGCATTGGGCACCCAATTATTGAGCAGCTGGTAAAGCTCGTCGCGAATGGAGATGCCCAGCATCTGCTCGCGCATCTGGCGGCTGGAGAACAATTGCGCCAGCTCGGACAGCACTTGCAAGTGCAGGTCCGTGGCCTGTTCCGGCACCAAGAGCACAAACAGGCACTGCACCGGCTTGCCGTCGGGGGCGTCGAAAGGAATAGGCGTTTTCAGGCGGATGAACACGCCCATCGCTTCCTTCAGGCCGCGCGCGCGGCCATGGGGAATCGCCACTCCCTGGCCAAGGCCGGTGGAGCCGAGTTTTTCGCGGGCAAACAGGCAATCGAAGATTTCGCTGCGCGCGATGCCCCGGGTATTTTCAACCAAGAGGCCGACCTGCTCGAATACGCGCTTCTTGCTGGCGACGTCGAGATCCAGCAACACGTGTTCGGGGGTCAGGATTTTGCCGATGAGGTTCATATTGGGTTATGCATGCGGCTGAGAAAAACCCGGCAATTCTACGTTGCCTTGATAGTACTGAAAACGGGCAAGTGCAAAGAAAAGCGGGAACCCGCAGGCTCCCGCCTTCCAATTCAAGGGATTACAGGCTGACTTCAGGCGCCGGAGCACGGTGTTCAGACTGCTTTTCCTTGTGTTTCAGCACTTGGCGGTCCAGCTTGTCGATCAATAGATCGATGGCGGCGTACATATCGGATTCGGTGGCTTCCACGTGAATGTCCTTGCCGGACAGATGCACGTTGACTTCAGCCTTTTGCACCAGTTTATCAACAGACAGAGTAACGGAAATGTCGATCACATGGTCGACATGTCGAGTAACGCGCTCCATTTTGGTTTCAACGTATTCGCGCAGGGCGGGAGTTACTTCCAGATGCAGTCCAGTTACTTTGAGGTTCATACCCTAGCTCCTTCTGGTGTTGACAGTCCGGTCGGGTCGGCCGGATCGCTGTATTCCGCCGCCTGGCTCACAACGTCTTGCGTTGGTTGACCGGCGGTATCTGCATGGCTTCACGATACTTGGCTATCGTGCGTCTGGCAACTTGTATTCCCTGTTTGGACAGCGCTTCGACCAGAGCGCTGTCGGACAGCGGTTTGCTCGGCGATTCGGCGTCTATCAGGCTGCGGATATGCGCCTTGATCGCGGTGGCGGAGCACTCGCCGCCGCTGTCGGTTTCCAGCGCGCTGCCGAAGAAATACTTGAGCTCGAACAGGCCGCGCGGGCAGAGCAGGTATTTCTGGGTGGTCACTCTGGAAACCGTGGATTCATGCAAACCCAGCTCGTCCGCGATGTCGCGAAGGATTAACGGGCGCATGGCCACTTCGCCGTGTTCAAAGAACGATTGCTGCCGTTCAACGATAGCTTCCGCCACTTTCAGGATAGTGTCAAATCGCTGCTGGATGTTCTTCACCAGCCATTTCGCCTCTTGCAGACGCGAGGACATTTCGCCGTTGCCGCCGCGGTTTTCCGCCAGCAGCCGCGCGTACATCTGGTTGACGCGCAGCCTGGGCACGGCGCCGCCGTTCAGGGAGGCCACCCAGCGGCCCTTGCGCTTTCTGACCGAGACGTCGGGGATCACGTATTGGGTGTCGCTGGCGCCGAAACCGGCGGTGGGGCGGGGATTGAGGCGGGCTATCAGCGCCTGGGCGGCGCGCAGCGCGGCGTCGTCCACGCTCAGCTGCTTTTTCAGCCGGGTGTAGTCTCGGTTGCCCAGCAAGGTCAGGTGGTCGCGGACGATGGCCAGCGCCAGCTCGCGCTGGGGCTCGTCCGGATCCAGCCGCTGCAATTGCAGCGCCAGCGCTTCCGGCAGCGAGCGCGCGCCGACGCCGGGCGGGTCGAACTGTTGCAGCAGGCGCAGGCCTATCATCAGTTCGTCGGCTTCGATTTCCAGTTCCAGCGGCAGGTGGCTGGCGATGTCTTCCAGCGTTTGACCCAGGTAGCCGTCGTCGTCCAGCTCTTCGATCAGCAACTGAACGATGGCCTGGTCGCGCGTGGGCAGCGCCACTTCGCCCAGTTGCGCCAGCAGGTGCTCGCGCAGGCTGACAGGACAGGGTACGTTCAGCATCGGGTCCAGTTCGTCGTCGCCGTCGCCGCGACGGCCGCCGCAGCCCCAGTCGCTCAGTTCGCCGGCCTCGGCGCCGCGCTCGCCGTCGTCGCCGGAGGCCTCGTCGCGGGTTTCCGCGGGGCCGTCCTGTTCCTGGCCGGCGGCGGCGTCAGCCGCTTCGCCCTGCGGCGCTTCGTCGCCGCGCTCAAGCAAGGGATTATCCAGCAAGAAGCGCTCGACTTCGGTCTGCAGGTCGAGAGTGGACATCTGCAGCAGCTTGATCGACTGCTGCAGCTGCGGCGTCAGGGTCAGCTGCTGCGATACCTTGAGCTGAAGGGTCTGTTTCATCGCTTACAGGTGGAAGTGTTCGCCAAGGTAGACTTCGCGCACCTTCTCGTTGTTGACCAGTTCTTCCGGTTCGCCGGAGGCGAGCACCGAGCCTTCGCTGATGATGTAGGCGCGGTCGCAGATTCGCAAGGTTTCGCGGACATTATGGTCGGTGATCAGCACGCCGATGCCGCGTTCCTTCAGGAAGGAGATGATTTTCTGGATGTCGATCACCGCGATCGGGTCGACGCCGGCGAAGGGTTCGTCCAGCAGGATGAAGCGCGGCCGGGTGGCCAGCACGCGGGCGATCTCGACGCGGCGGCGTTCGCCGCCGGACAGCGAGAGCGCGCTGCTGTCGCGCAGATGGCCGATGTTGAGGTCGTCCAGCAGCAGGTCCAGCTCTTTTTCCAGTTCCTTGCCCTTGAGGCCGGACACTTCCAGGATGGCGCTGATGTTCTCTTCCACCGTCATGCGGCGGAAAATGGAGGCTTCCTGCGGCAAGTAGCCCAGGCCCAGGCGCGCGCGCTGGTGGATGGGATAGTGGGTGATCACCTGATCGTCCAGGCGGATTTCGCCGTCGTCGGCGCCGATCAGGCCGACGATCATGTAGAAGCTGGTGGTCTTGCCGGCGCCGTTGGGGCCGAGCAGGCCCACCACTTCGCCGCTGGCGATTTCCAGCGCCACGTCCTTGACCACGGTGCGTTTTTTGAAGCGCTTGCGCAGGCGCTCAACCTTGAGCACGCTTTGCGTCATTTGCTGGCTCCGCTGGCGGGTTTGGCCGCCGCCGGCTGCGAGGCGGTGTTTTTCGGCTGCAGGATCACGGTGACGCGGCCCTTGTTGGGGCCGGTGGCGGTGCCGCCGGTCACTTGGTAGGTTTCGTTCTGGGTGTTGTAGGTGATCACATTGCCCACCACCAGATCGCCTTCGCGCTTGACCCGGGCGTTGCCGGTCAGCACCGCGAGGTTGGCGGCGCTGCTGTAGTCCAGGCGGCTGGACTGGCCCTCCACCCATTCGTTCTTGCCGTCCATTTTTTGGCGGAAGGTGACGATGCGGCCGGTGGCCACCAGGGTCTGTTGGCCTTGCTTGTCCTGAGTGGCGACGACTTTGTCGGCGTTCAGGCGCAGCGTGCCCTGAATCACCACCACATTGCCTTCGCAGGTGGACACGCCTTTGATCTGGTCCATGCTGCAACCGTTGTCGCTGGTGATTTCCATCGGCTTGGTGCGGTCGGCCTGTTCGGCGTGGGCGACGGAAGCGGTGGCCAGCGCCAGGCCGGCCAGCAGGAGACGGAGCTTATTTTTCATAAATGATCTTGGTGTGAGACAGCAGGTTCAACAAACCTGTCTGTTGCTGATAGACGAAGCCCACGGAGTTGCCGTGCGATTTACCGTGATAGAACACGGTGGGCGCGGCGGAGCGGGCGATTTTCTTGGCGGTGTCGACGTGCATGGCGCTGGTGACGACCTTGGTTTCCGGCTTGTCCGAGGCGGCGGGCTGGATCATGGTCGCCTTCTTGTCAAAGTAGGCCTGCTGAGTCTTGTTGTTGTAACGGCCGACGTCGCCGATCAACTGGTATTGCAGCGCGCCTTGCTGGTACTGGTAAAGCTCGGGGTTCTCGAAGAATGCGTCGTCCTTGCCCGGGTACTGCCACATGCGGGTGGCGATCAGCCGTTCATTGAGCTTGCCTTGGGCGTCGAAGCGGGTGGCGGTCAGGTGTTCCGCCACGTATTCGGGCTTGTCCGGGTCCAGTTCGCGTCGGTTGCTGTCCCAGCGGGAGACTTGGTCCAGCCACACGGTCAAGAGGCCGGTCAGGCCCACCAGCAGCAGCGGGAACAGGCGGTGGGAGCGCAGCAGGCGGATCATGCCAGATACCTTGCCAGGATCTGATCGAAGGAGCCTTGGGCCTGCATGATCAGTTCCGCCAGCTCGCGCACCGCGCCTTTGCCGCCGGAGCAGCCGGTGACGTAGTGCGCGCGCTGACGCACCAGGGCCGGCGCTTCCGGCACCGCGACGGCCAGGCCGACGCGGGTGATGATGGGCAGGTCGATCAGATCGTCGCCGATGAAGGCGCATTCTTCGGCGCTCAGGCCTGTGCAGGCCAGCAGTTCGGCCAGGGCCAGCTTCTTATCGTGCACGCCGCCATAGTAGTGGTCGATCTGCAGCGCCTGGGCGCGATGCTCTACGCAGCGGTCGGCGCGGCCGGAGATGATGGCCAGCTTGACGCCGGTGGATTGCAGCAGGCGCAGGCCCAGGCCGTCTTGTACGTTGAACGATTTGCTTTCTTCGCCGTGGGCGTTGTAGTAGATGCGGCCGTCGGTCATCACGCCGTCCACATCCATAATCAGCAGCTTGACCTTGCGGGCCTGCTCGAAAATGCTTTGCATGCTTGTCCTTGCTAATGCCGACGTTCAGATCACGCCGGCTTTGAATAGGTCGTGCAGATGCAGCGCGCCTATCAGCTTGTTGTCTTCATCTACGACCAGCAGGCTGGTGATCTTGTTCTGTTCCATCAGGAACACCGCCTCGGTGGCCAGTTTTTTCGGCCCTATGGTGCGCGGCGAGGGGCTCATCACCTGATCTATGGTCAGATCGTATAGATTGGCGGAACGTTCCAGCGTGCGGCGCAGGTCGCCGTCGGTGTAGACGCCCAGCAGGGCGTTGTCTGCGGAACAGACGGCCAGCATGCCAAGCCGCTTGCGCGACAATTCCAGCAAGGCGTCTTTCAGCGGGGTGCCCGGCGCCACCCGCGGCAATTCGTCGCCGCTGTGCATGATGTCGGAAACGTGAACCAGCAGCTTGCGGCCCAGGCTGCCGCCCGGATGCGATAGCGCGAAGTCGCCTTGACCAAAGCCGCGCGCGTCCATCAGCGTGACCGCCAGCGCGTCGCCCAGCGCCATCTGCACCGTGGTGCTGGTGGTGGGCGCCAGCCCCAGCGGACAGGCTTCCTTTTCCACGCGGGCATCCAGATGGATGTCGGCCTCCTGCGCCATGGTGGAGCTTTCGCGTCCGGTCATGCAGATCAAGCGCACGCCCTTGCGCTTCAAGGCAGGCAGCAGCGCGATGATCTCGTCGCTTTCGCCGGAGTTGGACAAGGCCAGCACAATGTCTTGAGCGGTGATCATGCCCAGGTCGCCATGGGCGGCCTCGCCCGGGTGGACGAAAAAGGCCGGCGTGCCGGTGCTGGCCAAGGTGGCGGCGATCTTGCGCGCCACGTGGCCGGACTTGCCCATGCCGGTGACCGCCAGACGGCCGGTGCTGGACAGGATCAGGTCCACGGCGGCGAGAAAGTCGCCGTTCAGGCTGCGCGAGAGCGCACTGATGGCTTCCGACTCTATCTGCAGGACTTCCCGGGCCAACTGGAGCCGGGACGGAGCTTGTACTTTTTCCATAATTCGAAAGTATATCAAAGGTTATAATCGCTGAACGCAGGCTGGTGCATCTTTTGCTTGGCATGTGTTAAAAATTGCAGCCTTCCATCCCATCAGCCTCAGGAGTTCCGCCGCGCGATGCATTCGTCTCTTGCCCCTATCGTCTTGGTTTTGCTGGCCGCGGTGTTGTCGGTGACTTTGTGCCGCAGCCTGAAAGTGCCGGCCATGCTCGGTTATCTGGTGGTGGGTTTCCTGGCGGGCCCCGGCGTGATGAATTTGATCCCGCAAGGCGATGAAACCGCCTTTCTCGGCGAGATCGGCATTGTCTTCATGATGTTTTCCATCGGCCTGGAGTTTTCCCTGCCCAAGCTGCGCGCAATGCGGCAGCTGGTGTTCGGCGTCGGCTTTGGCCAGGTGGCGGCCACCATGCTGCTGGTGGGCTTGGCGGTGGGCTGGATCAGCGGCAGTCCGCTGACCGGCTTCGCCGTAGGCGGCGCGCTGGCGATGTCTTCCACCGCCATCGTCAGCAAGCTGCTCAACGAGCGGCTGGAGTTGAACCAGGCTCACGGCCAGTTGGCCATCGGCGTGCTGCTGTTCCAGGATATCGCGGTGGTGCCCTTGCTGATCCTGTTCCCGGCCTTTGCCGGCGGCAGCGACACCTTGTGGATGGACCTGGGTCTGGCGGCGTTGAAGGTAGTGGTGGTGCTGGCCCTGTTGTTGTTCTTCGGCCAGCGCCTGCTGCGGCCGTGGTTCCACCTGGTGGCGCGGCAGCGCTCGGGCGAGCTGTTCATGATCAACGTGTTGCTGGTGACCTTGGGCGTGGCTTGGCTCACCGAGCTGTCCGGCCTGTCGCTGGCCTTGGGCGCCTTCGTGGCAGGCATGTTGATTTCGGAAACCGAATACCGCTATCAGGTGGAGGAGGACATCCGGCCGTTCCGAGACATCCTGTTGGGTTTCTTCTTTGTCACCGTCGGCATGAAGCTGGAACTGACGGTGTTGTTCGAGCGTTTCGGCGAAGTGCTGCTGATGTTGGCCCTGCTGCTGCCGATCAAGGTGGCGGTGGTGTTTGGCGTGGCGCGCGGTTTCCGCCACAAGTCCAATGAGTCCATGCGGGCGGCCCTGGCCCTGGCGCAAGGCGGCGAATTCGGCTTTGTACTGTTGGCGCTGGCCTTGAACCTGCATTTGGTGCCTGCCGGCACCGCCCAGGCGGCTATCGCCGCGATTCTGATTTCAATGCTGATTGCGCCTTTCCTGATCCTGTACGGCGACAAGATCACCCGCCGTCTGATCAAGCAGGACTGGATGTTCCAGGCGCTGGACTTGCACCATATGCTGGTGGAGAGCATGTCCAAGAACGACCATGTGGTGATCTGCGGCTACGGCCGCAGCGGTCAGGCGCTGGCGAGGCTGTTGGAAGCGGAGGACATTCCGTTCTTCGCGTTGGACATGGATCCGGAGCGAGTGCGCGAAGCCAGTGAGGCCGGCGATCCGGTGGTGTTCGGCGACGCCGGCAAGCACGAGGTTTTGGTGGCGGCCGGCCTGATGCGCGCCAAGGCGGTGGTGGTGACTTTTGCGGATACTCACGCGGCCTTGCGTATTTTGAGTTCGGTCGAACATGCGCGGCCGGGGCTGCCGGTGATCGTGCGCACCGTGGACGACAGCGATATGGATCAATTACGCCACGCCGGCGCCGACGAGGTGGTGGCCGAGATGATGGAGGGCAGCTTGATGCTGGCCTCGCAGGCCTTGCTGGTGGTGGGCGTGCCGCCGAGCCGGGTGGTGCGTCGCATCCGCGCGGTGCGCGAGGAGCGCTACGGTCTGTTCCGAGGCTTTTTCCGCGGCGCCAGCGACGAGGGCGAGGCCATGGACGAGGCGCTGGTGCCGCGCTTGCAGAGTGTTCAGGTCTGCACCGGGGCGGCGGCGGTGGGCCAGCCGCTGGCCAATCTGCATCTGCAGGATTTAGGCGTGGAATTGAAGGCGATTCGCCGTCAGCGGGTGCGGCGCACCGATTTCGACGACAGCTTCGAGGTGGAGCAGGGGGACGCGCTGGTGTTGCTGGGCACGCCGGAACAACTGGCGCTGGCAGAGTACCGGATTCTGCAGGGGGACTAAGGTCCGACGAGAGAAAGCCGAAACGGCCCCCGCGGCGTGAGTCGCGGGGGCCGTTCGTGTTAATGCGGGTTCTCAGAACGTGTTTACGATCTTGCGAGCTAGGGCGAGACAAGGCGAAAACGGTTGAAAAAGCGGAGTGTACACACGGTACATGAGCATTTCGAAGCGGGTTACAACGCCCTTTATCTATCCATCCCGCCTAAGCGCAGCAGACTTTAGAACAAGCTCTAAGGCAGGATGGTGGTGATCTGCTTTTGCAACTGCTGCTTCAGTGCCTGCTGTTTTTCCACCTCGGTTTTCTTGCCCTTGACCATGGCGTTGAAGTCCAGCGCGTACACCGGGGCGTTCAGCGGGCCGGTGATCTTCAACGGCACGTTGACGCCCTTGAGGCGGGCGAAGGCTAGCGGATTGGCCTGCACGTCCATGGTGTAGTCGACAATGCTCTGCTTCAGGTCTATCTTGCCGCCGCCGCCCACATTCATCAGCTGAGAAGCCAGTTTCAGGTCCTGGCTGCGCGCCACGCCCTTGTCCAGGCGGAAGCTGCTGGACAGTGTGGAGAAGGTGGTTTTCTGGTCGTTCTGCGCGGCGCTGTTCCATTCCTTCAGCTCGGCCGGCAGGTTTTTCAGCGCGGCCACCAAGTCGATCCCTGTCAGCGCGCCGTTGTTCAGGCTCATTTGCACATTGCCGCTCAGAGTGTTGCGCAGCTGGGCGAAGGATTTGCCGTCGGCGTTGATATCTATTTTGCCGTTGCCCTTGCCGTCCAGGCGGCTGAAGTTGAACAAGTCAACCAGCAGCGGGCGGATCTTCATGCCTTGCAGGGTCTGGTTCACTTTCAGCTGAGGCACGTCGCGGCGGCTGAGGCTGGCGTCGCCCTGCAAGCGGCCTTCGTAAATGTCGGCCGACATCTGGTCCAGCTCCAGTTCGCGCGGGTTGATGCGCACATTGCTGCTGATCTGCTTGATGCGGAAGCGCCCCACCGCCAGTTCGCCTATCGCCACCTTGCCGGTGAGGTCGAACAGGTCCAGCCAGTCCAGCGGGATGTCGCCAGTGTTTTGGAAGATGGCCACCGGGTCGCCCTTGCTTTCCGGCAGGTAGCGGTTGAGGTCCAGCCGGCCCACGGACACTGTTGCCTCATGGCGCGGTTTGATCAGCCCGTACTGGCTGACGGTGACCGCCAGGTCGGAACCGTCCATCTTGCCGGCGACGCGCAGATTGAAGCGCGGTTCGTCCAGGTCGCCGTCCAAAGCGCCGTCCATGGTGGAGACCAGCTTGCCGCGCGGCAGCAGCGGAGTGGTGATGGTGGAGGTCAGCGCCAGCGGCTGCATTCGCAATTGGTTCATGCCGGCCAGCGACAGCGGCGCGTTGAGTTTGACGTTGACCTTGGTGGAGCCGGCCAGCCAGTTGAAGTCGCCGTGCAGCTTGTCGGCGTACAGGCCTGCCTCGTTGAGCTTGAGGTTTTCCAGCGCGGCTTCCAGCTGGTACTGGCTGCGCGCGTAACTGAGCTTGGCGCTCAGCTGGCCGGAGGGCATGGTGAGCTCGTCGAAACTGGCGTTGATTTGAGGCAGCGCCAGGTGGACTTCGCTGCTGGGCCGCTCGCTGCTGAAGGCGAGCGCCACATTGCTGCCGGTGGCTTGCAAGGTGGCGAAGTTGAGCTTGTACTGGCCGCTGACGGTGAGCTTGCTTTCGCCCAGGCCTGGTACTTGGGTCATCGCCACCGCGTCCAGCGCTTCCAGGCTGACCTGATCGTCCTGGATGGACAGCGGGGTGTTGACCGCCAGCCGCACCGGGCGCGAGCCCTGTTCCAGGATGGCGCCGGCGCTGAGGCTGGCGCCGCCTCGCAGATCCTCGGCGTCCAGGCTGATGCTGGCGACGCGGCTGTCGGTATGGGTCATCTGGTCGGACAGCACCAGAGTGCCTTCGCGTATCTTCAGCGTGTCCAGCTTGATGGAGAAGCTGCTCTGGCTATGGCGTTGAAACAGGTCGGCGATGGATAGGCGGCCGTCTTCGCCGCGGCTGATATTGGCGCTGGGGCCGTACAGCGCCACTGAGCTGACTTCGCGGTTGCCGAACAGCAGTGGCCACCAGGCCAGGCCGACGCGTAGTTCTTCCACTCGGGCGAAGGGCGTTTGCTGGCCCGGCTCGGAGACGGAGAGCTTTTCAATCTGGATGCCGGGGGCGGGAAACAATACGGGGGTGACACGGCCTTCGATGCTGATGACGCGGCCGGTATCTTGCAGGGCGTGGGACAGGGTGCCGCGCACTTGGGCTTCATCGAACTGCCAATAGATCAGCGATTGCACCAGCACGACGACCGCGACCAAGGCGGTGAGGCTGTAAACAGCGATGCGAAGCCACAGCCGGCCGGAGTTCAATTTCATTGGTGGATGCTCGGATGGGCCATGCCAGCGGTTTGATCTAGGTTACTGGTTGGGGAATCGGACTGGAGCGGGTGAAGGGAATCGAACCCTCGTCGTAAGCTTGGGAAGCTTCTGCTCTACCATTGAGCTACACCCGCGCATTTTCGGCTAGAGCGCCCGAATGTAGCGTTTTTTGTCTGTTTTGGCAAGGCGCGCGGCGGCCCCGAAGGGGGCCGGCGACGGCGATTTTAGCTAAGCGATTGATAAAAAAAGAATACGCGCTCAATGCTCTGCGCGCAGTCCGGCCAGCAAGGCTTCCAATTGATCGGTGGCCTGGCCCCAGCCGCTGGCGAAGCCCATCGCCTCGTGTTCACGCAAGTCGGCCTCGGTCCAATGCAAAACGTCGGCGCGGTAATGGGTCTTGCCGTCGAGGGGCTCGAATTCCAAGGTCACGGTCATGAAGGGCTTGGCCGACGGCAGCCAGGCTTCGGTATAGGCGTCGGTGAAGACCAGGCGCCGTCCCGGCTTCACTTCCAGGTAGACGCCGCGATTGGGGAAGTCCTGTCCTTCCGGGCTGCGCATTACCACGAGGCTGGAGCCGCCGGGCCGGACGTCCAGTTCGGCCGAGGCCACGGTCCACGGACGCGGGGTGAACCATTGGCATAGCAGTCGGGCTTCGGTCCAGGCGCGGTAAACCAGTTCCGGAGGGGCGTCGATCAGGCGTTCCAGCGTGAGCCGGTAAGGGCCATTGGCGTGGTTCATGGCGGATCTTTCAGGCGGGGGTATCGGCTCAGATTAGTTCTTCGTCATGGCGACTGCAATCCCGCCGCTGGAATTTGCCGGCGCAGCGCCTGAGCCAGACGAGAGACGCCTTGTTCCAGTTGCGCCGGTTCCAGCGCGCCAAAGCCCAGACGCAGCGCGGGGATGTCGCGGCCGTCGCTGCCGAAGGCGCCGCCGGGCAGGAAACGCACGCCGGCGCTCCGCGCGTCCGCGCTCAGCCGCGGCATGTCCACCCAGGACGGCAGCCGCAGCCATAGCGCCAGCCCGCCTTTCGGCAGCGTGTATTCGGCCAGGCCGGCCAGGTGACGGTCTATCGCGTCGGCCAGCGCTTGGCGGCGTGCGCGGTAGATGCGCAGCGCGCGGCGGAGATGGCGCTTCAACTCGCCGCTATGCATCAATTCCGTCACCGCCAGCTCGGTGACGGCGTTTCCCTGGCGGTCTATCAGCATGATGTCGGCGGCGAAACGCTGGATGAGGGCGGGGTCGGCCACCAAGTAGCCTACGCGCAGGCCAGGCGCCAGCACTTTGGACAGGGAGCCCACGTAGACGATGCGTTCGGCGGCGTCCAGGCTGGCCATGGGCAGCACCGGGCTGTGGCTGAAATGGAATTCGTGGTCGTAGTCGTCTTCGATGATGGCGAAACCGTAGCGCCGCGACAGGGCGAGCAGTTGCAGTCGGCGTTCTGCCGGCATCATCAGAGTGGTTGGGTACTGGTGGTGCGGGGTCAGGTAGATGGCCTTGACTGCTTGAGTCCGGCATAGCCGTTCCAGCGCGTCCGGCCGCATGCCGGCGGCGTCTTGCTCCACGTCCAGCGGTTGCGCGCCCAGAGAGCGAAAGGCTTCGCGCGCCGGCGGATAGCTGAGCGCGTCCAGCCCCACGGCGTCGCCGGGACGCAACAGCGCGCGGCCGGCCAGATAAATGCCCATTTGGCTGCCGCGCACCACGCAGATGGGCTCGGCGTCGGCGTTGAGGCCGCGCTCCATGTCCAGCATTTCCGCCAAGGCCTGGCGCAAGGGCAGTTCGCCGCGCGGGTCGCCGTAGGCCAGCCGCCCGGCGCGGGCCGCGGCGATCAGCGCGCGGCGGTAGGCGCGGCCCAGCACGTCGAAGGGAATCAGCCGCGAATCCGGCACCCCGTCGCCAAAGTCGATGTCGTCGTTTGCAGGGATGTTTGTAGGCGTCCGCGCGGCGGCCGGCGCGGCCCGCGGCGCCAGCAGCGGCAGGCTGGGCGCGACGAAGGTGCCTCGCCGGCCCTGTGTCAGCAGCCAACCCTGAGCCGTCAGTTCCTCATAGGCCAGCACCGCGGTCTTGCGGTTGACGCCTAGTTGCGCGGCCAACTCGCGGCTGCCCGGCAGCGGCGCGCCCGGCCGCAGCCGGCCGCGCTGGATGTCGGCGCTGATCTGCTGGGCGATTTGCAGATGCACCGGCAGCCCGCCGTCTCTATCCAGGCTGAGTTGCAAGTCCCATTTGCGCAGCATGCGCGGCCTCCTTCCCTAATGTGTGCATTTTGGTTCTGGACCATCAATCTTATCAAAACTGGATGTTTTTGCTGGTCCAAGGGCGGCCTAAAGTCTAGCCGTTCATCTGCGCCGCCGACGCGGCGCGCGAGAGATCAAGGAGCGGCAAATGAGGGAGCAGGAAGACAGCGGCGCGCGCGGCTACCGGCTGGCGGTGATGGAGCGCTTGGGACGCGATGTCTGCCGATTGCGGTTGGAGTGCGTTGACGCGGCGCCGCTGCGTTTTCGCAGCGGGCAGTTCGTTTCGGTGACGGCTCCGGGCGGGCTGACGCGCAGTTATTCGATGGCGGCGGCACCGCGAGCCGATGGCGGTATCGAGCTGCATGTGAGGCTACAGCCGGGCGGCGCTTTTTCCGAGTGGTTGCGCCGGCAAGCGCGGCTGGGGGACACGCTATGGCTGGAGGGGCCACACGGCGATTGCATGTGGCGGGAGGACTCCGGCGCCGAGCGGTCGTTGATGTTGGCGACCGGCACCGGCATCGCGCCGCTGCGGGCGATGTTGCAGCAGGGGCTGGGAGTGCCCGGAACGCGACCGGTGACCTTGTATTGGGGCGGCCGCAACGCGGACGACCTGTATTTGCTTGAGGAGATGCGGGCGTGGGAGCGCGAGCGTCCGGGCTTTCGTTTCGAGCCGGTGCTGTCCGAGGCCGGGCCGGGCTGGCATGGACGGCGCGGCTTCGTGCCACAGGCGGCGGCGGAGGATTACCCCTGTTTGCGCGCCGCCGAGGCCTACGCCTGCGGCGCGCCGGCAATGGTGGACGCGGCGCGTCAGTTGTTGTCGCGGGAGTGCGGCCTGCCGGAGGAGCGCTTCCTGGCGGACGCGTTTCAGCCGGCGGTTTCCGCCGCGCCAGCCTTGGAAGCGATGGCTGTAAGCGTGCGCGTCGCGGATGGCGGGGAGCAGCGGCTGGAGGTAGCCGCTTCCGGCAGCCTGATGCAGGCGCTGGCCGCCGCCGGGCTGATGCGCGGCGTTTGCGGCGGGCAGGCCGCCTGCGGCACTTGCCTGGTTCGCGTCGAGCGGGACTGGCTGCGGCGTTTGCCGGCGATGGAGCGTGCGGAGCGGCGGCTGTTGGCGGCGCTGGAAGCCGGCGACGGCCACAGCCGGTTGGCCTGCCAGATCGCCTTGCATCCGCGTTTGCAGGGTCTGAGCGTTGTCATTCCAGGGTAGGCGGCCGCCTGCCCGTATTTAGCAAAGGAGCATGAAATGGAAGCAAATATTCAGCAATCGGCTTTGGAAGGCGTGGGGCCGGCTTTTGACCCGAGGCAATTGATGGCGGTGCGCGATAAAACCCGACAGGCGATTGCGCTGATCGCCGCGGCGATGCAACCCGGAATGCTGGAAGAGGACGCGGTGGAACTGGCCAAGGATATTCTGGCGGAGCGCGGCATGTTGCGGGGCTGGCACGATGTCTATGTGCGCTTTGGCCGCAACACGCTGAAGACTTTCGGCGCGGCGTCCGATCCCGGCGTGCGCCTGGGCGACGATGACATTTTCTTCATAGATATCGGCCCGGTGTGGAAGCAGTGGGAGGGCGACGGCGGCGACAGCTTCGTTACCGGCTCGGACCCGGAGATGGCGCGCTGCGCCGCCGACGCCCGCGCCATCTTCCACGAGGTGAGGCGCAAATGGGCGAGCGAGGGCTGTAGCGGGCGCGAGCTGTACCGGTTTGTCGAGGACTGCGCCGCCGGCCGCGGCTGGACGCTGAACCTGGACCTGTCCGGGCATCGGCTGGCGGACTTCCCGCATGCGGCCATTCACGAGGGGCCGCTGGCGGAGGTGGATTTCACCCCGGCGAGGATGTTATGGGTGTTGGAAATCCACATTCGCCACCCGTCGCGGCCTTTCGGCGCCTTCTTTGAGGACATGTTGCTGGAGGATGCCTGCTTCGCGGAGTGAGGGCTTGTTTACAAGCCCAGCTCGCTCAGGCCGGGATGATCGTCCGGCCTGCGTCCCAGCGGCCAGTGGAACAGGCGCTCGTCCTCGCGGATGGGCAGATCGTTGATGCAGGCGTAACGACGCCGCATCAGGCCGTCTGCGGCGAACTCCCAGTTTTCGTTGCCGTAGGAACGGAACCACTGGCCGGCCTCGTTCCGCCATTCGTAGGCGAAGCGCACCGCGATGCGCTCGCAGTCGTGGGCCCATAGTTCCTTGATCAGCCGGTATTCATGTTCGCGCCGCCATTTGCCGGCGAGGAAGTCGACGATCTGCGCGCGGCCGCGCGGGAATTCGGCGCGGTTGCGCCACTGGCTGTCTTCGGTATAGGCCTGAGCCACTTGTTCCGGGTTGCGGCTGTTCCAGCCGTCTTCGGCCAGGCGGACTTTGAGTACTGCGCCGGCGCGGTCGAAGGGAGGCAGCGGCGGACGAAGGGCATCGGACGGGGACATTTTGTTCTCCATGGGGATGTGTGAAGGAGGGGCCAGTGTGCGCCGCCGCAGCAGCGGGCGGAATAGCCGCTGCGAGCAATGCACTATTGCGCATGGCGCAAGAGCGCCCGGGCCGGACTGGCGCGCCGCTCGCGCTTGAGGCAGACTGCCGGACTGGGGCGCTCCGCCAGATCTTGCCGAATCCACGCCGTGAACAAATACAGCCAAATCTTTTCCGACATCGTCGCCGACATCGACAACCAGCGTTATCAGCAGGGCGACCGCATTCCTTCCGAAACCGAGTTGATGCAGGGCTACGAGGCCAGCCGCGGCACCGTGCGCAAGGCGGTGGACATGCTGCAGGAGCGCGGCTATGTGCAGAAGATCCACGGCAAGGGCGTGTTTGTGCTGCGCTCCGGCAATATCGAGTTCCAGCTCAGCGGCATTGTCAGCTTCAAGGAGGCGCACCAGCATCTAGGCCGCCGCGTCAGTTCCCGGGTGGCGGAGATGGAGACGGTGCCGGCGGATGCGCAACTGGCCAGGCTGCTGGACGTGCGCGAGAAAACCCCGCTGCTCAAGATCAAGCGGGTGCGCAATATCGACAATGAAAACGTGATCCTGGACATCAACTATTTCGTCGCCAGCCTGGTGCCGGGGCTGGACCGTGAAGCCGCCGCCGGCTCCATCTACGAGTTCATCGAACAGCGGCTGGGCCTGAACATCAGCTACGCCCGCCGGGTGATAGAGGCGCAGGCCTGCAACGACGACGACCGCCGCTACCTGGACCTGAACGGCATGGACCACGTGATCGTGGTCAAGAACCACACCCATCTCTATGACGGCCGGCAGTTCGAATACACCGAATCCCGCCATCGGCTGGACAAATTCTTCTTCTCCGACGTCGCCCGCCGTAAATAGCGGCCCGGTGGCGCGCGCCGTCATTCCTTGACCTGAAGCGATTTATGGCGCCTGTTGCGTTAGCGCACCGGCGCGTTTGATTTTGCGCAAACTCGTCTATACGAGTATTGACACAACTCGTCTGTACCAGTTAGCGTGCCATCAGCATCGGCGGCGCTTGCCAATACCGCCGCCAGGTTTGATAACGGGCTAGACGGCGCAGACCGGCAGGCCGAGAGATACAGGGACCCTCAGATGAGCCACGATTACCAGAAGATCGCCGCGCGGATACTCGAAGCGGTGGGCGGCCGCGACAACCTGCAACAGGCCGCGCACTGCATTACCCGGCTGCGCTTGTCCTTGAAGGACGAAAGCCGGGTGGACCAGGAGGCGCTGCGCCAGGTGGAGTTGATCAAGGGTCAGTTCAGCCACGGCGGCGTGTTCCAGATAGTGATCGGCTCCGGCGACGTGGACCGGGTCTACCAGCCCTTGATCGAGCTGGCGGCGCTGCAACGCGCCACGGTGGCCGAGGTCAAGTCCAGCGGCGATCAGAAGCAGGGTCGTTTGCAGCAGCTGGTCAAAGTGTTCTCCGATGTGTTCATGCCCATCCTGCCCGCCATCATCGTGGCCGGCCTGCTGATGGGGCTGAACAATCTCCTGGGCGCCAAGGGCATGTTCATCGACGGCAAGAGCCTGCTGGACGCCTACCCGGGCCTGGACGGGGTGTGGGGGCTGATCAATATGATGGCCAACACCTCCTTTGTGTTCCTGCCGGCGCTGGTGGGCTGGTCCGCTGCCAAGCGCTTTGGCGGCAGCGAGGTGCTGGGCATCGTGCTGGGTCTGCTGCTGGTGCATCCGGATCTGCTCAACGCCTGGAACTACGGCAAGGCCGCCGCCGGGCTGGATGGCGCGGCGCTGCCGTATTTCGATGTGCTGGGCTGGTTCCGCATCGAGAAAGTGGGTTATCAGGGCCAGATCCTGCCCATCCTGGCCGCCACCTGGGTGATGTGTAAGGTGGAGCTGTGGCTGCGGCCGCGGGTGCCCAATTCCATCCAGTTGCTGGTGGTGCCCATCGTCACCATCGTGGTGAGCGGCGTGCTGGCGCTGGCTGTGATTGGTCCGGTGGCGCGCCACCTGGGCATCGCCATCACCGACGCGCTGGTTTATGTGTTCAACCTGGCGCCGCTGCTGGGCGCGATGTTGTTCGGCGCCTTGTACGCGCCGCTGGTGTTGACCGGCATGCACCATATGTTCATCGCGGTGGATCTGCAGCTGATCGCCAATCAGGGCGGCACCTTCATCTGGCCGATGATCGCCTTGTCCAATATCGCCCAAGGCAGCGCCGCGCTGGCGATGTTCTGGCTGGCGCGCGCCAGCAATGAGAAGAGCATGGCGTCCACTTCGGCGATTTCCGCCTTCTTCGGCATCACCGAGCCGGCGATGTTTGGCGTCAACCTGCGCTACAAGCTGCCGTTCTACGCGGCGCTTGTCGGCTCGGCGCTGGCGGCCGCCACCATCACCCTCAGCCACGTGCGTGCTTCGGCGATCGGCGTCGGCGGCTTGCCGGCCTTCATCTCCATCATCCCGCAGCAGATTCCGATGTTCATGGTGGGCATGGTGGTGGCCCTGGTGGCGCCGTTCGCTCTGACCTGGGTATTGGCGCGCCGCCAGTTGCCGCAGTCCTGATACGAAAGCCGTTCCGATGAAGAAGAATCTGAAATCCGCGGTGGTGTACCAGATCTACCCCAAGAGCTTTTACAGCCACCACGGGGCGGCCACCGGCGATTTGCTGGGCGTGGCGGACAAGCTGGACTACCTGGCCTGGCTGGGGGTGGATTATATATGGCTGACGCCGTTCTATCGTTCGCCGCAGCGCGACAACGGCTACGACGTCAGCGATTACTACGCGATCGATCCGGCTTACGGCAGCATGGCCGATTTCGAGCTATTGCTGGCCGAGGCCCGGCTGCGCGGCATCGGGGTGATGCTGGACATCGTGGTCAACCATACCTCCACCGATCACCCCTGGTTCCGTCAGGCGTTGCAGGGCAGGGACAATCCCTATCGAGACTTCTATATCTGGCGGGACAGGCCCAACAACTGGCGCTCCAAGTTCGGCGGTTCCGCCTGGGAGCGGGACGAGGCCAGCGGTCAGTATTATCTGCACCTGTTCGACAAAACGCAGGCGGACCTGAACTGGGACAACCCGGCGGTGCGGCGCGCGGTGTTCGACATGATGAATTTCTGGGCGGATAAGGGCGTGTCCGGCTTCCGGCTGGATGTGATCAATCTGATCTCCAAGGATCCGGCTTTCTCCGAGGACGACAGCGACGGCCGCCATTTCTACACCGACGGCCCGCGAGTGCATGAGTACCTGCAGCAGATGCATCGCGAAGTGTTCGCCGGCCGGGATTTGATGACAGTGGGCGAGATGTCGTCCACCTCGCTGGAACATTGCGTCGCCTATTCGCACCCCGAGCGGCGCGAACTGTCGATGACCTTCAATTTCCACCATCTGAAGGTGGATTATCCGGACGGCGAGAAGTGGCGGGCCGCGCCCTTCGACTTCATCGCGCTCAAGCGCATTCTGTCTGACTGGCAGCGCGGCATGCACGAGGGCGGCGGCTGGAACGCTCTGTTCTGGTGCAACCACGACCAGCCGCGAGTGGTGTCGCGCTTCGGCGACTCCGGCCGCTACCGCGTGGAGTCCGCCAAGATGCTGGCGTCCACGCTGCACGGCCTGCAAGGCACGCCCTACATCTATCAGGGCGAGGAAATCGGCATGGCCAACCCCGGTTTCTCCGACATCGAAGACTACCGAGACGTGGAAACCCACAATGCTTATCGCCAGTTGCTGGCTAGCGGCCTGGACCGCGAGCAGGCGATGGCGGCGATCCGGCAGAAGTCGCGCGACAACTCGCGCACGCCGATGCAATGGGACGACAGCCGCTTCGCCGGCTTCTCGCGGCGTGAGCCGTGGATAGGGCTGGCGCCGGACGCGGCGACGGTGAACGTCGCCGCCGCGCGTCGCGATCCGGAATCGGTGCTGCAGCACTACCGGCGCTTGATCGCGCTGCGCAAGCAATACCCGATCTTCAGCGACGGCGATTACCGCTGCCTGACGCCGGACGATCCGGCGCTGTGGGTCTACGCGCGGACCGGCGAGCGCGAGAAGCTGTTGGTGATCAGCAATTTCAGCGCCGAGGAGCGAGATTACTCGCCGCCGGCCGACTACCTGAGTCCGAACCATGCCTGGCAGTTGCTGTGCGCCAATTACGCCGACGCGGCGGCTCATCCCGCCCGGGCGCGGCTGCGGCCTTACGAATCGTTGATCTACCGCGCCGTTTTGAACTGAGCCTCAGAGTTTTCGAGGAGTTAATCCTCTGCGAGCTGCCGGCATTCCCGGCCGGCAGGCCGCGTTGTGCCCAAAACTAAGGGAAATGGAGAGAACAATGACTCAATTCACCCCCCGCGGCCTGGCCTTGCTGGCCTTGTCCGCCCCCCTGCTGCTGCCCGCCGCCGCGCAAGCGCTGGATTTTCACGGCTACGCCCGCCTGGGCGCCGGCGGTTCAGACAGCGGCGGCAAGCAGAGCTGCTTTCAACTGGCCGGCGCCGAAACCAAGTACCGGCTGGGCAACGAATGCGAACAGTACGCCGAGCTGGAACTGGGCCAGCAGCTATTCCAGGCCGAGAACGGCAGCAAGCTCAGCGTGGTGGGCATGGCCAGCCTGTACAACCGCAACGGCCATTCGCTGACTTTTCAGGGCGACAACGGCAATGTCCGCTTGCCGCAGGCCTACGCCAAATGGAGCGATATCCCGGAACTGAACGGCGCCACGCTGTGGGCGGGCCGGCGCTATTACAAGCGGCACGACGTGCATATCGCCGACTTCTATTTCTGGAACCCCAGCGGCACCGGTTTCGGTCTGGAGGACTTCAAATTGGGCCAAGCGCTCAAGCTCAGCTATGCCTTCTCGCGCAACGACAATTGGTGGCAGGCGGATCAGGCTAATAAGCATGATCTGCAATTGGGCGGCATCGCCGTCAATCCCGGCGGCGAGTTGACTCTGGGCCTCAGCTACATCCAGCGCGCCGGCCAGGTGACGGGCGCGAACAGCGGCTGGTCGCTCAGCGCCTTGCACGAGCAAAAAGGCGTGTTGGGCGGACGCAATCTGTTTGCGCTGCAATACGGGGTGGGGCCGGGCACCGGCCTGGGCGGCACCGGCAGTCTCGTCAGCGACAGCGGCACGCGGCGAAGCCGGCTGGTGGAGGCGCTGGACTGGCAAGCCACGCGAGAGTTCGGCGGCCAGTTGATGCTGGCCTGGCAACGCGACGCGCGGCCGGACGGCGGGCAGACCTGGTGGTCGGCCGGCGCGCGGCCGGTCTACGCCTTTGGCGAGCGCTTCAAGCTGGCGGCCGAAGTGGGCTTCGACCGGGTCAAGGCCGCCGATGGCCAAGTCCGCACTCTGAGCAAGTTCACCATCGCGCCGACGCTGGCGCTGGACAAGGCGTTCTGGAGCCGGCCGGAACTCCGTTTCTTCTATACCTACGCGCGCTGGAACCGCGCCGCCCAGCAGGCGGCCGCGCCCGGCTCGACTTTGGCCGACGGCGGCGCCTTCGGCCATGCGCTGAGCGGCTCCACCTTCGGGGTGCAGCTGGAACACTGGTGGTGAGCAATGTTTGAGCGCAGCGGGCGAGGTCCATCAAATTTTTTGAATGTCTCGCCCGGATAATTGATCTGTCGATCCCGCCCGGCGGCTGTTAGATTGCCTGTCTGAAGCTAGACGGGAGGGACTATGCCGGACATCAACGCTCTATTTCGGGCTCGCATCGGCTGGGATGCGCAGCGGCCACTGGCCTTCGAAGACATTGACGCTTTGTTGCGCGAGACGGCATTGAGTCTGCCGTTTGAAAATCTGAGCCTGTTTCAGGGTGGTCCCGAACCGATCAGCGAGCGGGGCTTGCTTGAAAAAATCGCGCTACGCGACGAAGGGGGCCTGTGTTACGAGCTCAACCCCTTGCTCTATCTGTTCCTGCGCCGCAACGGCCTGGAAGCCAGCCTGATCCGCGCCACGATCTTCGACGAGAACAGCCAGGACTGGCTGCCGCTGGGCGGCACCCATGTCGCCATTCTGTTGTGGCACCAAGGTCAGGGCTATTTGCTCGATTGCGGCTACGGCCTGAAGCAACCGCTGCGCATGGTGCCGCTGTGCGGCGAAGTGGCGCGCTCCGCCAACGGCGACTACCGGGTGGCCTGGCCGGCCGGCGCCGGCTTCGCGCAACTGGAACGGCGGCCCCCGGGTGAGGGCGAGGGCTGGCGCATCGCCTACGGTTTTGACCTGGACGATGAGATTGCCGATTGCGGCGCGCTGAGCGAGATCCAGCGCCGCATCGCCGAAGACCCGCGCTCGCCGTTCAACAAGACCCGGCTAATGGCCTTGCTGACCGCCGAAGGCAGCCGGGTACTGACCGAGGAGACGCTGACCGAGACTCGCAACGGCAGGCAATGTCGGCTGGCCCTGGCCCCGGGCGAGTTTGAGACCTTCCGCCGTCTGTTCACCCGGCGTTTCAGCAAGTTGCCGGCTTAAGCGGCGAGGGCTTGCCGCCAGCGCCCGGACAGGTACACTGGGCGCTGGTCCATTCCTTCAAGGGGAGCTTAGCCGCTATGTCCGCCCTGTTACGCGCCGCCCGTCGTTTTGCCCCGACCCGCATGCTGCTGGCCCGTCCACGACTGGTGGGGGCCGCCGCCGTCGGCCTGCTGGCTTTGCAGACGCTGCCGTGGCTATTGCCGTTGCAGGACATCACCCGCTACATCGTGGCGTGGAACATCGGCGTGCTGCTCTACTTGGCGCTAGTGGCCTGGATGATGTTCAGCGAGGGTCGCCAGCATATTCGTCATTGGGCCAGGCTGGAGGACGAGGGGCAGACGTTGGTGATGACGCTGGCCGTGCTGGCGGCGATGGCCAGCCTGGCCGCCATCGTGCTGGAACTGGCGGTCGTCAAGGACCTGCACGGCTGGCCGCGCGCCGGCCACGTCGCGCTGGCCATCCTGACCATTTTTTCCTCCTGGGCCTTCATCCACGTGATGTTCGCGCTGCATTACGCGCGCGCTTATTACAACGCTCACGCGCGCGGCCTGGCTCCTGGCCTGGAGTTTCCCGGCAAGGAAGAGCCGGATTACGGCGACTTCCTCTATTTCGCCTGCATTATCGGCACGTCCGGGCAGACCGCCGATGTTAGCTACACCACCAGCGCCATGCGCAAGGTGGGCACGCTGCATTGCGTGCTGTCCTTCTTTTTCAACGCCACGGTGTTGGCCTTGATGATTAATATCGCCGCCGGCCTGATCTGATGCCGGCGCGCAGCGAGACCCCATGTTGAACGCTTTGAAATTGTTGTTGTTGTTCGGCCTGACCGCCGTGGCGGAAATCGTCGGTTGTTACTTGCCCTGGCTGTGGCTGCGCAAAGAGGGGCCGTGGTGGTTGTTATTGCCGGCGGCGCTGGCCTTAATGCTGTTCGTCTGGCTGCTCAGCCTGCACCCGGCGGCGGCGGGCCGGGTTTATGCCGCCTACGGCGGCGTCTACGTGGCGGTGGCGCTGTTGTGGCTGTGGCTGGTGGACGGCATCCGGCCCAGCGCCTGGGACATGGCTGGCGCGGCGGTGGCCTTGTGCGGGATGGCCATCATCATGCTGGCGCCGCGGCCGGGCTGAGAACCAGTTTATGATCCGCCGCATTGCGCGGCGGCATGAAAAAACCGGGCTTGGGCCCGGTTTTTTTTGACGGCGGCGCGATTCAAACGGACGGAGGCAGCGTGTCGGCGAAGGACGGCCGCGTCATCAGCCGCTCCAGCAGGCTGGCCAGATTGGGGTGGCTGTCGCGCCAGTCTATTTCCGGGAAGCGGAAGTCCAGATAGCCCAGGCAGGTGCCGACGGCGATGTCGGCCAGGCTGTAGCCCACGCCGTTGCACCACTGGCGGTCGGCCAGATCGGCGGCGAGCGCGGCCAGGCCGCGGTCTATCTTGCCGCGTTGGCGGGCGATAGCTTCCGGCATCTGCTTGTCGTCCGGGCGGCGTTTTTCCAGCACGATGGCCACCGCGGCGTCGACGATGCCGTCGGCCAGCGCTTCCCAGCGCCGAGTGGCGATCAGCAGGCGGTTTTCCTGGGGAAGAATGCGCGATACCGGCGAGATGTTATCCAGATACTCGGCGATGACGCGCGAGTCGTAGAGCGTCGAGCCGTCATCCAGTTCCAGAACCGGCACCTTGCCCAGAGGATTGTAGTCGCCAACGCGGGTGTCCGCGTTCCATGGCACGTCTTCCTCCAGCGGGCAGTCTATTTTCTTTTCGGCCAGCACGATGCGCACCTTGCGGGCGTAGGGGCTGGTCAACGAGGCGATCAGTTTCATGTTTCGGGTCGTTCTGGATGATGGCAGGCGAAGTGCTCGCCGGACGGATAAGGCCCGGCGAGCGACTACTTTAGCGCAATGCCGTGGCGGCTGGAAGGCTTACTTCAACTCCACCTTGCCGCTGACTTGCAGTTGCAGTTGAGATTGTCCTGGCTGCAGGTCCGGTTGCGCCACTTCCGCGTTGGCGGCCATGCCGGCGGCCTTCATCATCATAGGCGGACGAAAGATGGGCGACTGGCTTCCAATATCCAGTTCCTTGATATTGCTGACATTTTTCCCGATGGCCTTGGCGGCGATCTTGGCTTGGGCTTCCAGGTTGGCGATGGCTTCCGGCAGCATGCTCTGTTCCGCTTCCTTGCGCGCCTGGTCGGATACGCTGAACTGCAGCCCTTGCAGCAATAGGTTCTGTTGCAGTTTGGCCATCAGTTCGGCGGCCTGGGCGAAATCGCGGCTTTTCAGCTGGATTTCCACCCGGCCTTGCCAGCCCTGGATCTTGCCGTTTTTGTCGTAATTGGGCCAGGTGTTGTAGCCGCCGCTGGACAACTGCACTTTGGTATAGGTTTTGCCCAGAGCGATGCCCTGGGCGGCGGCCTTGTTCAGGCGGTCGGCCAACACCGCCGGCTGAGCGTTGCTCAACTGCTGGTAGAAGGTGGCGCTGATCTGGTCGTTGGGCACTTCACGCTGGGCGCTGGCGGACAGATTGAGCTGGGTGGCGTCGGCCAGGGCCGGGGCGGCGCTGACGGCGAGCAGGGTTCCTAAGCTGGCAAGCAAGAGAGTCTGTTTGTTCATGTGTCGATTCCCATGACATTGTTGTCTTGATCGGAAAAGTCCGATTCGCAGTGTGTAGGCCCATCATGCCCGAGAAAAGTTTCCGACGGCATACTGTCCTTCGGCCAGTTCTATCCGGTTGCGGCCGTTACGTTTGGCCCGATAGAGCTGGCTGTCCGCGGCGCGGAACAGGCTGGACAGGCCATCATAGGGCTGCTGGCTGGTGCTGGCGACGCCAATGCTGACGCTGATGCGCAAGGGCGGGGCGGCTGAGGTAGGTTGCGGCCGCAGATCGGCCACCGCTCGCATGAGGCGTTGGGCTGCCGCGTGAGCGTCGTGCAAGCCGGTGCGCGGCAGCAGCATCACGAATTCCTCGCCGCCGTAACGGCCCACTATGTCGCCGGCGCGCGCTTGGGCGCGCAGACAGGCGGCCAGTTGTTGCAGCACCAGATCGCCGCATTGGTGGCCGTGGCGGTCATTGATGCTTTTGAAGTGATCGACGTCCAAGAGCAGCAGGGCCAGCGGCTTGCGCTCGCGCTAGGCGCGGCGGCAGGCGGCCTCGGCCAGTTCGCGGAAGCCGCGCTGGTTGAGCAGATTGGTCGGGCCGTCGTGACTGGCCTGGTGCTGGGTCCGTTCCAGCGCGCGTTCGTAGCAGATGTACAGCGCGCACAAGATGAAGCTGAAACTAAGCCAGTGCATGCCTAGAGAACTGAGCATGGAAAAGCTCATGGAGTCGGCGTTGTAAACGTTGCCGGCCCAGATGGCGTGCACGATGCGCGCCAGCGCCAGCAGGGCATAAAGCAGGCTGACCGCCAGCGCCATTTTGCGACCGGCGCCGGCGATGCGGGAGTGTCCAGGCCATAGTTCGCGGGCGGCCAGCAGCCAGGCGACCAGATAGACCAGGCAGATCGCGATGGTGCGCTGTCCCATATCGGCCGGGCCGGCTTGAAGATAGGCGGCCATGCCGGCGGCAACCAGCAACAGGCTTTGCCAGACGCGCGGACTTTTGCCGTTCAGATGGCGGATGCCGCAGAGCGCGAGGGGATGAAACAGCATCCACAGCAGATTGTTGAATACCAGTTGCGGCCATGGCGGCAGGCCGATGGGCAGCAGGCTGAACATGCCGCCCAGGCTGACGCTGGCGCCGGCCGCGCAGAAATACAGGAAGGCCCGCTCACCGCGGTTGCGCAGCCAGAACATCGTGATAATGGCGGTCAGCGCCAGGCCGTAGCCGGTGGTGCTGAGCACGGTGGCCTGGAAGTCGAGGATGCTTTGCATGTGGGGTCTGTTCAAAGTCTGCTGTGCGTCGTGAAACCTCGCGCGGCGGGCGCGGCGTCTTGTCTCGCGAGCGGTGGCCAGAGCTTGAACAGATGACTGGCGGGCGCGCTTTGCAAGGTGAATTATGACAAGCGGCCCATGATAGGGCCGTTGTCCATGAGCTTCAATCCGCAAAGCTACGCAGCCAGGCTGACAAATCCCGACATTCACGCCGTCGGGATCCATTTGTCCTGTCAGGCCAGGTATTCGTATCCAGGCAGCGTCAGGAACTCGACAAAATCGTCAGAGGTGGTCAGCAGGTAGAACATCGCGGCGGCATCGTCGTACTGGCGGGTCCAGCGCGCGCCGTACTCGGCCTTGAGCTTGGCCACTTCCGCCGCGTGCAACTGGTGGAACAACTCGGCTGTTACTTTGCGGCCGTCGTCCAGCACGCCCTTGGGGCTGCGTATCCATTGCCAGATCTGAGAGCGGGAGATCTCCGCGGTGGCGGCGTCTTCCATCAGGTTATGGATGGGAACGCAGCCGTTGCCGGAAATCCAGGCGCCCAGGTACTGGATGCCCACATTGATGTTCATCGCCAGTCCGGCTTCGGTGATCGGCGCTTCCGGGCGGAAGTCCAGCAGTTCGGCGGCGCCGACCTGAACGTCCGGCCGTTGTTTGGCGATCTGGTTGGGCGCGTTGCCCAGCACTTTGCCGAAGGCCTCGGCGGCGATGGGGACCAGGCCGGGGTGGGCCACCCATCCGCCGTCGTAACCGTCGGCGGCGTCGCGCTCCTTGTCCGCCCGGACGCCGGCCAGCGCCTTCTCATTGGCCGCCGGATCGTTCTTGATCGGGATCAGCGCCGCCATGCCGCCTATCGCCGGCGCCGCGCGGCGGTGGCAAGTCTTCAGCAGCAGCAGCGCGTAGGCGCGCATAAAGGGCACGGTCATGGTGATCTGTGCGCGGTTGGCCAGACAGAAGTCGCGGTTCTGACGGAATTTCTTGATGCAACTGAAAATATAGTCCCAGCGGCCGGCGTTGAGGCCGGCGCTGTGCTCGCGCAGTTCGTACAGAATTTCGTCCATTTCGAAAGCGGCGAGTATGGTTTCGATCAGTACCGTGGCCTTGATCGTGCCCTGCGGGATGGACAGCTCCTGTTGGGCGAACACGAATACCTCGTTCCACAGCCGCGCTTCCAGATGGCTTTCCATCTTGGGCAGGTAGTAATAGGTGGCGCTGCCCACGCTGCGCAGATAGGCGATGTTGTGGAAGAAGGACAAGGCGAAGTCGAACAGCGCGCCGGAGACGATGTCGCCGTCCACCTTGACGTGTTTTTCCATCAGGTGCCAGCCGCGCGGACGCAGCAGCAGGGTGGCGGTATCGGCGTTGAGCCGGTACTGCTTGCCGTCGGGGTTGGAGAAGGAGATGGTCTTGCGGTAGGCGTCGCGGACATTGATCTGGCCGTTGATCTGGTTGTCCCAGCTGGGGCAGTTGGAGTCCTCGAAATCCGCCATGAAGCTCTTGGCGCCGGAATTGAGCGCGTTGATCATCATCTTGCGGTCTACCGGGCCGGTGATTTCCACGCGGCGGTCCAGCAAATCGTCCGGCAGCGGCGCGATCTTCCAGTCGCCGGCGCGTACGGCGGCGGTTTCCGGCAGGAAGTCCGGCAGCTTGCCCGCGTCCAGCTCGGCTTGGCGCGCGGCGCGGGCGGCCATCAGTTCACGGCGGCGAGGTTCGAAGCGGCGGTGCAGCTTGGCGACGAAGGCCAGCGCGTCGTGGCTGAGGATGTCGGCGTAGGCCGGGGTGAGCGTTGCGAGGATTTCGATCCCCTGAGGAAGCGTGGCTGCCATGTTGGGACTCCTTTGCAGTGTTGGCCGGGGCGGGAGGCGCCCGCGTTTGGACCTGGGACAATGAAACGGGACCTGGCTAGTCTAGCTAGGCAAAGCATAAAAAAAAATGCATATATAGACATATCATCTTTTACTTTTTGTTAGCTAATCGTGGGGCGGCCTGAATGTTGAAACAAATGGAGACCTTCGTCGCCGTGGTGTCGCAGGGCAGCTTGTCGGCCGCCGCGCGCCAGGAGGGGGTGGTGCCAGCCATCATTGGCCGGCGCATCGACGCGCTGGAGAATCGGCTGGGCGTCAAGCTGCTGACCCGCAGCACGCGCAGCCTGGCCTTGACTCAGGAGGGGGCGGCCTTTTTCGAAGACTGTCAGCGCATCCTCGCCGATCTTGAAGACGCGGAGGCGGCGGTGGCTTCCGGCAGCGGCCGCGCGCGAGGTCATTTGCGGGTTTCGGCGCCGGCCGGTTTCGGCCGCAAGCACGTGGCGCCGCACATCGCGGGCTTTCAGCAACTTCACCCGGACGTGAAGGTGACGCTGGATCTGTCTGACCGCTTGGTGGACCTGCAGCGAGACCGCATCGACTGCGCAATCCGCATTTCAGACCTGGCGGATTCCTCGTTGGTGGCGATCCGGCTGGCGGAGAACCGTCGCGTGGTGGTGGCGGCCCCGGCCTATCTGGCGCGTCACGGTTTGCCGCTCCGGCTGGAAGACCTGGCCGAGCACAACTGTCTGTCGCTGGGGGAGAGTCAGAGCCGCGGCTGGGCGTTTCGTCGCGAGGGCGAGGCGGTGAACCTGCGCGTGTCCGGCCGGCTGGAGTGCAACGACGGCGCGGTGTTGCACGACTGGGCGTTGCAGGGCTTGGGTTTGGCCTGGCGTTCGCTGTGGGAAGTGAAGGACGATCTATCCGATGGCCGCTTGGTGACGGTGCTGGACGAGTTCTCCGCGCCGGACTATCCGGTATGCGCGGTGGTGCCGCAGCGGCGCTTGCTGCCGGCGCGTGTGCGGCACTTCGTCGACTATCTGCGGTCAGTGTATGCTGACGCGGCTTATTGGAATTGAGGCGATGAAGATGAAAACAGCGATGGTGGCGCTCCTGGCGGCGCTGGCCGCCGCTCCGGCCTGGGCCGGCGCGGGCACGGTGGGGCTTAGCTGCCTGCCGTCGGCCGGCGCCGGCGTGGACATGCGCGAATGGCTGCTGGATCGGCTGGCTTTGAAGGGCGCGGCAGTGGATGAGACGCGGCCTCAATGGAAGCTGTGTTTCAAGCAAAGCCAGCAGCGCCAGGTGTATTGGCCGGCGGACGGTTGGTATGCCGGCGGCTGGCGAGATTGGCGCTACGGCGGCGGCATGTACTGGTCGCCGGACTATCAGGTGAGAACAGTGCGCACGTTGGCGCTGGAAGTGGTCAACAGCGCGGACGGCGCGGTGTTGTGGCAGGGCCAGCAGGAGTTGGGCGATGGGGACAACGGGCGCCAGCAATTGGAGAACGCGGCGCGCAAATTGATAGATTTGATGCCATTGCCATGATTTGTTTTGCGCTATGATGACGTGCAGGGTTTGCCAATGGCGTGCTATATGGGGTTTCCCGTATTGCCGGCCTCAGGCCCTGCGGTACTATCGCATTCTTCCCCGGCATGAACTGCGTGGATCGGCGGCTAGTCAAGAACGGCGAACAAAATCAGCGTAGCGTCTGAGAACCGGTTCAATATCTGCTGTGCGTTGGCGATACAGCGTCGAAATCAGCTTAGAAATGCTTATGTACTTGTGTACATTCCGCGTTCTTAGCCATTTTCGCCTTGTCTCGCCCTTGCTCGCTGGATTTTGAACAGCTTCTTAAGGCAAGGCGCGTCGACGAAGATCGTACACAGAGTACGGCGAGTCGACGCAACGCCGCATCAGGATTTTGTCGTGCCGTTTTAAGCCGACGGCGGACAGGACAGCAGGGGAGAGGACACAACAGATCATACAGGCCCCATCCGAGTATGAAGCGCCCGCCGGGACAGCGGGCGCTTTGTCGTTGTACCGGACGGCCGTTACGGGACAGTGAAACAAATGAGTTTGATGCGCAAAAAGAGCGTCCAGGGAATGCTGGCTACCGCTCAGACCTCGCGTGGGCTTCGCAAGGAGCTTTCCGCTTTCGACCTTACCATGCTCGGCATCGGGGCCATCATCGGCACCGGCATCTTTGTGCTGACCGGCACCGGCGCCACTGTGGCCGGCCCCGGACTGGTGCTTTCCTTCGTGATCAGCGCTTTCGCCTGCGGCTTCGCCGCCTTGTGCTACGCCGAGTTCGCCTCCATGCTGCCGGTTTCCGGCTCCACTTACACCTACGCTTACGCGACGCTGGGCGAGATGATCGCCTGGATCATAGGCTGGGACTTGTTGTTGGAATACCTGCTGGCTTCGTCGGCGGTGTCGGTGGGCTGGTCCGGCTATTTCCAGAGCCTGCTGTCCGGCTTTGGCGTGACCCTGCCGGAATACTTGACCGCCGCCGCAGGCTCGCTGCCAGGCAAGCAGACGCTGTTCAATCTGCCGGCCTTCTGCGTGGCGATGGTGATCACCGCTTTGCTGGCCTTCGGCATCAAGGAGTCCAAGCGCGTCAACAATGTGGTGGTGCTGATCAAGGTGGGCGTGGTGTTGCTGTTCATCGGCATCGGCGTGTGGCACGTCAAACCGGTGAACTGGCAGCCGGCGCTGCCCTTCGGCTTTTCCGGCGTGTTCCACGGCGCCGCCATTGTATTCTTCAGCTTCATCGGCTTCGACGCGGTGACCTGCGCCGCCGAGGAAGTGAAGAACCCGGCCAAGGACATCCCGCGCGGGGTGATCTGGTCGTTGGGGGTGTGCTCCCTGCTCTACGTGGTGGTGGCGGCCATCATGACCGGCATCGTGCCTTATATGCAGTTCGCCGGCGTTGATCATCCCGTGTCCCTGGCCTTGCAAGTGGCCAAGTTGGACTGGTTCGCCGGCTTCGTCGATCTGGGCGCCATCCTCGGCATGATGACGGTGATCCTGGTGATGACCTATGGTCAGACTCGAATCCTGTTCGCCATGTCGCGCGACGGCCTGCTGCCCAAAATATTTTCCGAAGTGAACCCCAAGTACGGCACGCCGTACAAGGCCACCTGGCTGATCGGCACCATCATCGCGCTGCTAGCCGGCTTCGTGCCGCTGCACACCCTGGCGGAACTGGTGAACATCGGCACCTTGGCCGCCTTTACCCTGATCGCCTTGTCCGTGATCGTGCTGCGCAAGCGCGAACCCAATCTGCCGCGCAAATTCGTTTGCCCGGGCGTGCCTTACATCCCGGCGCTGGCCATTCTGTGCTGCGGCTTTCTGATGACCCAGCTGTCGCTGCTGACCTGGCTGTGTTTCATGGCCTGGTTGTTGATAGGCTTGGTGGTGTATTTTGGGTATTCGCGGCGGAATTCGCTGTTGAACAATCCCGCCTGAGGCAGAGTGTGAAAAAGCCGGCAAAAGCCGGCTTTTTTTGCGCCCGCGGCCGACCGCGGGCGGATAATGGCGGCATGGACGGAGGAGGGGAAACGATGGAAGCGAAGACCGAATTGACGGCATGGCAGGGAGACATCACCACGCTGGCGCTGGACGCCATTGTCAATGCCGCCAACGCCAGCTTGCTGGGCGGCGGCGGGGTGGACGGGGCCATCCACCGCGCAGCCGGGCCGGAACTGCTGGCGGAATGCCTGACCTTGAACGGCTGCCGCGTCGGCGAGGCCAAGCTGACCGCCGGCTACCAGCTGCCGGCGCGGCATGTGATTCATACGGTGGGGCCGATCTGGCAGGGCGGCGCTCAAGGAGAGGCGGAGTTGCTGGCCGCCTGCTACCGCAACAGTCTGGCGCTGGCGGCGCGGCACGGGCTGGCCAGCATTGCCTTCCCCGCGATCAGCTGCGGCGTTTACGGCTACCCGGCAACGGAGGCCAGCGATATCGCGGTTGGCACCGTCCGTCAGTGGCTGGCGCAGGAGCCGAATACGCTGCGGCGCGTGCTGCTGGTGGCCTTTGACGACGCGATGGCCGACCGCTACCGGCGCTTGCTGGCCGGCTAGGCTAGCTGACCTCGCCCTTGGACGGGCGCGGCAACTGGCCGCCGCAGTGTTTGCAGAAACGGGCGTCCCAGTCGTGGCCCTCAGTGAAGCAATGAGGGCACAGCCGAGTGCCGGACACGGCTTCCACGGTCTTGGCCTTGGCGCCGCTGCCGCGCGCGATTTCCGCGGTGACGATGCCGGTGGGCACCGCGATGATGCCGTAGCCGGTAATCATGACCACGCTGGCCAGCGCCTGGCCCAGCGGCGTCTTGGGCGTGATGTCGCCGAAGCCCACCGTGGTCAGGGTGACGATGGCCCAGTAAATGCTGACCGGGATGCTGGTGTAGCCGTGCTCCGGGCCTTCTATCACGAACATCATCGTGCCCAGAATCACCACCAGCAAGACCACGGTGACCAGAAACACCGTGATCTTGCGGCGGCTGGCCAGCATTGCCCGTTTCAGCTCGCTGGCCTCGCCGATGTAGCGGGTCAGCTTGAGAATGCGAAACATGCGAAGCAGGCGAAGGATGCGGATATCGGCCAGGAAGCGGCTTTCCGGGATGAGCAGCCCAAGATACAGCGGCAGCACCGACATCAGATCGATGACGCCGAAGAAGCTTTTCACATAGCGCATCGGCTTGTGGATGCAGATCAGCCGCAATGCGTATTCGATAGTGAACAGAATGGTGAAACACCAGTCTAGAATCTTGAGTTGGGGCCCCCAAGCGGCTTGTATGCTTTGCACGCTCTCCAAGATCACCGTCAGCACCGACAGCAGGATGGCGACGATCAGCGCCAGGTCGAAGATGCGGCCCGGCCGGGTGTCTGCCTCGTAAATGATGATGTAGAGCTTGCGGCGCCAGCCGGTGAGGGGGATCAGGGTTTCCTGTGTTGGCATAAGCGGGGAATGGACCTCGGTCTGCGGGTGGTGGGCAATGGTTTCAGTGTAGCTGCCGGACCGCGGCGCGCGCGGGGCCGGCTGAGACTGCCAAGTTTGTCGATTATAAGCAAACAATATTTTGGTTCGTTGCTCAGCTTGTTTATGATGCTGGGTAATAAGGTTTTCTTCAAAACAGTCTGTGGAGAATAAAGATGCGAATTGCCAATGCTGTGACGGATTTGATCGGCAACACCCCGCTAGTGCGGCTTAACCGGGTGACCGAAGGCTGCGGCGCTACCGTGGTCGCCAAACTGGAGTTCTTCAACCCGGCTCACAGCGTCAAGGACCGCATCGCGGTGGCGATGATCGACGCTGCCGAGCAGGCCGGCAAGATCGGCCCGGATACGACCATCGTCGAACCCACCTCCGGCAATACCGGCATCGGCCTGGCCATGGTCTGCGCCGCGCGCGGCTATAAGTTGGTGATCACCATGCCGGAAACCATGAGTCGGGAACGTCGTCAACTGCTGCGCGCCTACGGCGCCGAGTTGATTCTGACCCCTGGACCCGACGGCATGGGCGGCGCCATCGCCAAGGCGCGCGAACTGGTGGAACAGAATCCGGACAGCTACTTCATGCCGCAGCAGTTTGAGAACCCGGCCAACCCGGCCATCCACCGCAACACCACCGCCGAAGAAGTATGGAAGGACACCGACGGCAAGGTCGACATCTTCGTCGCCGGCGTCGGCACCGGCGGCACCATCACCGGCGTGGGCGAAGTGCTGAAGGCGCGCAAGCCCGGCGTGCGCATCGTAGCGGTGGAGCCGGACGCGTCTCCGGTGCTGTCCGGCGGCCCCAAAGGCCCCCACCCGATCCAGGGCATCGGCGCCGGTTTTGTGCCGGCCATCCTCAACACCGGCATTTACGATGAAATCATCCGGGTGAAAAATGAGGATTCGATGGAAACCGCGCGCGCGGTAGCGGCGCGCGAGGGCCTGCTGGTGGGCATTTCCTCCGGCGCGGCGGTGTGGGCGGCGCTGGAACTGGCCAAGCGTCCGGAAAACGCCGGCAAGCTGATCGTGGTGGTGATTCCTTCTTTCGGCGAGCGCTATTTGTCCACGCCGCTGTTCCAGCATCTGGCGGATTAAGCGCCTGCGGCCGGCGTGGCCGCAACATCGACAGCCTGGCGGCTTTCTGCCAGGCTGTTTGTTTTTGTCGTTTCGCATCGAGGGGAAATCATGGAGCAGTTGCAAGCTTTGCTGACCCGCGCCGAAGCCATGCTGGCGCGTTTGGAGCCCTTGCTGCCGCCGGCGCGGCCGGAGCCGGACTGGGGCGCGCTGGCCTTCCGCTGGCAGCGCCAGGGCATGGCCGGCTGGCTGGAGGCGGTGGCGGAGCCGCACGCGCCGGAACTGGAGCGGCTGACCCATATCGACGCCCAGCGCGCGCAGCTGCTGCGCAACACCCGCCAGTTCGTCAAGGGGCGGCCGGCTAACAACGTGCTGCTCACCGGCGCGCGCGGCACCGGCAAATCCTCGCTGGTCAAGGCGCTGCTGCCGGAATTCGCCGCCAAGGGCCTGCGCCTCATCGAAGTGGACAAGGCGCAACTGGGCGACTTGAACCGCATTGTCGACCTGGTGGCTGGACGCAAGGAGCGCTTCATTCTGTTTTGCGACGACCTGTCTTTCGAGCAGGGCGACGACGCTTACAAGGCGCTGAAGACCGCGCTGGACGGCGGCCTGGCGCGCCGCGTCGACAATGTGCTGGTGTACGCCACCTCCAACCGCCGCCATCTGATGCCGGAAAAAATGAGCGAAAACCGCGAAGGCTGGGTGCAGGACGGCGAAATCCATCCGGGGGAGGCGATTGAGGAGAAGGTGTCGTTGTCGGACCGCTTCGGCCTGTGGCTGTCTTTCTACCCGTTTGATCAGGACGCCTACCTGGCGGCGGCGACCGAGTGGCTGGCGCATTTCGGCCTGAAGCTGGACGCCGAGGCGGAAAAAGCGGCCTTGCACTGGAGCCACCTGCGCGGCAGTCGCTCCGGCCGCGTCGCCTGGCAGTTCGCCTGCGATTGGGCCGGGCGCAGCGCCAAGGAGCGCAAGGCCTTGCTATGACTTCAGATAGCGCAGGCCCACGCTCTTGACCTGACCGTCGGCCGCGGCGCGGATCACCATCTCCAGCCGGTCCAGCCGCAGCACGTCGCCGGCCACCAGCGGATAGCCGCAGGCGCGTTTGCAGTATTCGGCGATGCTGTCGGCGCGGTCGCGCTCGCTCAGCGTCAGGCCGTAGCTGTCGGCCAGATCGCCCAGCCGCGCCAGCCCGGACACGGTGAAGTAACCGTAATAAGGATCGTCCCCGGGCGGATGAAAGGCCTCGCCGGCCGTCTCCAGCGCCGGGCTGGGGCCGATCAGGCAGGCCCAGTCGCCGGCGCGCAGCGTTTGGCTTGCTGCCGGCTCAAGCGCTTGTTCATCGCGATACAGCGCCGCCAGCCGCACGCCGCTGGGCAAGGCCAGTTCGCCGGCCAGTTGACCTTCGGCCGGGCTGTCGGCGCGCACCAGGCAGGAGGCGGCCTCGTAGCGGGCCTCCTGGCCGCTGACCACGGGCACCCGGTGTTCGACGTCCGGCCGCGCCGGCAGCTTCAGCTTCAATTTCTCCGCCAGCGGCGCGATGGTCCAGCCCTGGAATAGCAGCGACATCATCACCACGAAGAAGGCCACGTTGAAGAACAGCTGGCTATTGGGCAAGCCCGCCATCAGCGGGAAAATGGCCAGAATCACCGGCACCGCGCCACGCAGGCCCACCCAGCTCATGAACAGTTTTTCCGCCTTGGGCACCGGGAAGGGCAGCATGCACAGCCACACCGCCAGCGGCCGCGCCACCAGCATCAGCACGATGGAGATCGCCAGCGCGTAGGGCGCCACCGGCAGTAGATTGGACGGCGTCACCAATAGCCCCAATACCAAGAACATGGTTACCTGGGCCAGCCAGGCGTAGCCGTCGTGGATGTTCAATAGATTGGGCAGATCCGCCACTCGGGCGTTGCCCACCACGATGCCGGCCAGATAGATGGCGAGGAAGCCGCTGCCGCCGGCCGCGGTGGTCAGGCTGAACAGCGCGCCGGCGGTGCCCAGGCTGAACAGCGCCAGCATCGCGCCGCGCGGACCCAGTCGTTGGAACAGCCAAACCATGGCTTTGCCGCCGGCCCAGCCGGCCAGCGCGCCCAGGCCCATTTGCTTGACGAACAGCCACAGCATGGAAGCGACGCCGGCATCCTGGCCCTGCTGGCCCAGCACCCCGATCAGCGCTGAGGTCAGAAACACCGCCATCGGGTCGTTGCTGCCGGACTCTATCTCCAGCGCGCTGCCGACGCGGCGGTTGATTTCCAGACCGCGCCCGGACAGGAGGGCGAACACCGCGGCGGCGTCGGTGGAACCGACGATGGCGCCGATCAGCAAGCCTTCCAGCCAGCTTAGGTTCAGCACCCATGCGGCGAACAGGCCTGTCACGCCGGTGGTGATCAACACCCCCAGCGTGGCGAGCACCCCGGCTGGTTTGAGGCTGATGCGGAAGCTGTCCTGGCGCGTGCGCAGGCCGCCGTCGAACAGGATCACCACCAGGGCAATGGTGCCGACCACGTAACTGAGCTGGTAATTGCTGAACACGATCTTGCCGGGGCCGTCCTCGCCGGCCAACATGCCCAAGGCCAGGAATACCAGGAGCAGCGGCGCGCCGAAGCGGGAAGCGATGGAGGACACCACCAGGCTGGCCAGGAATACCAGCGAGCCGGCCAGGATGAGTGAATTTAAGGTGTCCAAGTGCATGCTCCTTCAGCGGGATGGGGGAGGTCATGACGAAATCGATCAAGCCCGTAGGCGGAGCGCGGATGGCTTGCCTTGTGTCGCCACGAGATGGAATGACAATCGGGATAAATATGCAGATTTCGCAGGTTTACAGTGCTAATGGTAACACTTTGAGACTTATCAGCCGCGCCTGAAACCAGCAATCGGCTCATTTTTTTGCGTTTTTAATGCTTATTATGTTTTTTCTGACTTGGCAATAATGCCGACTATATGACGTAGTGTTTATTTTTTGTTCGATGCAATGTATATTTGTTATGCATTTTATATTTGTAAATTAATGATAAATAAATATATTGAGGTGTGTATGACTTTTCGTAAAATCGCCTTGCTGGCTGTGGGGCTGAGCGTCTCCTGGATGGCTTTTGCTGCCATGGCTCCTTGGTACAGATGGGAAAGCAAGTTTGACGGCCAGCTGGTGTGCTCGCAATTCTCCTATGGCCCGGGGTGGGTTTTGTTCAATAACATTCCTTACAAAGACGCGGGCTGCCGCATTCCTGGCCGTCCGGGCTGATTAGGCTCGACATGTTCTAAGTGCGTAACTTTAGGGTTTGTGAAAATAAGGGCGCCGAGGCGCCCTTAATGCTGGGCGGCGCTTGGGGTAAAATGCGCTGCCGGCCGCTGAGAGCCGGGACGATTTTCACCGGGCAAGACCAAGCAATGAGCGACAGCAAGATCATAGAGGTAGTGGCCGGCGCGTTGATGCGGCCGGACGGCAGTTTCATGCTGGGCAGCCGGCCGGAGGGCAAACCCTACGCCGGTTATTGGGAGTTTCCCGGCGGCAAGGTGGAGCCGGGTGAGAGCGGCGAACAGGCGCTGGCCCGAGAGCTGTACGAGGAAATGGGCATTGAGATGGAAGCCGCGACGCCGTGGCTGACCAAGGTCCACCATTACGAACACGCTTCGGTGCGGTTGAGTTTCTTCCGGGTCTGGGCCTGGCGAGGGGAGCCGCAGTCGCGGGAAGGCCAGCGCTTCGCCTGGCAGACGCCGGGGGCGTGCACGGTGCAGCCCATGCTGCCGGCCAACGGGCCGATTCTCAAATCGCTTGAATTGCCGGCGGTTTATGCGATCAGCTGCGCGCACGAGATCGGCGTCGATGCCCAATTGCGGCGGCTGGAGCAGGGGCCAGCCTGGAGCATGGTGCAGATCCGCGAGCCGGGGATGCCGCGCGAGGAGCTGGCCGATTTTGTCGCCAAAGCGGCGGCTATCGTTCATGGCCGCGGCGGCAAGCTGCTGGTCAATGCCGATCCGGCCTGGGCGATGGAATGGCCGGTGGACGGCGTGCATCTTAACGCGGCGCGGCTGGCTTCGCTGACGGAGCGCCCGGCGTTCGCCTGGGTGGGGGCATCGGCGCATGATGCGGCGCAAGTGGCGCGGATCGGAGAGCTGGGCCTGGACTACGCCTTGCTCGGCCATGTGGCGGCTACCCCCAGTCATCCCGGCGCGGCGCCGTTGGGCTGGGACGGTTTCCGGCAGTGCCTGGCCGCCGGCGCGCCCGTGCCGGTCTACGCGCTGGGCGGCATGAGCCTGGACGATCTGGATGCCGCCCGTCGTCATGGCGCGCACGGCGTCGCCTTGATGCGGGGAGCTTGGCGATGAATGCCAAGCAGCGTAAATGGCTGGCTCTGGGCGGCGCCTTGCTGCTGTTGGCCAGCCTCAAGTTCAGCTTGATCTACCGCTGGTACGGCGAGCGGCAGCCGGCCAAGCCGACGCCGTTGACCTGCGTTGCCGGCCGTCCGTCCTGTGATCTGCCCGGCGGCGGCGTGTGGCGTTTCGCGTCGCCGCCGCAAAATGGCAAGCCGTTCGAGATTCGTTTGGAAGGCGTCGCGGCGCGGGAAGCGCCACAGGTGGAATTCAATATGGCCGATATGGACATGGGCTTCAATCGGTATACCTTTGTGCGCGACGGCGCCGATTGGAAGGCGGTGGTCACCCTGCCGCTGTGCGTCAGCGACAGCCGCGACTGGTTCGCTGTCTTTAGCCTGAACGGCAAGCGCTATCTGCTGCCGTTTTCCACGCATTGAACAGAGGGGCGGCGCGCCGCCTCATTTCTTCTTGCGTTTGATGTACAAGGTCTTGAATACCCTCGCCACCAGCTCGCCCTGCTGATCCAGAATATCCACTTGTAATTTCGGCAGGTATTTGTCTCCGGCGGCGGTGTGCAGTCTGATCTCCTCCAGCATGGCGGGCTCCATCCGGAAATGCGCGCATACCGTGCCTCGGCCTGGTTTGACATAGTCTATGCTGCCGCTTTTGTCCCACACATAGTAGTCCCGTCCCAACTGGCGCATCAGCATCAGCATGAAGAAGGGGTCGGTCATCGCGTACAGGCTGCCGCCGAAATGGGTGCCGACGTAGTTGCGGTTGCTGAAGCCCAGCTTCAACCGCACTTCGATATCGCTGAAGTCGACGGCGAGCCGTTTGACGCGGATGCCGGCGCCCAAGAAGGGCGGCCACAAATTGAGCAACAGTCTGAACAGCCAGGCGGGTGGGCGCATTGTATTAAAACACTTGTTTGAATTCTGCCATCGTCAATAAAAAAACCGGCCTTGTCAATCGCGCCGGTTTTTCTTTGTCGAAGATGGGTTTATTTGACCACGCCGCAGGCCATGCGCGCGCCGCCGCCGCCCAGCGGCTGCGGATGATCGCTGTGATTGTCGCCGCCGGCATGCACCATCAGCGCATGTCCGGAGAAGTCCGCCGCTTTCAAGCGCGGCGCCAGCACGGGATAGTTCGCCTTGCCGTCGGCGCCCACGTATAGCGCGGGCAGATCGCCCTTATGACCTTGCCCGTATGGGCCTGCGTGAACGCCGGTTTTGTCCGGATCCCAATGGCCGCCGGCCGCGCCGGCCGGGGTGGCCGCGCCGTTGGCGCCGATGGACGGCGCGCAGGAAGGTTTCTCATGCACATGGAAACCGTGCAGGCCTGGCGGCAGTTTTTCCAGGTTGGGCGTCAGCAGCGCGCCGTAGGGCGTGTCCTCTATGACGATGTTGCCGGCGGGGCCGGCATTGCCCTTGGCATCGACGAAGGACAGTTCCACGCTTTGGGCCAGGGCCAGAACGGGTAGACAGTACAGTATGGCGGATAGGGTGCGTAACATGGGGCGGTTCTCCGTGTAGGGCGGGGAAGGATCAAGACTCCGATTGTGCCATTTCGGCTCCTACTTGGAGCCTGGCTGTTAGAACCTGTTCACGACCTGCCGGGTTTTGCGGAGCGTGACACAGCGAGGGCTCTTTCAAAATGCGCATATGCCACGAGCACACTCGGCTTCATGCCGTCGTTTTCGCCTTGTGTCTTTCTTGATTGCGAGACTTTAGAACAGGTTCTCACGTTGGGGGGAACGAGGTCGGGCGGCCTGTCGTTTCGATGGTCCGGTGGCGGAAGTGCCAATACGCATTGCAAGCTTGAATCGCTTCAGCCTGCAGAGTCGTCCGCGCACGGTGGCCGTGATGTAAATCCGTTTGGGGTTAAGGGGGGCCTTCCCTGCCGATGTTTAACTTGCGCGCGAGCCGGCTTGCCGCGGATCAACTGGCGTGTGGACCGCTCTAGGCATACTGGGGCTAAGAACCTGTTCAAAGTCTGCTGCGCTTCGTGGAGCCTTGCACGGCGAGTAGCCCCTTCGAAATGCCCATGTACCCTATGTATATTCCGCTTTCCCGGCCGTTTTCGCCTTGTCTCCCTTGCTCTCGCGAGACTTTGAGCAGGCTCATATTTTTAGAGAGGACGGGAAATGATTGCAGTGATAGGAGCGGGAATGTCCGGCTTGGCCTGCGCCTGGCAGTTGCGCCGACACGGGGTGGATGCGGTGGTGTTCGAAGCGTCCGGCAGGGTGGGCGGCAAGGTGCTGAGCCTGGACTTGGCACCGGGCCTGATGGAGGCGGGGCCCAACACCGTGTTGGCGGACGAAGCCTTGTGGCAATGGCTGCTGGAGCTTGGGCTGACGCCCTTGTCGCCGGCGCCGGGGCCGCAGCGGCGTTTCGTGTTGCGGCACGGTCATTACCGAGCCTTGCCCGACGGCCTGGCCGCTGTGCTGACCGGCTCCTACTTCAGCTGGGGCGCCAAATGGCGTTTATTGAGCGAGCCCTGGCGTTGTTCCGCGCCGGCGCAGGCGGAAACGGTGGCGGCCTTTTTCCGGCGTCGGCTGGGAGAGGAAGCGCTATCCACTCTGGTGGACCCGTTCATCGGCGGCGTATTCGCCGGCGATCCGGACGAGTTGCTGATGGCGGAATGCTTGCCCGCATTGGCGGCCGCGGAGCGGGAGGCCGGTTCGCTGGCCTTGGGCATGTGGCGGCGCTGGCGGCGCGGGGAGGTGAGACGCAAACGGATGTTCACGCTGGCGGGCGGGCTGTCCAGCCTGGCCGAGCGGCTGGCGCGCGATCTGGACGTGAGGCTGGACTGTCCGGCGCTGGGGCTGGAGCGCGCAGACGAGGGCTGGCGGGTGTTGACGCCGAGGGGGCCGCAACTGGCCAGTGCCGTGGTGCTGGCCTTGCCTGCGCCGCAGGCGGCCTTGCTGTTGAGGGATTGCGAGCCGGATTGGGCGGGCGCCTGCGCGGCGCTGCCCTATGCGCCGCTGACCGTAGTCGCCACGGTAACGGAGGAGCAAGCGCTGCGCCGGCCGCTGAATGGGTTTGGCGGTTTGCACCCCGTCAGCGAGCAGGCTTTGGCCTTGGGACATTTGATGTCCAGTCGGATTTTTCCGCACACGGCGGCGCCCGGTTTGAAACTGGTGACCAGTTTTATCGGCGGCCGTCGCCAGGCGGAGTTGGCCGGATTGCCGGATCAGACCTTGTTGCGGCGTTTGAACCTGGAACTGGCGCGCCTGTTCGGTCTGGAGGGCGAGCCCTTGAGCCAGCGCATCGTGCGTTGGCCGCAGGCGCTGCCGCAGGGCACCTCGGCGATGGCGGCCTTGCGGCCGCTGGCGGCGGCCGCGAGCGAGCGCGGTCTGCATGTGTGCGCCAACTGGCTGGATGGGGTGTCGCTGCCGGATTGCCTGGCCAAGGGCCGGGCGCTGGCCGACCGGCTGGCGGAGCGGGCTTTGCATTGCCGTGGATACGGCATATAACAAATCGTCGCGGACAGCCGGGCGAAAGGAGCGGGCGATGCGGGCGAGTCTATGGATGGCGGCTGCCGGAGCCGGTTTGCTGGCGGCGGGCGCGGCGGCGCAGGCCCCGATCAAACTATGCGGGGTGGAGTGGCAGCCGTTCACCTATGTGAAAAACGGCAAAGTGGACTCCGGCATCAGCCACGACGTATTGCAGGAGGCCTTCCGCCGGATGAATGTGCCGGTCACGATGGAGGCCGCGCCGTGGGAGCGTTGCCTGCGAGGTATCAAAACCGGCGATTACGACGCGGTGATCGACAATGAAGTCGCGGCGCAGACGCCGCGTTTCAAAAATGTTTACTCCAGCTATCCGGTGGCCTTGTGCGTCAAGCGAGGCTCGCCGGTCAAGTCCTTCGACTGGAAGCTGGTGCAGGGCCAGGCCGTGGGCATGGTGCGCGGCTATACTTATACACCGAAAATCCTGAACTACCCCAACTGGAAGCTGGAGCCGAGCAACGACGAGGATCAGCTTTACGCGATGCTGATCGGCGGCCACCGCCAGTTTGTATTGTGCGATGTCTGGGGCGCGTCCTTGCGGCCGAATGTGGATATCCTGCAGCCGGTGATAGACCGCACGGATTTATCGCCCAATTTCAGCGCTCGACAGACGGCGCTGGCCGCCCGGCTGGACGCGACGATTGGCGATTTGATCCGCGACGGCAGCGTGGAACGTATCTACGCCAAATACACCAAGCGCAAGTTTCGGGACATGGTGCCGGCGACGGGCAAATGACGGCGACGCGACGCGAGGAGGGCCGGCGGGAGGAGATTTCGCCGGCCTTTTTGATTTGCCGCCAACGGCTTGGCTTTGCGCGGGGGGCGCTAGGCGGTAGAATCGGCCTTTGACTTTTCACTTTGCTTGCCACGTCTATGCTTACCTTCCAGGAAATCATCCTTACGCTCCAGCACTATTGGAACCGCCAGGGCTGCGCCTTGCTGCAGCCTTACGACACCGAGGTGGGCGCGGGGACTTCCCACACCGCCACCTTTCTGCGGGCGCTGGGGCCGGAGCCGTGGAACGCGGCCTATGTGCAGCCGTCCCGTCGTCCCAAGGACGGCCGCTACGGCGAAAACCCCAACCGCCTGTTCCAGCATCATCAATTCCAGGTGGTGCTGAAGCCGTCTCCGTCCAATATTCAGGAACTGTATCTGGGCTCCTTGAAGGAGCTGGGCCTGGACCCGACGATGCAAGATATCCGCTTTGTTGAGGACGACTGGGAAAACCCGACCCTGGGTGCCTGGGGGCTGGGCTGGGAAGTATGGCTGAATGGCATGGAAGTGACCCAATTCACCTACTTCCAGCAAGTGGGCGGCCTCGACTGCAAGCCGGTGTTGGGCGAGATCACCTACGGCCTGGAACGCCTGGCCATGTATTTGCAGGGCGTGGAGAACGTCTACGATCTGATCTGGACCCATTTGCCGGACGGCCAGCCGGTGACTTACGGCAATGTGTTCTTCCAGAACGAAGTGGAGCAATCCAAGTACGCGTTCGAACACAGCAATGTGGAGCTGTTGTTCCGCCAGTTCAACGATTACGAGGCCGAGGCCAAATCGCTGCTGGAGGCCAGCCTACCGTTGCCGGCCTACGAAATGATCCTCAAGGCCGGCCACACGTTCAACCTGCTGGACGCGCGCGGCGCAATTTCCGTGACCGAGCGCGCCACCTACATCGGCCGCATCCGCACTCTGTCTCGCGGCGTGGCGCAGGCCTATTACGACGCCCGCGAAGCGCTGGGCTTCCCAATGTGCCGGCAGGCCTGAGCTTGGCTTGCCGCCCCGGCCGCTTCTCGAAAGAGGGAATGCGTATGAAAGCTATTTTCGCATGCATGTGCGCCGCGTTGGCCTTGCCGGCGCTGGCCGAACCCGCCGCCGACTGGGTGGCGTATCAGGACGGCAAGGCGCTGCAGTTGGCGATAGACGGCAATTCGCTATGGCTGGGGCAGGACGGACTGGTGCACTTCGTCAACCAGGAACGGTTCGACAAGGTCCAGGACGAGAAAAACTACAAGCTGAAATTCAATATCCGCCGCAGCGTAGGCTACGCCGACTGCGGCAAGTACCAGTACGTGTTTGTTAGCTCCGATTATTTCGATCGCAACAACAAGCACCTGTTCTCAACCCTATTTCCAGTGCCGCGTCACGCCTGGAAATGGCAGCCCGTTTATGGGGGATCGGTCGCCGACGCCATGATGAAGGTGATCTGCGAAGCCGCCGGGGCCGCCAAGCGTTAAGTTTTCGAGTGAATATGAACCAGACATTGCTGATTGAGCTGCTCACCGAGGAGCTGCCGCCCAAAGCGCTGGAAAAGCTGGCCGCCAGCTTTGCCCAGACCATTGGCGAAGAATTGAAGAAAATGCAGTTCGCGCCGGCCGACGCCGAGGCGACTGTTTACGCCTCCCCGCGCCGCCTGGCGGTGCAACTGGCCAATGTGGCCGCCTTGCAGCCGGACCAGAAGATCACCCGCAAAGGCCCGGCCGTGACCGCCGGATTCAAGGACGGTCAACCCACGCCGGCGCTGGCCGGTTTCGCCCGTTCCTGCGGCGTGGAGGTGTCCGCGCTGTCCACGATGAGCGACGGCAAGCAGGATGTGTACGCCTATGAAAGCGTCAAGCAGGGCCAGCCGCTGGCCGCGGTGCTGGCCGACGTGGTGGCGCTGGCGCTGAAAAAGCTGCCGGTGCCCAAACTGATGCGCTGGGGCAGCCTGGACGTGCAGTTCGTGCGCCCGGTGCATGGCCTGATCATGCTGCACGGCGACGCGGTGGTGCCGGGCGAGGTGCTGGGCCTGCAAAGCGGGCAGAGCACCCGCGGCCATCGTTTCTTGTCCGAGGGCGAGGTGAGGGTGGCCAACGCCGACGCCTACGCGCGCACCTTGCATGAATCCGGCAAGGTGGTGGCCAGCTTCGACGCGCGCCGCGAACTGATCCGCCACAAACTGACCGAGGCCGCCGCCCGTCTGAATGCCACCATCGCCGCGCCGGAGGCCTTGTTTGACGAGGTGACCGGCTTGGTGGAGTGGCCGGTGGTGCTGGAGGCCGGCTTCGAAGCCGAATTCCTGCGCGTGCCGCAGGAGTGCCTGATCCTGACCATGCAGCAGAACCAGAAGTATTTCCCGCTGCTGGACGCTTCCGGCAAGCTGATGAACCGCTTCCTGCTGGTGTCCAACCTGGAAACCGCCGATCCGTCCTTTATCGTCGGCGGCAACGAGCGCGTATTGCGCGCGCGTCTGTCCGACGCCAAGTTCTTCTTCGAGCAGGATCAGAAGGCGCGCTTGGACAGCCGGCTGCCGCGGTTGGCCAATGTGGTCTACCACAATAAGATTGGTTCGCAACTGGAGCGCGTGGAGCGTCTGCAGAGCATTGCCGGCGCCATCGCCCATGAATTGGGCGCCGACGCCGCGCTGGCCGCCCGCGCAGCCTATCTGGCCAAGGCCGATCTGGTGTCCGACATGGTGGGTGAATTCCCCGAACTGCAAGGCGTGATGGGCATGTACTACGCCCAGCACGACGGTGAGCACGCCGAAGTGGCCGCCGCCATCGAAGGCCATTACCACCCGCGCTTTGCGGGGGACACGCTGCCGGAAGGCAAGATCGCCACCGCGGTGGCGCTGGCGGACAAACTGGAAACCATTGTCGGCATCTGGGGCATCGGCCTGATCCCCACCGGCGACAAGGACCCGTTCGCATTGCGCCGCGCCGCTCTGGGCGTGGTGCGCATGGCGCTGGAAGCGGACCTGGATGTGAAGGCGCTGCTGAACATCGTCGCCGCCGCCTTCCCGGCAGGCAAGCTGTCCGCCAATGTGGCCGACGAGGTGTTCGGCTTCATGATGGACCGTCTGAAGAACTTCCTCGCAGCCGATTACAAGGGCGACGAGATCGACGCGGTGCTGGCGCAGGCGCCTAGCCGGCTGGCGGAAGTGCGCGCGGTGTTGTCCGCGGTGGCCGCCTTCAAGGCCTTGCCGGAAGCGTCCGCGCTGGCCGCCGCCAACAAGCGGGTGAAGAACATCCTGAAGAAGGCCGAAGGCGAAGTGGGCGCGGTGAATCCCGCGCTGCTGAGCGAAGCGGCCGAGCAGGCGCTGTTCGCCGCCGTCGAGCAGCTGGCGCCGCAGGTGGACGGCCAATTCGCCGCCCGCGATTTCGCCGCCGCGCTGACCCAGTTGGCTTCGCTGCGCGCGCCGGTGGATGCTTTCTTTGACGGCGTGATGGTGATGGCGGACGACGCCGCGGTGCGCAACAACCGCATCGCCTTGCTGGCGCGTCTGGCCGGCTTGTTCAACCGCGTGGCGGACATCTCGCTGCTGGCGGAGTGATTCGATGGGGCGGCCGGCGGCCGCCCCGGCGCTCTAGACGGGGACAACCGTGAAACTAGTGATACTCGACCGCGACGGCGTGATCAACGAGGACCGCGACGATTTCGTCAAATCGCCGGCGGAGTGGGTGCCGATCGAACACAGTTTGGAGGCGATCGCCAACCTGACCCAGTCCGGCTGGCGGGTGGTGGTGGCCACCAATCAATCCGGCATCGGCCGCGGGCTGTTCGACATGCAAGCGCTTAACGCCATGCATGAGAAAATGCACAGGCTGGTGGGCCAGGCCGGCGGCCGCATCGATGCGGTGCTGTTCTGTCCGCACGGCCCCAGCGCCGGCTGTGACTGTCGCAAACCGTTGCCGGGCATGGTGCTGGAGATTGCGGAGCGCTTCAATGTGAAACTGGACGGCTTGCCGCTGATCGGCGACAGCCGCCGCGATCTTGAGTCGGTGGCGGCGGTGGGCGGCCTGCCCATCTTGGTCAAGACCGGCAAGGGGGCCAAGACGCTGGCTGACGGCGAGCTGCCGGCCGGCACCCTGGTGTTCGACGATTTGTACGACGCCGCGGAATATCTGATCGATTCCCGCGAGCGTTGACTTCAGAAAAGGATAGTGTTCCAAGCATGCTGAGTTTATGGCTTCGTAACCTGCTGTATTGGCTGGTGCTGATCATCATCACGCCGCTCTTCTTCTTTCTGCTGCTGCTGTCCGCGCCGCTGCCGCGCCGCGCGCGCCATGTGTTCGGCGTCAGCTGGGCCTTGAGCCTGTTGTGGATGCTGGAGCATGTGATCGGCTTGAAATACAAGGTGCTGGGCGCGGAAAATCTGCCTGAGCAGCCGTCGGTGATCTGTTCCAAGCACCAGTCCGGTTGGGAAACCTTGGCCTTGCAGAAGATTTTCCCGTGGCAAGTGTACGTGGCCAAGCGAGAGCTGACCTGGATTCCGGTATTCGGCTGGGGCCTGGTGCTGATGAACCCCATCATCATCAACCGCTCCGACCGCGCCAACGCCAACCAGCGTCTGCTGGAGCAGGGCTTGGAGCGCAAACGCCACCGTTTCTGGATCACGGTCTTCCCGGAGGGAACTCGCACCAAGCCGGGCGTGGCGGGCAAATACAAGCTGGGCGCCGCGCGCATGGCCAAGCAGTTCGACATGCCGCTGGTGCCGGTGGCGCACAACGCCGGCGAGTTCTGGCCGCGCAACGCCTTCCTGAAATACCCTGGTGAAATCACCGTGGTGGTGGGCCAGCCCATTGTGCCGAGCGAAGAGCTGGGGCCGGAGGCGATGATGAAGGAGGCCGAGCAGTGGATCGAGGCGCGTCAGCGCGAGATCGGCGGCGTCGGCCCGTTTGCGGACGAGGATGAAAAGCGCAAGCGTCTGGCTGCGTCTGCCGCTGCCTGACGGCGAGGTGGATGTGGTGTTGACCCGTCGTCCGCGCAAGAGCGTGGGCATTAGGGTGAGCGCGGGCAGGGTGGAGCTGGTGGCTCATCCGGCGGTTAGCGCCGCCCGTCTGCGCGAAGTGTTGTTGGAGCGTCGAGACTGGATCGCCGGCCATGTGACGCGGCAGAGGCTAGAGCGGAGGCAAGCCGAAGATCTCAGCCAGCTGCGCTGGCGGGGGGAGGCGCTGCCCATCGTGCTGACGCCCGGCGTGAGGCGCACGGCCAGACTGACGGCGGACGGGTTGATTGTTACCGGTATCGCGCACGGCGACGCGGCGGCCTTGACGCAGGCGGTCCGCCGTTTCTTCAAGCGAGAGGCTGCTTTGCGGTTTCCGGCGCGGATGGCGGAACTGGCGCGCGGCTGTCGTCGCCAGCCCTGCGGCCTGCAGCTGTCGTCGGCGCGCACGCGTTGGGGCAGTTGCACCTCCGCCGGGATCATCCGGCTGAACTGGCGCTTGCTGCAAGCCCCGCCGACGGTGCTGGACTATGTGATCGCCCATGAACTGGCCCATCTGGAACACATGAACCATTCGCCCGCCTTCTGGGCGGAGACTGCGCGTCTGTACCCGGACTGGCAGGCGGCACGGCGTTGGCTGAAGCTGCGCGGCGCCGAGCTGTTCCATTTTGATTAATGAATAAAGAACCGGTTCATGATCTTGCGAGCTAGAGCGAGACAAGGCGAAAATGGCTGAAAAAGCGGAGTGTACATACGGTACATGCGCATTTTGAAGACGTTTTCAACGCCGTATCGCCGACGCGTAGCAGATCGTGAACAGGTTCTAAGGAGAAGAATGATGCGTTTACTACATACCATGCTGCGAGTGGGCAACTTGGAGCGCTCGCTGGCGTTTTACCAGGAGGTGCTCGATATGAAACTGTTGCGCCGCCAGGATTATCCGGAAGGCCGCTTCACCCTGGCCTTCGTGGGTTACGGCGCGGAAGAGGAGCAGACGGTGCTGGAGCTGACCCACAACTGGGACACCGAGTCCTACGAACTGGGCACCGGTTACGGCCATATCGCCGTGGAAGTGCCGGACGCCTACGCCGCCTGTGACATGGTGCGCGCCAAGGGCGGCAAGGTCACCCGCGAAGCCGGCCCGATGAAGCACGGCACTACGGTGATCGCCTTCGTCGAGGATCCGGACGGCTACAAGATCGAGTTCATTCAGCGCTGAGAACCTGTTCACGATCTGCTGCGCGTCGGCGATACGGCGTTGAAAATGGTTTCGAAATGCTCATGTACCGTATGTACACTCCGCTTTCTCAGCCATTTTCGCCTTGCCTCGCCTTAGCTCGCGAGATTGTGAATAGGCCCTAAGCATTCTTGTTCGAGGTCCCTTGAACAACTTTCAAGACAAGGCCGGCGGCAATGAGCCGCCGGCCTTGTTTCATCAAATGCTTAATTAGCGTGGCAATTGCGCAAAAACTCTTGGTTCCGATTCCGGTTTTCCTTGTCCGGACTGCCCGAGTTATGGGACGATGTAACGCTTTGTAACCGTTCTGGCCGAAACGGAGGCGCCGCTCCCCCGGAGACGAGATCCGCGCCGGCCTGACGGCTAAGCGTCAGCGCAACGGCATCCGGCTGCCGTTTCGCGTCGATAACACTGCCGGAATCCACTCTTTGCATAGCCTGCCCTTACGCGGCGCAGGCGATGGCGCTTTTATCAATGGGCGTCATGCCCTCGGGAAGATAGATGACCAAAAAACTCTTTAGCGCCGCCGCGCTGGCCCTGCTGCCGACGCTGGCGCAAGCCGCTGAACTGGACGGCGCCACCTTGAGCCTGGCCTGGGGACTGCCGTTTGCCGGCATTTTGCTGTCCATCGCGCTGTTCCCCATATTCGCGCCGGGTATCTGGCACCACCACTTCGGCAAGATCACCGCGGTCTGGACCGTGCTATTCCTGGCGCCCTTCGCGGTGGCATATGGCCTGGGCACTTCGATGGCGCTGATCGTTCACGCCCTGTTCGCCGAATATATTCCCTTCATCGTGCTGCTGTTTTCGCTGTACACAGTGTCCGGCGGCATTCTGGTGTGGGGCTCGCTGCACGGCTCGCCCAAGCTCAATACCGCCATCTTGGCGATCGGCACCGCGCTGGCCTCCATCATGGGCACCACCGGCGCGGCGATGCTGTTGATCCGCCCCTTGCTGCGCGCCAATGAAAAGCGCAAGCACAATGTGCACGTGGTGGTGTTCTTCATTTTTCTGGTGGCGAATATCGGCGGCGGCCTGACTCCGCTGGGCGACCCGCCGCTGTTTCTCGGCTTCCTCAAGGGCGTGAGCTTCGGCTGGACGGTGCAGCACATGGCGCTGCCGGTATTGGTGTTGTCGCTGGCGCTGCTTGCCATTTTCTACGTGTTGGACAGCTATCTCTTCAAGAAAGAAGCCCAGGCGGGCACGCTGCCGGAGGTGGATCGCTCCAAGGACAAGCCGATCAAGCTGCATGGCAAGCGTAATCTGTTCCTGCTGGCCGGCATTGTCGGCGCGGTGTTGATGTCCGGCGTTTGGAAGCCGGGCGTGGAGTTCGACATCATGGGCACGCATGTCGAGCTGCAGAACATCATTCGCGATCTGGCGCTGATCGGCCTGGCCTTCGCCTCGCTGTGGATCACTCCCAAGCAAGTGCGCGCCGGTAACGAGTTCAACTGGGATCCCATTCTGGAAGTGGGCAAGTTGTTCGCCGGCATCTTCGTCACCATCGGCCCGGTGATCGCCATTCTGCGCGCCGGCGCCGACGGCCACTTGGCCGGCCTGGTGCGCATGGTGTCCGATGCCAACGGCCAGCCGGTGAACATGATGTATTTCTGGATGACCGGCATTCTGTCCAGCTTCCTGGACAATGCGCCCACCTATCTGGTGTTCTTCAACCTGGCGCATGGCGACGCTCAGGTGCTGATGGGCCCGATGGCGGACACCCTGCTGGCGATCTCCATGGGCGCTGTGTTCATGGGCGCCAATACGTATATCGGCAACGCGCCCAACTTCATGGTCAAGGCCATCGCCGAGCATCGTCATGTGAAGATGCCGAGCTTCTTCGGCTATCTGGGCTGGTCCTGCGCCATTCTGTTGCCCTTGTTTGTGCTGATGACGCTGATTTTCTTCTGAACCCGCCGTCCTGTTGCAGACAAAGCCCGCTGTCGCGGGCTTTGTCTTGTTCGAGCCGGAGGGCATGGATGTCGGCCCCGCCGCTTTCCGGTATGCTTGCCGTTTTGCCGTTTTCAATACGCTGAACCAAACTATGCACATCCATATCCTGGGCATTTGCGGCACCTTCATGGGGGGCATCGCCGCTATCGCCAAACAGGCCGGCCACAAGGTCACCGGCTGCGACGCCAATGTATACCCGCCGATGAGTACCCAGCTGGAAGCCATGGGCATCGAGCTGATCCAGGGCTTCGGCGCGGAGCAGGCCGACATCGGCGCGGACATCTTCGTGGTGGGCAATGTGGTGACGCGCGGCAAGCCGCTGATGGAGGAAATCCTCAATCGCGGGCTGCCTTATATCTCCGGCCCGCAGTGGCTGGCGGAAAACGTGCTCAAGGATTTATGGGTGCTGGCGGTGGCTGGCACTCACGGCAAAACCACCACCAGTTCAATGCTGGCTTGGATCTTGGAAGATGCCGGCCTGGCGCCGGGCTTCCTGATCGGCGGCATTCCGCAGAACTTTGGCGTGTCGGCGCGCCTGCCTGGCGCGCCGCGTCAGGACGCGGCGAGCGTCAGCCCCTTCTTTGTGATTGAGGCTGACGAATACGATACCGCCTTCTTCGACAAGCGCTCCAAATTCGTCCATTACCGGCCGCGCACCGCGGTGCTGAACAACCTGGAGTTTGACCACGCCGACATCTTCGCCGACCTGGCGGCGATAGAAACTCAGTTCCACCACCTGGTGCGCACCGTGCCGGGCCAGGGCCTGATCGTCAGCAATGGCCGGGAGGCGAGCTTGGATCGGGTGCTGGAGCGCGGCTGCTGGACGCCGGTGGAACGCTTTGGCGCGGACGCCGGCTGGCAGCTGGGCGCGCTGGAGGACAATGGCCATTTCGATGTGCTGCTCAACGGCCAGATTCAGGGCCGGGTGCGTTGGGATTTGATGGGCGAACACAACCGTCTCAATGCCTTGGCGGCAATCGCCGCCGCTCGCCATGTCGGCGTGGCAGTGAGCCAGGCCATTGATGCATTGTCGCGCTTTCAAAACGTAAAGCGGCGGATGGAGGTGCGCGGCGTGGCGGCCGGAGTCACGGTGTACGACGATTTCGCCCATCATCCCACCGCCATCGCCACCACCCTGGCCGGCCTGCGCCACAAGGCAGGCGGGGCGCGCATCCTGGCGGTGCTGGAGCCGCGCTCCAACACCATGAAGCTGGGCACGATGAAGGCGGCGCTGCCGGCCTCTCTGGCCGATGCCGACCTGGTGTTCTGTTCCGCCGCCAATCTGGGGTGGAACCCCGGCGAGGCCTTGGCAGAGCTGGGCGCCCGCGCGCAAACCTTCGACAATTTCGACGCGCTGCTGCAAGCGGTGGTGGCCGCGGCGCGCCCGGGCGACCATGTGCTGGTGATGAGTAACGGGGGCTTCGGCGGCATTCATCAGAAGCTGCTGGACCAACTGGCCATGCGCGGCTGAGCGACAAGCGTCGACGCAAGAAAGGGGGCCGTTGGCCCCCTTTGTCTTTTACGACGCGGAGTTTATCGTAAACAGGTTCTTAGCCGCGCAGTTTGGCGGCAATGCCGGCCACGCGCTGGCCGTAGGCCTTGGCGGTGTCCAGATCGCCCTGCGGGATTTCGTCGACGCTGGCGTCGGACGGCGATTGCACCAGCAGGCCTACCGAGCCGCCCAGATTGTTGATGTCCTCGCGGCTGGCGTTCTTGGCGTTGCTGGGCAGCAAGCCCAGGCTGACCCACAGACCGCCGTGCTGAGAGGCCAGGGTTTGCAGATAAATCAGCGAAACCTGCTTGTCGCCGTTCAGGCTGGCGCTGTTGGTGAAGCCGCCGAACACCTTGTCCTGCCAGCCTCGTGTGAACCAGACTTTGGAGCTGGCGTCGGCGAATTTCTTGAACTGCCAGCTTGGGCTTCCCATATACGTGGGCGAGCCGAAAATGATGGCGTCGGCGCTATTTAGCAGATCCCAGGCGCCGGCGGGCAGATTACCCTCGGCGTCAATGGCCAGCAATTGCGCACCTGCGCCTTCGGCGACATGCTGGGCCACTTGCTGGGTGTGACCGTAACCGGAGTGATATACAACGACGACTTTCGCCATGGCGAGCCTTTCATATTGCCGTGAATTAACAAAGGCCCGCAGCGAGGTGGGCCTTGTGCAAGTATTGGCGATGATGGTGAATTGAAAAAGCGTCGTCGGATAAATTAATTATTTAGTCGCATTAAACAATCTAGACGGCTTGACGCGTTTTCGGTATCGCGAGCCGTGGGCTTGAATAGTAGCTTTTCGGCGCAGCGGCAGGTCAATAAAAACGCCCACGGCAAGGTGGGCGTTTTCTCGGTCTGAAGCCTGTGCCGCGGCTTAGTGGAACTGCTCTTCCTCGGTGGAGCCGGTCAGCGCTGTGACGCTGGATTGGCCGCCCTGGATCACGGTGGTGACGTCGTCGAAGTAGCCGGTGCCCACTTCCTGTTGGTGGGATACGAAGGTGTAGCCGCGTTCGCGGGCGGCAAACTCCGGCTCCTGCACTTTTTCAACATAGGCGGACATGCCGCGGGCAACATAATCTTGAGCCAGGTCGTACATGTTGTACCACATGTTGTGAATGCCAGCCAAGGTAATGAACTGGTACTTATAGCCCATCGCACCCAGTTCGCGTTGGAATTTAGCGATGGTGGCGTCGTCCAGGTTCTTCTTCCAGTTGAAGGACGGCGAGCAGTTGTAGGCCAGCAGTTTGCCCGGATGCTTGGCGTGAACCGCTTCGGCGAACTTGCGTGCGAATTCCAGATCCGGTGTACCGGTTTCGCACCAGACCAGATCGGCGTAGTCGGCATAGGCGATGGCGCGGCTGATCGCCTGCTCCAAGCCTTTCTTGGTCTTGTAGAAGCCTTCGGCGGTGCGCTCGCCGGTCAGGAAGGGACGGTCGCGCTCGTCGCAGTCGCTGGTCAACAGATCGGCGGCTTCGGCGTCTGTGCGGGCGATCACCAGAGTGGGCACGCCGTAAACATCGGCGGCCAAGCGCGCGGCGATCAGTTTCTGCACGGCTTCCTGGGTCGGAACCAACACCTTGCCGCCCATGTGGCCGCATTTCTTCACCGAGGCCAATTGGTCTTCGAAGTGCACGCCGCCGGCGCCGGCGCGTATCATCGCCTTCATCAATTCATAGGCGTTCAGCACGCCGCCGAAACCGGCTTCGGCATCCGCCACGATAGGGGCGAAGTAGTCGATGAAGCCGGCGTCGCCTTGCGCCACGCCCTTGGAATGCTGGATTTCGTCAGCGCGGGTGAAGGCGTTGTTGATGCGCTCCACCACCTTGGGCACCGAGTCCACCGGATACAGCGACTGGTCCGGGTACATCGCCGAGTATTCATTGTTATCGGCGGCCACTTGCCAGCCGGACAGATAAATGGCTTTGACGCCGGCCTTGACCTGCTGCATGGCCTGACCGCCGGTCAGCGCGCCCAGACAGTTGATGTAAGGCTCGCTGTGGAGCAGGCCCCACAGTTTGTCCGCGCCGTTGCGCGCCAACGAGTACTCAATCTGCAGCGAGCCGCGCAGTCGTTCCACATCAGCGGCGCTGTAGCCGCGCTTGATGCCTTTCCAGCGGGGATTTTCGTTCCAGTCTTTCTGGATGGCTGCAATGCGTTGTTCGCGAGTCGTCATGCTAAAGCCCTTCTCGATACGTTTCTGTGCGCGCCGGCAGGCGCCGGCGTCCTCATTAAGCGATCTGTTTCATCCGGTTTTTCCGGATTTTCTTGCGGCCGGCCCTCATGGCGCCGGCTCGGCATGCCCGCCGCTCAGACCCTGTGGATAGAGGGCCGCCCGGCAGTGCACTTGCGGGTGTGGCTCAATTATTAGCACAAAAAAAAACGCTTGTGTGCAGTGCAGCACAAAGAAAATTGTTGATTTTCAAAAGCTAACAGCAACTTTCCTAAAACGAATATTGCGGCTCGCTCAAGCGTTTGCTTTTAGAAAATAAAAGTCCGCAAACGCACATCCGCGTTTGGCAGCCTGGGCGCGGCGGTCTGAAGCGGTTCAGTCGTTTTCAGGGCTTGAATTCCGCGATGAAGCCCCTACCTTGAGTCGGGACTATTCGTACCGCTGAATCCAAATCCGAGGAATTGCCATGCAGGACAAGCAAAACATCGCGGCAGACGCCGTGGACAATGACAATATCGACGCAACGGTGGCGGAGCAGGCCGTAGAGCAAGAACTGAGCGCAGAGCAGCGGATCGCCGCTCTGGATGCGGAAGTGGCCGAACTGAAGGACGCATTGCTGCGCGCCCGCGCCGATCTGGAAAATCAGCGCCGCCGCGCGCAGGAAGACGTCGCCGCCGCGCACAAGTACGCGATCACCAAGTTTGCCGGCGAGTTGGTGTCGGTGAAGGACTATCTGGAAATGGCCTTGCTGGATCAGAGCGGCCAGATCGACACCCTGAAGATGGGCGTGGACATGACGCTGAAGCAGTTGGTCTCCGCTTTCGACAAGGCGCAGATCAAGGACATCGCCCCTCAGACGGGCGACAAGCTGGACCCGCATCAGCATCAGGCGATGAGCGCGGAAGAAGCAGACGCCGAGCCCAACACCATCGTGCGAGTGATGCAAAAAGGCTACCAGATCTCGGACCGCGTGCTGCGTCCGGCGATGGTGGTGGTGGCTAAGGCGAAAGCATAAAAAAGGGCGGCGTGCTCCTCTTGAAATAATGGGCATAGCCAATACCTATTGAGACAACAGGCGGTCGCTATCGAACAAATGGCCGCTGAAACGAATTAAGATAAAGGAACTTCGACATGGGTAAAATCATTGGCATCGACTTGGGCACCACCAACTCCTGCGTATCGGTAGTGGAAGGCGGCAACCCGAAAGTCATCGAGAACGCCGAAGGCGCTCGCACCACCCCGTCCATCATTGCTTACATGGACGACGGCGAAATCCTGGTCGGCGCGCCGGCCAAACGCCAGGCCGTGACCAATCCGCGCAATACCATCTACGCCGCCAAGCGCCTGATTGGCCGCCGCTTCGAAGATAAGGAAGTGCAGAAAGACATCGACCTGATGCCTTTTGAAATTCTGAAAGCCAAGAACGGCGACGCCTGGGTGAAAGTGCGCGACCAAGAACTGGCTCCGCCGCAAATCTCCGCCGAAGTACTGCGCAAGATGAAGAAGGCCGCTGAAGATTATCTGGGCGAGGAAGTGACCGAGGCGGTGATCACCGTGCCGGCTTACTTCAACGACAGCCAGCGCCAGGCCACCAAGGACGCCGGCCGCATCGCCGGTCTGGAAGTGAAGCGCATCATCAACGAACCGACCGCCGCGGCACTGGCTTTCGGCCTGTCCAAGCAGGAAGGCGACCGCAAGATCGCGGTGTACGACCTGGGCGGCGGTACTTTCGACGTGTCCATCATTGAAATTGCCGATGTGGACGGCGAGCACCAGTTTGAAGTGCTGTCGACCAACGGCGACACCTTCCTGGGCGGCGAAGACTTCGACCAGCGCGTGATCGACTACATCGTGACCGAGTTCAAGCGCGAACAGGGCGTGGACCTGAAGAACGACGTGATGGCGCTGCAGCGTTTGAAGGAAGCCGCGGAGAAAGCCAAGATCGAGCTGTCCAGCGCGACCCAGACCGAGGTGAACCTGCCTTACATCACCATGGACGCTACCGGCCCGAAACACTTGGCGATGAAGATTACCCGCGCCAAGTTCGAAAGCCTGGTTGAAGACTTGGTGGAGCGCTCCATCGAGCCGTGCCGCGTGGCGCTGAAGGATGCCGGCCTGTCGGTCAACGACATCTCCGACGTGATCCTGGTCGGCGGTCAGACCCGCATGCCCAAGGTGCAGGAAAAGGTTAAAGAGTTCTTTGGCAAGGAACCGCGCAAGGACGTGAACCCGGACGAAGCCGTGGCTGTCGGCGCGGCGATCCAGGGTTCGGTACTGTCCGGTGACCGCAAGGACGTGCTGCTCTTGGACGTGACCCCGCTGTCGTTGGGCATTGAAACCCTGGGCGGCGTGATGACCAAGCTGATCCAGAAGAACACCACCATCCCGACCAAGGCGTCGCAGGTGTTCTCCACCGCCGACGACAACCAGACCGCAGTGACCATCCACGTGCTGCAAGGCGAGCGCGAGAAGGCTTCCGCCAACAAGAGCCTGGGCCAGTTCAACCTGGGCGATATTCCGCCGGCGCCGCGCGGCATTCCGCAGATCGAAGTGGAGTTCAATATCGACGCCAACGGTATTCTGCATGTGTCGGCCAAGGACAAGGCTTCCGGCAAGCAGGCCAACATCACCATCCAGGCTTCTTCCGGCTTGTCCGAAGCCGAGATCCAGCAAATGGTGAAGGACGCCGAGGCCAACGCCGAGGAAGACAAGAAGCTGCACGAGCTGGTCACCGCGCGCAATCAGGCGGAAGGCCTGATCCACAGCGTGAAGAAATCTCTGGCCGAGCACGGCGACAAGATCGACGCTGCCGAGAAGGCCAAGATCGAAGACGCGGTGAAGGCGGCCGAGGAAGTGGCCAAGAGCGAAGACAAGGCCGCGATCGAAGCCAAGACCGAAGAACTGGCCAAGGCCAGCCAGAAGCTGGGCGAAATCATGTATGCCCAGGCTCAGCAGGCTGAAGCCGGCGCCCAGCAGGGCGGCGCGGACGCGCAGGCGGGCAAGCAGGAAGACGGCAACGTCGTCGACGCCGAGTTTGAAGAAGTGAAGAAAGACAAGGCTTAATCGCCAGCCGATGTCTTGACGCCTGATGACCGGGCCGGGCCCGCCGGAGTGTTCCGCGGCTCGGACCGGTCATTGGCGTATGGTGGCCGGCCGCGCAGGGGGCTTGCTTCCCGTGCAGGCTGAATTTTGAGAGAGACAGGAACATGTCCAAGAAAGATTACTACGATGTGTTGGGCGTCAATCGCGACGCCTCCGACGACGACATCAAAAAGGCTTACCGCAAGCTGGCGATGAAGTATCACCCGGATCGCAACCCGGACAGCAAGGAAGCGGAAGAGAAGTTCAAAGAGGTCAAGGAAGCCTACGAGGTTTTGTCTGACAGCCAGAAGCGAGGCGCGTACGACCAATTCGGCCACGCCGGGGTGGACCCGCAGGCTGGCGCTGGCGGCGGCGCGGGCTTCGGAGGCTTCGGCGATTTCGCAGATATCTTCAGCGACATCTTCGGCGGCGGACGCTCCGGCGGCGGCGGCGGGCGCTCCAACGTCTATCGCGGCGCGGACCTGCGCTACAACATGGAAATCTCGCTGGAAGAAGCCGCGCGCGGTTGCGAGAAGCAGATCCGCATCCCTTCGCATGAAGAGTGCGAAGTCTGCCACGGCAGCGGCGCCAAGCCCGGCACCCAGCCGAAGACCTGCACCACTTGCGGTGGCCACGGCCAGGTGCGGATGAGCCAGGGCTTTTTCTCCATCCAGCAAACCTGCCCAACCTGCCACGGCACCGGCAAGCAGATTTCCGATCCCTGCACCAGCTGCCACGGCGCGGGCCAGAAAAAGACCAACAAGACGCTGAACGTGAAGATTCCGCCCGGCGTGGACGAGGGCGATCGCATCCGCTTATCCGGCGAAGGGGAACCGGGCCAGAACGGCGGCCCGTCCGGCGATCTCTACGTGGTCACCCACATCAAGCCGCACCCGGTGTTCCAGCGTGACGGCATGGATCTGCATTGCGAGATGCCGATCTCCTTCTCCACCGCGGCGCTGGGCGGCGAAGTGGAAATCCCCACGCTGGACGGCATGGCCAAGGTCAAAATCGCGGCGGAAACCCAGAGCGGCCGAGTCTACCGCTTGCGCGGCAAAGGCGTGAAGGCGGTACGCGGCGCCGATTATGGCGACCTGCACTGCCATGTGGTGGTGGAAACCCCGGTCAAGCTGACCGATCGCCAGAAAGAGCTGCTGCGTGAATTCGACGCCATCAGCCAGGGCGACGTGGCGACTCATAACCCGCGTTCCAAGTCTTTCATGGACAAGCTGAAGGATTTCTTCGGCTAAAGGGATATCCGAGCGGCCTCCGCGGGCGTAGGCGCAAAACGGCAAGCGAGCGAGCTTGCCGTTTTTTTTGTTTCATCATTTTGTCTATTGGTCAAATGTTTTTGGGTAACTTGTTGTAATGAGCGTTTTTTTAAAATGAATTATCTGGAGGGTTCCGGTTTACGGCCTTATCTTGGAGGGGCTCCGGAACCCCGCTCCGGGGCGAGAACATAAAAATATCCGGGTGTCCGCCGTCAGGCGAAGCACACCCGGCTTCGCTCAAAGGAGAGTTTCATGGATGCATTCGTCAACGCCGTCAACGGCGTTATCTGGAGCCCGGCACTGATTTACCTGTGTCTGGGCGTGGGGCTTTACCTGTCTGTGCGTACGCGCTTCCTGCAGTTGCGCCACTTCAAGGAAATGCTGCGGCTGATGTTCAATACGGAGAGCACCTCCAGCGGCGTGTCCTCGTTTCAGGCGCTGGCGATGACCTTGGCCGGCCGCGTGGGTACCGGCAATATCGCCGGCGTGGCCACCGCAATTACTTTCGGCGGCCCGGGCGCCATCTTCTGGATGTGGATGGTGGCCTTTCTCGGCGCCAGCTCGGCCTTTGTCGAATCGACGTTGGGCCAAGTCTACAAGGAGAAAATAGACGGCCAGTACCGAGGCGGGCCGGCTTTCTACATCGAGAAGGGTCTGGGCATGAAGTGGTATGCCTGGCTGTTCGCCATCACCACCATTGTCGCCACCGGCGTGCTCTTGCCGGGGGTGCAGGCCAACTCCATCGCCGCCTCGCTGGATACCGCCTTCGGCATCGCGCCCACCGTCACCGCCGCGGTCCTGGCCATCATCCTGGGTTTTATCATCTTCGGCGGGGTCAAGCGCATCGCGCTGTTCGCCGGCGCGGTGGTGCCGTTCATGGCCCTGGGTTATATCATCGTCGCCTGCGTGATCATCGCGCTGAACATAGAGCAACTGCCCGGCGTGATAGCGTTGGTGCTGAAAAGCGCCTTTGGTTTTGAGGCCGGCTTCGGCGCCATTCTAGGCCTCGCCATCCAATGGGGGGTGAAGCGCGGCGTGTATTCCAACGAAGCCGGTCAGGGCACCGGCCCGCATGCCTCCAGCGCCGCTGCGGTGTCGCATCCGGCCAAACAGGGCCTGGTGCAGGCCTTCTCGGTCTATATCGACACCCTGTTCGTCTGTTCCGCCACTGCTTTCATGCTGCTGATCACCGGCCAATACAATGTGCAGGGCCCGGAGGGCCAGGCCATGTTCACCGGCATCGCCGGCGTGGCGGCGGGGCCTGGCTATGTACAGATCGCGATGGAAAGCATCATGCCGGGCTTTGGTTCCATCTTCGTCGCGCTGGCGCTGTTCTTCTTCGCCTTTACCACCATCGTCGCCTACTACTACATCGCTGAAACCAATATCGCCTACATCAACCGCAAGATACAGCTGCCTTGGCTGAGCTTCGTGTTGAAGATCGCGCTGATGGCGGCCACGGTGTACGGCACGGTCAAAACCGCGGATCTGGCCTGGGGGTTGGGGGATATCGGCGTGGGCCTGATGGCCTGGCTCAACATCATCGCCATCATCCTCATGCAAAAACCAGCGCTGGCCTGTCTGCGCGATTACGAAGCGCAGAAGGCGCAGGGCTTGGACCCGGTGTTCCATCCGGAGAAACTGGGCATCGTCAATGCCGCCTACTGGGAAGGGCGGCGCGCGGAGGATAATCTGGCCGCGGAATTGGCGGCGAAGGCCAGCCACGAGGGGGGTGAGGGCAAGCTTGCTCCGCGTGAGAGCTGAGCCAAGGAGGATGCGGACGGCGCCGGTGTCGACGTTGTCCGCAGGCCGGGCGTGCAAAATTCAGAACACTCTGTTTTGCCGGCCGGCATCCGCTGCGGGGCGGCGGCAACAGGCGTACAATGGCCGGGCTGATCCTTCTAATGGAATTGTCATGATTTTCGCCAATCGTTATTTTCCCGCCACTCGCATGCGTCGCATGCGCAAAGATGAATTCTCCCGCCGCTTGATGCGTGAAAACGTGCTGACCGCCAACGATCTGATCTATCCGGTATTTGTGATGGAGGGGCAGAACCGGGTGGTGGAAGTGCCGTCGATGCCGGGCGCGCCGCGCCAGACGCTGGACAAGCTGTTGTACACCGCCGAACAGGCGCTGGAATTGGGCATCCCGATGCTGTCGCTGTTTCCGGTGATCGAGTCCGGCAAGGACAATAGCGCGCAAGAGGCTTACAACCCCGAAGGCTTGGTGCCGACCGTGGTGCGCGAGTTGAAAAAACGCTTTCCCGAACTGGGGGTGATGACGGATGGCGCGCTGGATCCCTACACCATTCACGGCCAGGATGGGGTGATGGACGACAGCGGTTACGTGCTCAACGACGAAACCACTGAAATCCTGATCAAGCAAGGCCTCTGTCACGCCGAGGCCGGCGTGGACATGTTCGGCCCGTCCGACATGATGGACGGCCGCATCGGCGCGATTCGCGAGGCTTTCGAGGAGGAAGGCTTCATCCACACCAAAATCCTGGCGTATTCGGCCAAGTACGCATCCGGTTTCTACGGCCCGTTCCGCGACGCGCTGGGCTCGTCCGGTAATCTGGGCAAGGCCGACAAGAACAACTACCAAATGGATCCTGCCAATCTGGACGAAGCAATCCAGGAAGTGGCGCAGGACCTGGAGGAAGGCGCGGACGCGGTGATGATCAAGCCGGGCATGCCTTACCTGGACGTGATCCGTCGGGTAAAAGATACTTTCCGGGTGCCGACCTTTGCCTATCAAGTGTCTGGCGAATACGCGATGTTGAAGGCCGCGTTCCAGAACGGCTGGCTGAACGAGGAAAAGTGCATGCTGGAAAGCCTGATCGCGTTCAAACGCGCCGGCGCCGACGGCATCCTGACCTATTTTGCGCTGGACGCTGCGCGCTTGCTGCGCCAAGGCTAAACGCAGGAAGGCAAGCCATCGCGCCCCGGCTCAGACCGGGGCGTTTTGCATGGGAGCGGATATGGATTTGATGCATTCCACCCTGTTCTGGGTGATCATCGCCGCCGCGCCAGCGGTGACGGCGCTGGGTATTCTGATCCGGTTGGCCAGGCGAGAGCCGCCGCCGGAGCTGCCGGCAAGCGTCAAGCCGCTGGCTTGGGACGATGAGGATCAAGACGGCGATGCTGGGCCGCCGGCGGCGGGCGGCTAGTCGAAGCGCCAGCTAGCCATGGACAGATTGCCCATGCGCCAGTCGTCGTGCAGTTTGGAAGCCTTGGCGTCGCGGCCCCCGGCGCCCAGCGCAATCCACAGAGGGGCGATGTGCTCGTCGCTGGGATGGTTGCGGCGCGCGTCGGGGGCCAGCCTCAGCCAGTCCGCCAATGCTTCATGCGCGCCGGTTTCCAACTGCAAGTCCAGCCAGTCCCGGAAAGCCAGCGCCCACGGAGCCGGTTCCGAACCTTCCGGCGCCAGTGCGCGCAGATTGTGAGTGTAGCTGCCGGAGGCGATGATCAGAACACCCTCGTCGCGCAGCGGGCGCAGCGCTTCGCCAATGCGCATCAACTCGGATGCGGGCGCCTGATGCGGCAGCGACAGATTGACGATGGGAATATCCGCTTGCGGATACATCAGCATCAGAGGCGTCCAGGCGCCGTGATCCAATCCTCTTTGTTCGGTGCTTTGAGCGGGAAGACCGGCCGCGGCGAACAATTCATGCAGACGCGCGCAGAGCGGCGCATCGGTGCGTGCCGGGTAGCTCAGGCGGTATAAGGCTTCGGGGAAACCGTAGAAGTCGTGAATGGTTTCCGGATTCGGGCTGTGGTTGACCACCAGGCCGCGAGTTTCCCAGTGCGCGGAAACGATGACGATGGCGCGAGGGCGGGGCAGCTCCGTTCCCAGTCGGGAGATGAAGTGACGGCTTGGGCTGTCTTCCAGCACCAAGGTTGGAGCGCCGTGCGAGATGAACAGCGCGGGTAGGCGAGTGGTCATGACTGAAGCTTTCATTCAAGAGATGCTTCAGCTTAAGCCACGCCGATTCTCTGATAAACCGCAGTTTATTGGTTTTATTGTTTACTCTTTGGAAATAATTTGGCGGAGGGGCGGCTAGGCGGAGATCGGATGCCGGACCTAACTTCATCCGGCAAGCAGGATGGCGCAGCCCGCAATGAAGATGAGGAAGCCCGCGATGCGTCGCCAATTGCGCCTGCCTTGCCTGCCGGTAAGCGGCTGCCGCTTCAACCTTCTGAGCTGTTGTCGATACATGGTCATTTGACGCTCCTATATTTGAATGATAATCATTATTGTTTGAATGTCAAAATAAACGCTCCTGTGTGGAGCGGCTGGAGCTGAGAGGAATCTGCAATTGGCAGGCGGGTCGCGAAAACCTGCGTATTCCTCAGAGGGGGCTGTGCTTATTGCAGCCAGGCGAAGTTGGCGCACAATTCCAGCCAGAACGCTTGCCAGTTGACCTGTTTCATCGGGGGCTCCGTTGCTAGATTGTTTTCAGTATCGCTCAGCGGTTTTTATCAGTGAAATTGATTGTTTTTTGTTTTTGGTTAGCCAGGAGCTATGAGCGTGGGGCTCAAGAAATGAAGTTGTGAGAATGGGAGAGGAAAATGCGCCCCGCAAGCGCTTCGTTTGCGGGGCGGGTCAGGGATCAATCCCAGGGGACTTCCGCCGAGTTTTCAACTACGGCGGCAACCGTGCTGTTTGCCGCGGGTGAGACTGTCGGGCTGGATGCTTCTTCCAATCCGCCCAGGGCGGCGACCAGGGCGTCTACCAGTTCGCCCAGTTCTTCGCTCATCAAGGTGAAGGTGGCTTCGAACAGGCTTTCTCTATCATCGCCCGCCTGGCTGGCTTCATCCTGCAGCAGGTCCAGGAATTGCAGCCGCTTCAGCTGCAGCATGTCGGTCAGCTGGAAGCGGATTTTTTCCTGCCAGATCAGGCCTACCCGCGTAACTTGCTTGCCGGTGGCAATGTGCTGACGGATTTCGTCCGCGGTCAAGTCGATGCGCGCGCAACGCACCACCGCTCCGTTTTCTCCGCTGTCCTTCAATTCACAATCCGAGTCCAACTCAAAACCGGCAGGGGCTTCGCCGGCCGCCAGCCAGTCCGTCATCGCGGTGTGCGGAGCAATCTTGGTGCGAGGCAGCGCGGCGGGGAAAGGCGGCAAGGCTTCGCGCAGCTTGGACACCAACGCCTCCGCCTTGCTGGCGGCGGCCGAATCCACCATTAGCCAGCCGCGGCGCGTGTCCAGATAGGCGCTCATCCTGCTGCTGCGCACAAAGGCGCGCGGCAGCAGGTCGTCGGTGATCTGCTCTTTCAGCGCCAGCTTTTCCTTGCGGCCCACCTTGCGCAGCTCTTTGTCTTCGATTTCCGCGACTTTCAGCTCGACGAAATCGCGGATCACCGACGAGGGCAGCACTTTGTCCTCGCGGCGCAGCGAGACCATCTGGCAGCCGCGCACTGCGTAAACCGGCGCGTCCAGATGGTTGGCGGCGGGCACCCAGCCCTCGCTGAACCAGTCCAGACCCATGCAGTGCTGGAATGGACGCTTTTCCAGCGCGGCGGAAAGTTGCTCGTTGTTAGGGGCGTCGTCTTGATTCAAACGGTAAAAAGATAGTTGCCTAAACCACATATTTGTTCCATAATGCGCGTCCTCTGATGCCACAGATTGTACCGCAGCCAAGACGGCAGCGGGGCGGTTTTCAGACAAGCTTTGGATGGTCGTCGGAGTGTAGCTTAGCCTGGTAGAGCGCTACGTTCGGGACGTAGAGGCCGGAGGTTCAAATCCTCTCACTCCGACCAGTCAAATAGAAATAGCTTGTCAAAAAGCATTGGATGTAGTAAATTTCTGCTCCTCGGCGCTACCGCGCTGAAAGCAGTAAACGGAGTGTAGCTTAGCCTGGTAGAGCGCTACGTTCGGGACGTAGAGGCCGGAGGTTCGAATCCTCTCACTCCGACCAGATTCAAAACCCTGAATTCAATTCTTTGAATTCAGGGTTTTTGCATTAAAGCGCGGATAAATTAAATCTGATATTTGGAAACGCGCGCCGCCCCTTTTCAAATCGATGGAAACTGTTTATTATTATGCGCTCTGCTTCAGGGCGGAGTGATGTGCCGGTATAGCTCAGTTGGTAGAGCAGCGCATTCGTAATGCGAAGGTCGGGGGTTCAACTCCTCTTACCGGCACCACAATCCTCTTCTGAAACTGCAATGAGCCCGCTGCCGCGGGCTTTTTGCATTTCCGGCGGCCATTGCTGTTGGTTTCTTCATTCCCGCCTGTTTCATTTGCGTTGGTGCGCTTTGAAATTCCTGCCACGGATGCCGTTGCGACGGCTGGTGATTGCATGTCGAATATGATATAAGCATTTTATCGGCGGGCGTGCTGAATGAGCGGCCCTACCGGTGCCGGCGACAACTTGAGAATGCGCCTGGGCTGAAATATATTGTGAACGTCTGTTATGACGAATGGACATGACGGTCTAGGCTGTCATCTAATGGAAAGCTACAGCAATTGTAGAGAGCGAACATGCTATCCAATTCCGTTGCTACTTTCAGCCTGTATTCGGATTTATATGCCCGGTTTCGTCCGGCTTATCCAGAGGCCTTGTATCAGTGGTTGTTGCCGCAGTGCTTCGAGCGTGAACGGGCCTGGGACTGCGCAACCGGCAACGGCCAGACCGCGGTGAGGCTGGGGGAGAGTTTTGCGCGGGTAGATGCCACCGACATCAGCTCCGCGCAACTGGGCCAAGCCGAGGCGCATAATCAAGTGTATTACCGGGAGTGTCCCGCCGAGGTCACACCCTTTGACGATGCCGCTTTCGACTTGATCACGGTATCGCAGGCGCTGCATTGGTTTCATTTCCCATCGTTTTGGCCGGAAGTGGTCAGGGTGCTCAAGCCGGGCGGGGTATTCGCCGCTTGGGGCTATCATCTATGCCGGGTTTCCCCCGAGGTGGACCGCGCCGCGGCGATTTTGACTTCCATTATCGAGCCGTTTTGGTCTAGCCGCTGCCAGATTCTGTGGGACGGCTACAGTACCGCGGGTTGCCCGCTGCCTACGCTTGAAACGCCGGAGCTGGCGATTAGCTGCGATTGGACGCTGGAACAATACCTGGGTTTTCTCAACACGCTTTCCGCCAGCAAGCTGTGCAAGCAGACTTTGGGCGAGCATGTGCTGGACGATGCCTCTGGCCGCATCGCCCGGGCCTGGGGCGATGGCGGGCAAGCGCGTCAAGTGAGCATGCCGTTAAGCTTGCTGGTGGCGCGGCGCCCAGCGTAAAGCCGTTCATGTTTTTGCGAGCAAAAGCGAGACGAGGCGAAAACGAGTGAAAAAGCGGAGTGGTCGAGGGGGGCATGAGCATTTCGAAGGTGTACTCACCGTGTAACGCTCCACGACGCGTAGCAGATCGTAAACAGGTTTTTAGCGGCGCTTGTCGTATTCCGCCTGTAGATCGGAAAGCAGGATGTTGAGCGCGTCCGACGAGCGCAGTAGCTCTATCAAGGACACGGCCAGCGAGCAGATCATGCACAGCAAGCTGATGCCGAAAGTCAGCTCCCCCCAGGCCTGCCAGCCGGTATAGACCTGAAACATCGCCACGGTACACAGGAACAGGCTGGCGATGCCCAGGCACTGCATCCATTTGATCAAGGTGATGCGAGTGCGCAAATTGCCGATCTGGCGCAGGATTTTTGGATCCTGGCTGTCGCGGTACTCCTCATACAGATTGCGAATGATGCCGGCCAGGCCGAGAAAACGGTTGGTATAAGCCAGCAGCAACAGGGAGATGGCGGGAAACAGCAGGGCGGGTGTGGTCAGGGTCAGCGCGGAATGCATCAGGCGTTCTCATCAATCAGGACATCAATGCCGTTGTCGGTGGCGTCGAACAGTTCGATTACGTCCGGGTTTTTCATGCGGACGCAGCCGAGGGAGCTGGGGGTGCCCCAAGGCACATGGTCCCCGGCACCGTGAATGTAAATGGCTCGATTATAGCTGTCTACCTCGCCGCCTTGGTTCTTTCCTGGCTCTTCGCCGCAAAGCCACAGGATGCGGGTGAGGATCCAGTCCTTGGTAGGATACTGTGCGTGCAGTTCCGGCGTGTATTTCCAGGGCGTCACTTTGCGGCGAAAAATAATGGTATTGGCCTCTACGCCGGCGCCGATGCGTTCGCAGACCCGATGCCAGCCGCGAGGCGTCTGATAGCTGCCGCTGGCTTCTCCCACGCCGTTGCGCGCGGTGGATACCTGGTATTCGCGCTGCAGCAGGCCCCAGCCGTCGTAATGACGCAGGGTTTGGCTGCGTACGCCAACCAGAATCCAGGGCGCGCCGTAATGGCGAGGATTGGGGCGGGTGTCCAGCAAGGGCGCGGCGCTTTGCTGGCCAGCAGCGAATGCCGCCGCCGCCAGCGGGTCCACTGTCAGGGAGGCGTCGTCTTCCATGCCCGCGGCGAAAGCGGATGCGCTCAAGGATAGGACGAGCATCAGTCGCAGCATGGCATCAGCCTTTCCGACGGGTTTGGAAAAACGCCGTCAATGGTTGCACGCAGGCCTCCGCCTGCTGCTTGCCGAACACCGCGGCGTGATGATTGAGACGGCTGTCTGCGAAAACGTCCAGCACGCTGCCGGCGGCGCCGGTCTTGGCGTCCGGCGCTCCATAAATCACCCGAGCGATGCGGGCGTGCATGATGGCGCCGCTGCACATCAGGCAAGGTTCCAGCGTCACGTATAGATCGCAGCCGTCCAGGCGGTAATTGCCCAGCTGGCCGGCCGCATCGCGCATGGCCATGATTTCTGCGTGGGCGCTGGGGTCATGCCGGCCTATAGGTTGATTGTAGCCGCGTCCAATCACTTCGCCTTGTCGGACAACCACTGCGCCCACAGGAATCTCGCCTTCCTGGCCGGCCTGGGCGGCCAGTTCCAGGGCTTGGGTCAGATGGAGGGCGATTTCGGTGTCGGACGGCGGCGCGGCCACGGGCGGGTGCGCGGCGAGTTGTCGCAGCAAGGCGTCTTTGGCCTCGTCCCCAAGCTGGTTCCAATGAATGCCGCGGCAGGCGGCTTCCAGCGCGAACAGCAGTTTGCGGGTGGCGGTGTGCCCGCGGCTTTTCAATTGCAAGAAAGCCAAGACGGGGCCCCGTTGCCGCAGGGTGTCGGCGTCGATAATGCCGATTTCGGCGAGCCAGGCGATGGCCGCGGGCGGCAGAGGAGGCGAGGTCAGCGGCGAGCTGATCGCGATGGTCTTGGCGGACGGGAGGGGTTTGTCTTGCATGATGTCGATTTTAGCGTAAAGAAATCCCTTTCACGGCCGATAGAATGTCATAACCATAGGTTTTTTCTTATATGCCCGTGATAAAGCCCTATTCCGCCTCCTATACGCCGTCCCAACCCAAGTCATCGGCCGGCCGCGCCGCGGCAGCTTCTTTCGCCGAATCCGCTGCGGCCCAGGCGGCCTCCCCAACAGCTTCCTTGCCGGCCAGTCCGGCGCAACAGGCGCGTCAGCAGCTGCAATCTTCTTTGCAGCAAAGCTTGGGCAAATTCATGCAGCAACTGAAAGTGACTTTGCGACCATTGCCCAAGCGTTCGCCCGAAGTGGATGGCATGCAAAAGGAGATGTTGAAGAAGAAGGTGGACATGCTGCTGAAGATGGCGCAGATGGCGGGCCGAGACAAGGCCAGCCTGAAAGCGCTGGCGGGGGAACTGGCCCGCGCGGTTAAGGAGCTGAAACAGTTAGTGGCCAGCATGACGCAAAACGCAGCCGATTCCATGATGTCGGTGAGCGTAGGCGGCGACGCGGAGGCGGCAAGCGCGGCCGCCTCGGATGCGGCGGTGCCCGAACCGGCGGATGCCGGCGGAGACGCGTCCGGCGCCGCGGCCCAGGTTCAGGCTCAAGCCGCCGCCGCCGAGGATGAGACGCGGCAGGCTAAGGACGGGGCGGGGGAAGCGTCCTCGGCCGCAGGAGCGCGAGGCGACGCGGCTGCCGCCAACGGCGACAAGAACGCAGGGGGCGTGGCTCGCGACGATGGCGCCGCGCCGCGGACGGGGGGCGGTAATCCGCTTTCCGGCGGCAATCCGGTGGCGGGAGACCCGGTGATCCAGGACATCATGATGAAGCTGAAGCAGCTGCAAAACTGGCTCAAGCAGCAGACGCGCCAGCTGCAAGCGGATCAGGAACTTCGGAAGATGATCAAGGAGATGGACAAGGACATGGAGGGCATCGAGAAGATGCTGGCGACTGGAGAAATAGCGGAGAACGGAGAGATGGACGTTCAGGTCCACGTTGAGGCGGAGGCCGGCGCGGGCGTGAACGTCCAGGCTTGATCAGCGGCTGCGCCAGAGCCGGCGTCCCAGTTGCCATAGCGCCCATAGCCGCGCGCCGGTGCCAAGCCAGGATTGCAGTCGTCCGCCGGGCGGCAGCAGGCTGCCGAGCGTGGCCAGAATCTTGCCGAGGCCGCGCTGCCGGCTCCAGGCCTTCAAACCTTCCCCGGCGGCGCCTAGAGGATGGCGCCGCAGAGTATCCAACTCCAGGCGCAGTTTGACTCTGAGCGCTTCGCCCTTCATCACCAGCAACTGTTTCTTGATGGCGCGGTCCCTTGGGTTCACGGAGCGTCTCCTCCACCCAGGGCCGCCCAGTCCTTGCGCACTTCTTCCAAGGTGGTGGCGAAGGCCGGTCCTTGGTCGCGAAGACGTCGGCGCAAGCTGAAGCCCAGCCAGGCGCCGGCGCCGCAGAACGACAGTGCGCAGACGGCGAGGACCCAAGCGCGCAGAGTCGGCGGAGTCAGCGTCCAGACCAGCAGCAGTCCGGCCGTCAGGCCTACGGCGATGAGAATCAGCGCCAGCATGCCGGTGAACAGGCTGCCGATGATGTCGTCTTTCAGTTCCTGGGCTTCAAGCGACAGCAACTCCGCTCGGGTCAGCAGCAGGGAAGCCACCCCGCCGGCGAAGGAGCGCAGGCTGCCGGGACGGGGTGGGGATGGGCGTTGCGGCATGCCTTAGCGGCGGGAAACCAGCATGCCCAGCAGGAAGGCGACGCCAGCGGCGATGCCGATCGATTTCCAAGGGTTTTCATGCACGTATTGATCTGTCGCCTTGGCGGCGACCTTGGCCTTGCCGACCACCACTTGTTCGGCATCCAGCAACTTGGCCTTGGCCACTTTCAGTTTTTCGCTGACGCGCTGGCGGATTTCCTTGCTTTTCTGGCTGCCGTCGTCCAGCGAGGCGTCGATCAGCTCTTCGGTGCTGACCAGAACCTGGCGCACGTCATCCAGTAATTGTTCTTTTTCCTTGGCGATTGCAGCGGCATTGGACATAAAGATCTCCTGGTGAAAATGAATGGGAACTCCGCGATGGCACGGCTCTCGCGGTGCAGCAATCAAGCTGACTACCATCAACCTATCAGGCTGGGCCAGTGACGTCAAACACTGGATTTGACCGATTTCGACTGCGTCAAATCCGGCTATAGGCTGCGTTTTCCCAATGTGGAACGCTAGGCGCGCGGAAGCGGCTGGCCGCGAACAGGCCGACGCCGCCCATGGCCAGGCCGAACCAGGCGGAGACCCAGGGGCTCCAGGGTGCGGCGGCGATCAGCAGCAGCGGCGCGGCGCTGGCCCATAGCGAATAGGCGATGTTGTAGGTGACGGCGATGCCGGACACGCGGATATCCGCGGGGAACAGGCTGATCATCGCCGAAGGCACCACGCCGACGATGCCGCAGCATAAGCCGGCGATGGCGTAGGCGACGCCGGGCCAGCGCCAGCCGCCGATCAGGCTGGCGTAGAGCAGGCCAACGCCCACGGGTAGCAACAGACTGTAGAGGATCAGGCTGTGCAAAGGGCCGACACGGTCTGTAACGCGGCCGGCGATCACGCAGCCGATGTTCAGAAACACGATGCCGAGGCTGCCTAGCGCGAAGGCATCCTTGGCCGACCAGGCGAAGTGTTGCTGCAGCAAGGTGGGCGTTACCACGACCGGGATTATTACAGCGGAGGTCAGCACGCAGGTCAGCAGCGCGGCCGGCAGCAGCGTGCTCCGGTGAGAGCGCAGCACTTCCAACAGCGGGTAGGCGCGTTCCTGTCGCTGAGAGCGCAGGGACAGGAATACCGGTGTTTCATTCAGCCAGCGGCGCAGCCAGACACCGAACAGGCCCAGCGGGCCGCCGAGCAAGAACGGAATGCGCCAAGCGTAATCCTGCATTTGCTGCGGGCTGAAGATTTCGGCCAGCAGGGTGGCGGTGAGCGCGCCCAGCAGGTAGCCCATGGTCAGGCCGGCCTGCAGCAGGCCCAACGCGTAGCCGCGGTGGCGGGCCGGAGCGTGCTCGGCGACAAAAGTCCAGGCGCTGGGCACTTCGCCGCCCACCGCCGCGCCTTGCAGCAGTCGCAGGCATAAGAGCAGCAGCGGCGCGAGATAACCGATCTGGGCGTAGGTGGGCAGCAGGCCGATCAGCAGACAGGGACCGGCCATCATCAGCATGCTGAGGCTGAACATCCGTTTGCGGCCCAGGCGGTCCGCAAAGTGGGCCATCAGCATGCCGCCCAGCGGGCGAGCCAGATAGCCAGTGGCGAAAATGCCGAAGGTTTGCAGCAAGCGCAGCCATTCCGGCATTTGCGGCGGGAAGAACAGGTGGCTGAGCGTGGCGGCGAAGAAGGCAAAGACGATGAAGTCGTAGATTTCGAGCGCGCCACCCAATGCGGCCAGTCCCAGGGTGCGGTAGTCGGTGCGTGAAAGTGCGGCGGCAGGCGTGGAGATGGCGTTCATGAGGGTTCGGGGGCGACGGCGGAGGAGGGGCTGGGGTCGGATTCAATGCACGCCGACGGTGGCTAGTCGGGGGGCTCGGATCTGCTTAAGGCAATGCGAATATGGCGATATGGCAAACATGCCGCCAGTTTAGCGCGTGTCGGGAAATGTGGCGATAGTCAATTGCATTTTAACGGCATAAATGACACCGGACATGGACAAGAAAAAACCCCGGCGCTGGGCCGGGGTTGATAGAAAGGCGCTTATTCCCACTCGATGGTGGCCGGCGGCTTGCCGGACACGTCGTAAACCACGCGGTTGATGCCCTTCACCTCATTGATGATGCGGTTGGACGCGCGGCCCAGCAGGCTGTAAGGCAGTTCCGCCCAGTGGGCGGTCATGAAGTCGCTGGTGACCACGGCGCGCAGCGCGACGACATAATCGTAAGTGCGGCCGTCGCCCATTACGCCAACGGATTTCACCGGCAGGAACACGGCGAAGGCCTGGCTGGTCAGCTCGTACCAGTTCTTGCCGGTTTTCTCGTCCATGGTATTGCGCAGTTCTTCGATGAAGATGGCATCGGCCTGGCGCAGCAGGTCGGCGTATTCTTTCTTCACTTCGCCAAGGATGCGCACGCCAAGGCCCGGGCCCGGGAAGGGGTGACGGTAGACCATGTCGTGCGGCAGGCCGAGCGCGACGCCCAACTGGCGAACTTCGTCCTTGAACAGCTCGCGCAGCGGCTCCAGCAGCTTGAGGTTCATGTCTTCCGGCAGGCCGCCCACATTGTGGTGGCTCTTGATGGTGTGGGCTTTCTTGGTCTTGGCGCCGGCGGATTCGATCACATCCGGGTAGATAGTGCCTTGAGCCAGCCATTTGGCGTTGGTCAGCTTGCCGGATTCGCGGTCGAACACCTCAATGAATTCCGCGCCGATGATCTTGCGCTTCTTCTCCGGATCGCTTTCGCCGGCGAGCTTGCTCATGAAGTCGGCTTCCGCCTGCACATGCACTACTTTCACGCCCAGGTTCTGCGCGAACATTTCCATCACCATCTTGCCTTCATTCAGGCGTAGCAGGCCGTGATCCACGAAAACGCAGGTCAGCTGATTGCCGATGGCGCGGTGGATCAGCGCGGCTGCCACGGAGGAGTCTACGCCGCCGGACAGGCCGAGGATGACTTCTTCGTCGCCCACTTGTTCGCGGATTTTTTTCACCGCTTCGTCGATGTAGTTGGGCATGGTCCAACTGGGTTTGCAGCCCGCTACGTGCAGCACAAAGCGGTGGATCATCTCGGTGCCGCGTTTGGTATGGGTCACTTCCGGATGGAACTGTACGCCGTAGAAGCCGCGGGCTTCGTCCGCCATCGCAGCATACGGGCAGGACGGGGTTTCGGCGATCACCTGGAAGCCGGCCGGCAGCGCGGTCACCTTGTCGCCGTGGCTCATCCATACGTCGAGGAAGCCGTTGCCGGCGTCGTCGATCTGATCCTGCAGGCCTTCCAGCAGCTTGGAGTGGTGGCGCGCCTTGATCTGGGCGTAGCCGAACTCGCGCTTGTCGCCGCTTTCCACCTTGCCGCCCAGGGTCTGGGCCATGAACTGCATGCCGTAGCAGATGCCCAGCACGGGAACGCCGAGTTCGAATAGCGCCGGATCTGCCTGGTAGTCGGATTCGTACACCGAGTTCGGGCCGCCGGAGAGGATGATGGCTTTGGGCGCGAATGCGCGGATTTCTTCAAGCGGCATGTCAAATGAATGAAGCTCACAGTAAACGTGAGCTTCGCGTACGCGGCGGGCAATCAGCTGGGTGACCTGAGAGCCGAAATCGAGAATGAGGACTTTGTCCATGCCTATCCTTCAGGAAATGTTGTGGGCCGTGCGGCCATGATGATTGAGAGTGTGTCGCAGGAGGTTGAGCGCGCGGCGGCGCGGGCCTGCTTTCATTGTTCGCCGTCCCTCGACGGCAGCCGGAATCTGCGGCTGCGTTCCGGTATATGCTCGCTGCGGGCCAGCAGCATCAGCAGGCCGGCGACGATCATGCCGAAGGACAGCAGATGGCTGGGGCGCAGGCCCAGGTTGTCGTAGAGATAGATCGCGCCGCCGGCGTAGACCAGCAGCGGGCTGGTGACCAGGGTGGATTTGTTGAAGCCGTCCACGATGAACAACAAGACTCCGGCGGCGGCCAGAAGCAAGGCGAGCAGGGTGGATGTGTTGGGCAGCAGCGAGGTGCTTTTCAGAAACCAGACCGATCCCAGGCAAATCAGCACGATGGGCAAGGCCGCGCTGCGGTTCATCAGGCGGCTCCACGCTGGTTTTTCATGAAGCGCTGTTTCTCGCGCTGCCATTCGCGGTCTTTTTCAGTGTCGCGCTTGTCGTGCAGCTTTTTGCCTTTGGCCAGCCCCACTTCCGCCTTGATGTTGCCGCGGGTGTAGTGGAGGTCCAGCGCCATCATGGTGTAGCCGGCGCGTTCCACCTTGCCGATGAAGCGGTTGATCTGTTCTTGGGACAGCAACAGCTTGCGCGGACGAACCGGGTCGGCTTTGACGTGGGTGGACGCGGATTGCAGCGGCGTGATGTGGCAGCCGATCAGCCAGAACGCGCCGTTTTTCCAATCCACGTAGCTTTCCTTCAGTTGGACGCGGCCGGCGCGGATGGCCTTGACCTCCCAACCTTCCAGCACGAGCCCGGCTTCGAGCTTTTCCTCGATGAAGTAGTCGTGGAAGGCCTTGCGGTTCTGGATGATGCTCATGTCGCCTACGGGATGTTTTTTGAATGAATCCTCTATTGTATCAGAAGCAGCCGGCTTGCCAAAGCCATGAAAACACAGCGCTTTGACGCGAAGCCGGGATGAGGCCGGGTAGGGCGCGCCGGATTTTGTTAAACTTGCGGTTTTTACCGATGCTGACAATTTCCCGGCCAGGGATGGGGCAGCGGAGACGATAAGCGAGCGATGGATGCAGGTGGTTGAAAAAAGCGTGTTGGTGGCGCATACGCCGGCGCAGATGTTTGCGCTGGTGGATGATATCGAGCATTACAGCCGGTTCCTGCCCTGGTGCGGCAAGGCCGAGGTGTTGTCGCGCGAGGGCGATCAGGTGGTGGCCAGCTTGCACATCGATTATCTGAAAGTGAAGCAGCATTTCACCACTCGCAACACCAATCAAGCGGGCGAGGCCATTCTGATGGAGTTGGTGGATGGTCCGTTCGAGCATTTGGAGGGGCGCTGGCGTTTCCTGCCTTTGGGCGAGATCGGCTGCAAGGTGGAGTTCCGGCTCAGCTATCAGTTTTCCAGCAAGATACTGGAAATGATCATCGGCCCTGTGTTCGGACATATTTCCGGCACGCTGGTGGACGCCTTCATCAAGGAAGCGGACAAGGTGTACGGTGATGACTGAAGTTTTGCAGGTGGAAGTGGCGTTGGCATTGCCCGAGCGTCAGGAGCTGGTGGTTTTGCGGGTGGCGCCGGGCACAACGGCGCGCCAGGCGGTGGAGCTGTCCGGCCTGCTGGCGCGCGTCCCTGAATGGGCGCCTGAGAGCTTGAAGCTGGGCGTATTCGGCAAGGCGGTCAAGGACGACGTGCCGCTGCGCGAGCATGACAGGGTGGAGATTTACCGACCCTTGATCGCGGACCCCAAGACGGTGCGGCGTCAACGCGCCGAGGCTGGAAAACAGATGAAAAAAGGCGGCGGGAACTAGCCGCCGCCGAGAGGATGTCCGAGCGCTGTTTATAGCTGGGGCGACATCAGTGAGGGTGGCTGCTCCTCCGCCGAGTGCACGCGGTTCTTGCCGTTGAGTTTGGCTTGATACATTGCCTGGTCGGCGCGCTCCAGCACGTCGGCTTCTTGTTCGCCCAAATGCCATTTGGCGACGCCGGCGCTGAAGGTGATCAGCAGGCGGTCGTTGTTGGCCAAGAAAAACGTTTTGGTTAGTTCGCGCTGCAGCCGCTGCACGGTGGCGACGGCTTCTTCTTCCGGCGTGTCCGGCATCAGGATCACGAATTCCTCACCGCCGAAGCGGGCGACGATGTCGGCTGGACGCAGGCTGTGCTTGATCGTGTCCACCAAGTATTTCAAGGCATCGTCGCCGGCTAGGTGGCCGTATTTGTCGTTCAGTTGCTTGAAGTTGTCCACGTCGAGCAGGGCGACCGACAGTGGCGCGCCGGTGCGCTCCGCGCGGCTGATTTCGCGCTGGAAATGCTCAGCCAGGCCGCGGCGGTTGAAAGCGCCGGTCAACTGATCTTCGCGCACCTTGGCACTGGCGGCTTCCAGCGCGGTTTCCAGTTCGGCGATTCTTTGTTCGGCGGCTTCCACTTGCTCCTTGGCGGACAGCAGCTCATCGCGGGAGCGAGTCAGGTCCAGTTGCATCAGCGAGGTATCTTCCATCAAGGAGCCGATGATGCTGCCCAGTTCCTCGACGTTCTGCGACTGTTTGATGCGAGTGCTGTGGTCCTTGATCTTGTTCTGGAAGTCGTCGGTACTGTCCGTCATCATCGCCAGCCGCGAGATGAAGCGGTCCAGCAAGGAGCGCAGCGAGCTTGCCGCCTCGTCCAGCGAGGTTTTCAGTTGGCCTTGCTTGCGGATTACGTCCTTGAGGCTGGACTCCATCTGGTAGACCTGCTGCATGGACAGCGGCTCATGGCTAAGGATGTCTTGCAGCGAATGAACCTGCCCCACCAGGTAGGTGTCCGTGTGGTTGAGCTCGGCGATGTTTTCCAGCAGCAGGCGCAGCAGATTGGTCATCGCGGACACCAAGCGGTCGTCTTGCTGCGATTGCAGCTCCAGCTTGATCATGAAGGCCCGCAGCTTGGGCATGTAGGCGTTGAGCGTGGCGTCGTCGGCCACCTGATTCAGTTCGCCCAGCAGCGCCTCCAGCGCATCCACCAATTCCGGGTAATTGATCAGGCGCGGCTCCAGGCCGTGCTTAAGGGCGAAGCTTAGCGTGCGCTGCCAGGCCAGCCAGCTGTTGCTGGGCGCGTCGGCCCCGTCTTCATCGAGGCCGGCTGCCGGAGCGGGGGTGTCGGAGCTTGCCGCGCCGTTGCCATTGGACGGGGGCATGGACTGGGTCCAGTTCTGAATCAGCGTGGCCAGTTTCTGGTTCAGTTCGTCCGGCTGGTTGCCGTAATTGATCAGCACTCGTTCCAGCGTGGACTGCTTGTGGTGCTGCGGCATATTGGGGAGCCGCAGGTCCCAGTTTCGGATCAGATTTTGGATCAGCATGCCCCAGCTGTGTTGTTGCTGGCTGGCGCTGAGAGAGGCGCGCAGAAAGTCGATGATCAGTTGCGGGGCTTGTTCCCAGCGATTTTCGTCGCAGACTTGCTTGAGGCGGGTAAGAGTGACTTTGGCCTGCACGCTTTCCTGGGGCAGGGTTTCCAGTGCGCGCAGCAGCAACACGGCAAGCTTGTTGTCGCGGTCGACCGGCGTTTGCGTCAACTCGTGATAGACCCGCTCAAAGTTTTCCGGCGTCGGCAACAGCTTGCGCACCGTCAGCTGTTTGAGCGTTTCTCGTGCGACTTCGATGGGGTTTTGTGTTGTCATTGCCCAAACCTTGGACTTTTTTAGACCGGACGTCATTCTTGTTGTCTGTTCAGCTCTACAGTGCGGTCCGGGCGGATATTTAGCGAGGCGTTGGCTTCACCGGATCCAGCAATTGGAAAAAAACTTCACCATTCCGAATCATGCCAAGTTCATTGCGGGCTCTCTCCTCAATGGCGTCCGTCCCCTGTTTTAAGTCACGCACTTCCGCGTCCAGCGCGGCGTTGCGGGCCACCAGCTTTTGGGTGGTCGCCCGCTGTTCCTGTAGTTGCTTGTCCAGCTGCCAGACTCTGAGCCAGCTACCTTTTCCAAACCACAACGGCCATTGCAGGGCCAGTATTACTGTCACCAGAGTCAGGGTCAGCCAGCGCATACGATTACTTCAGGTGGTAAAAGGCAGCTTTGCCCGGGTAGTAGGCCGCATCGCCCAGTTCTTCTTCGATGCGCAGCAACTGATTGTATTTAGCCATGCGGTCGGAGCGGGACAGCGAGCCGGTTTTGATCTGCATGCAGTTGGTGGCAACGGCCAGATCCGCGATGGTGCTGTCTTCGGTTTCGCCGGAGCGATGGCTCATAACGCTGGTATAGCGGGAACGCTTCGCGAGATCAACCGCTTTCAGCGTTTCCGACAGCGTGCCGATCTGGTTGACCTTGACCAGCAGCGAGTTGGCGAGGCCGCCTTCGATGCCCTTGGCCAGAATCTTGGGGTTGGTGACGAACAAGTCGTCGCCGACGATCTGCACGCGGGAGCCCAGGCGCTCGGTCAGCAGCTTCCAGCCGTCCCAGTCATGCTCGCTCATGCCGTCTTCGATCGACAGAATCGGGTAGTTGTTGACCAGGGTTTCCAAGTAATCGGCGAACTGCTCAGAAGTGAGCTGCAGGCCTTCTGCGGTCAGGTGGTACTTGCCGTCCTTGTAGAACTCGGAGGAGGCGCAGTCCAGCGCCAGCATCACGTCCTGGCCGGCCACGTAGCCGGCGGCGTCGATGGCTTCCAGGATCAGTTTGATCGCGTCTTCATGGCTCTTCAGGTTGGGCGCGAAGCCGCCTTCGTCGCCCACGGTGGTGGCGTAGCCTTTTTGATCGCAAATCTTCTTCAGGCTGTGGAAGATTTCGGCGCCACAGCGCAGCGCTTCGCGGAAGGTTTGCGCGCCCACCGGCATGATCATGAATTCCTGGATGTCCAGGGTGTTGTTGGCGTGAGCGCCGCCGTTGATGACGTTCATCATCGGAACCGGCAGGGCCATCGGACCGGCGCCGCCCAGGTAGCGGTACAGCGGCAGGCCTGCGTCTTCGGCTGCGGCGCGGGCCACCGCCATGGACACGGCCAGCAGCGCGTTGGCGCCAAGGCGGGATTTGGTTTCGGTGCCGTCCAGTTCGATCAGGGTCTTGTCGATGAAGGCCTGGTCGCTGGCGTCGAGGCCGATGATGGCTTCGCAGATTTCAGTGTTGATGTTTTCCACCGCCTTCAACACGCCCTTGCCCAGATAGCGGCTTTTGTCGCCGTCGCGCAGTTCCAGCGCTTCTTTTTCGCCGGTGGAGGCGCCGCTGGGCACCGCCGCGCGGCCCATGACGCCGGACTCCAGCAATACGTCTGCTTCCACGGTCGGATTGCCGCGCGAATCCAGAATCTCACGAGCTACCACATCGATGATCGAACTCATTTACATTTCCTTCAAAGGCTGGTTGTGTTCGGGCGGAGGGCAAGCAACCGGCCGGAGCCGGTTGCGATCTGCGCCTGCCGGTTTACAGGGTGTGTTCCGGCCAGGGATTGTGCTTGACTAACTCGTCCAGCGCCTTGAGCGTAGTCAGCAGTTCCTTCATGCGCGGCAAGGGCCAGGCATTGGGGCCGTCGGACATTGCGCAGGCCGGGTCCGGATGGGTTTCCATGAAGATGCCGGCGATGCCGGACGCCACCGCGGCGCGCGCCAGCACCGGCACGAATTCGCGCTGGCCGCCGGAAGAAGTCCCTTGGCCGCCGGGCAGCTGCACCGAGTGGGTGGCGTCGTAAACCACCGGGCACTGGGTGTCGCGCATGATCATCAGCGAACGCATGTCGGATACGAGATTGTTGTAGCCGAAAGATACGCCGCGCTCGCAGGCCATGAAGCTGTCCGGTTCGAGGTTGGCCTCTTGCGCGGCGGCGCGGGCCTTGTCGATCACGTTCTTCATGTCGCCAGGAGCCAGGAACTGGCCCTTCTTGATGTTCACCGGCTTGCCGCACTGGGCGACGGCGCGGATGAAGTCGGTTTGGCGGCACAGAAAGGCGGGTGTTTGCAGCACGTCGACCACGCTGGCGACTTGCACGATTTCATTTTCGCTGTGCACATCGGTCAGCACGGGCACGCCGATCTGACGTTTCACTTCCGAGAGGATGCGCAGGCCTTCATCGATGCCGAAGCCGCGGAAGGAAGAGCCGGAGGAACGGTTGGCCTTGTCGTAGCTCGATTTGTAGATGAAGTTGATGCCCAGCTCTGCGGTGATTTCCTTGAGCTGACCCGCGGTATCCAGCGCCATCTGTTCGCTCTCGATCACGCAGGGACCCGCGATCAGGAACAGCGGCTGGTTGAGGCCGACTTCGAATCCGCACAGTTTCATGCCTTGGGTCCTTGCTTGTCCGCTTGGTATTGCAGCGCCGCTTTCACGTAGGAGATGAACAGCGGGTGGCCGTCGCGCGGAGTCGAGGTGAATTCCGGGTGGAACTGGCAGGCGAAGAACCAGCGGTGGTTCGCCAGCTCGATGGTTTCGACCAGCTTCTCATGGCCTGCGGAGCGGCCGCTGATGGTCAGGCCGGCCTGTTCCAAGCGCGGAATATAGTAATTGTTGACTTCGTAGCGGTGGCGATGGCGCTCTACGATCTCACCGCAGCCGTAGATCTTGGCCGCCAGGGACTCCGGGAGCAGGTCACATTGCTGGCCGCCCAGGCGCATGGTGCCGCCCAGGTTGGAGTTTTCGTCGCGCTTTTCTACCTTGCCGTCGTGGTTGACCCATTCGTCGATCAGCGCCACCACGGGGAAGTTGGTGTCGAGGTCGAACTCCGTGGAGTTGGCGCCGGCCATGCCTGCCACGTCGCGGGCGTATTCGATCAGCGCGATCTGCATGCCCAGGCAGATGCCCATGTAGGGAATATCGTTTTCGCGGGCGAATTTCACCGCTTTGATCTTGCCTTCCACGCCGCGCTTGCCAAAGCCGCCCGGCACCAGAATGGCGTCCATGTCCTTCAGCGAATCGGCGCCGTCGCGCTCGATTTCCTCGGAGTCGACGTAGATGATGTTGACGTTGGTGCGGGTGTGGATGCCGGCGTGCTTCAGCGCTTCGGTCAGCGACTTGTAGGACTCAGTCAAGTCAACGTATTTGCCGACCATGGCGATGTTGATGCTGTGGTCCGGGTGCTCGATCGCGTCGATGATGCGGCCCCATACCGACAGATCCGCCTTGGGCAGGTCCAGCTGCAGCTGCTCGGCGATGATCTCGTCGATGCCCTGGTTGTGGAGCATGGCCGGCACTTTGTAGATGGAGTCGGAGTCGTAACAGCCGATAACGGCGTTTTCTTCCACGTTGCAGAATAGCGCGATCTTGCGTTTTTCGTCTTCCGGCAGTTCGCGGTCCATCCGGCAGAGCAGGATGTCCGGCTGAATGCCGATCTCGCGCAATTCTTTTACCGAGTGCTGGGTCGGTTTGGTCTTGATCTCGCCGGCGGTGGCGATGTAAGGCACATAGGACAGGTGCACGTACAGGGTGTTCTTGCGGCCCAAATTGGAGCGCATCTGGCGGATGGCCTCCAGGAACGGCAGCGATTCGATGTCGCCCACGGTGCCGCCGATCTCGACGATGGCGACGTCCGCGTCGGCCGCGCCTTCGTGCATCTTCAGCTTGATTTCGTCGGTGATGTGCGGGATCACTTGCACGGTGCCGCCCAGGTAGTCGCCGCGGCGCTCCTTGGTGATCACGGACTCGTATACCTGGCCGGTGGTGAAGTTGTTGCTTTTCTTCATCTTCGCGTGGATGAAGCGCTCGTAGTGGCCCAGATCAAGGTCGGTTTCCGCGCCGTCTTCGGTGACGAACACCTCGCCATGCTGGAAAGGGCTCATTGTGCCCGGATCGACGTTGATGTAGGGGTCGAGCTTCAGCATGGTGACTTTCAGCCCGCGAGACTCGAGGATGGCGGCGATGGACGCAGCGGCAATGCCCTTACCCAGGGAGGACACCACACCGCCGGTTACGAAGATGTACTTGGTCATGAGATTACGGCTCTATGGGAATCCGGGATTCTACCCTGAAATCGTTGCGATTTGAATCGCTTCGAACCATGTTGTTGCAAGTCGCGCCGACACCCCGAGCCGCCGCCGGTCGCGTCGCGCGGCTTGGCAAAGAAGTGCTCGCATCTCTGTGGCGAATACGGTACAATTGCCGCCGACTGTTTCATACACGATCGCGCCCATGCAGTAAAAGGGTGCGTTTTCTGCTTGAGTGTCTGGCTTTATCTATGATATAAAGCCAGCTTTTACCGGTTTTGGGAGTGTTTAACATGGCGCGTGTTTGCAAAGTCACCGGCAAGCGTCCGATGACCGGGAACAATGTTTCCCACGCCAACAATAAGACTAAACGTCGTTTCCTGCCCAACCTGCAATATCGCAAGTTCTGGGTTGAGAGCGAAAACCGCTGGGTGCGTCTGCGCGTATCCAACGCGGCACTGCGTACCATCGACAAGGTTGGCATCGATGTAGTGCTGGCTGATCTGCGCGCTCGCGGCGAGATCTGATTGCGGTCAACCAGAAAGCTACTGAGGTAATAACATGCGCGATAAAATCAAGCTTGAGTCCACTGCTGGCACCGGCCATTTCTACACGACTACGAAGAACAAGCGTACGATGCCGGAAAAAATGGAGATCAAGAAATTTGATCCCGTTGCTCGCAAACACGTTCTGTACAAAGAAACCAAGCTGAAATAAGCCGGTTTCCGCGGGAACGCGAAAGTAAAGAGCCCTTCTCTGGTGCACGGAGAAGGGTTTTTTCTTTATGGTTCGGGACTAAAAAACCCCGTCAAGCATGCTTGGCGGGGTTTTGCGTTTAATCGGCGCTTAGGCGGCTGAAAGTCTTTTTGGCGAATACCAAGTCTTGCCAGGCTTTTTGTTTGTCCGGCTGATTGCGCAACAGGTAGGCCGGGTGATAGCTGACGATCAAAGGGATGTCCTGGTAGCTGTGCAGCTTGCCGCGCAATTGACCAATGCCTTTTTCTGTTTGCAGCAGAGTTTGGGCGGCAAAACGGCCAAGCGCCAGAATCAATGTGGGCTGGATGTGTTGAATTTGCTGGATCAGATAGTTCTGACAGGAGGCAATTTCATCGCCGCTAGGATTGCGGTTGCCCGGCGGGCGGCATTTGAGCACGTTGGCGATATATACATCGCGGTCGCGGTCCAGTCCGGTCGCGCTCAGCATATTGTCCAGCAACTGGCCGGCGCGGCCGACGAAGGGCTGGCCTTGTCTGTCCTCTTGTTCGCCCGGCGCTTCGCCGATCAACAGCCAGCGCGCCTGCTTGTTGCCGCGACCGAAAACGGTTTGAGTGCGCGTTTGGCAAAGGCGGCAGTCGCGGCAGTCGCGTACCGCGCGTTCGAGCGCGTCCCACTCTAGCAAAGGCGAGGTGTGGACTTGAGGCGCGGGAGACGCGACGGGCGGGACGATGTCGGCTGCAGGCGAGGGGGCAAGCAGTACGGCCGGCTGGGCCGGCGTGACGGCGTCCTCGCGCGGCGGCGCCAGGCACTCCTCCGGCACCATATCGGTTTCCAACAGTGTTTCCGGTGGACGGCTTAGCGCCGCAGGATGCTGCTCGAACCAACCGGGGCGAGCTTCCCAGGATGGGCCTAGTCCTATCACGCTTTGAATCAGCGCGGCGCGGTTCATAGCGTGGTCTCCATCAGGACCGCGTCTTCGCGGCCGTCAGCGCAGGGGTAGTAGTTCTTGCGTCTGCCGTTTTCAATGAAACCTTGGCTTGCGTACAGGCTGCGGGCAACGGCGTTGCCGGCCCGTACTTCCAGGAATAGGCGCCGTGCACCGCTTGCGGCCAGAGTGGCGCTTAGTTCTCGCAGTAGTTGTTTGCCCAAGCCCTGGCCTTGCCATTGTGGGTCTATCACGATGTTGAGCAGTTCCGCTTCGTCCAGCACGCTCTGGGTAACGGCGAAGCCTTGTAGCTGGTTCGAGGCGAACAGGCCGTGAAACTGGTGACCGCAGCGCACGGAGTCCTGGTATTGGGCGGCGGACCAGCCGTGCGCGCAGGCGCGGCTCTCTAGCTCGGCCAGCTGCCTCGCGTCGTCAGGCAGGAAGGTGCGGTAGTCCGGGGTCATTTCTGGCGCGCCTGCTGCTGTTCCTGTGCGGTCAGGGCGACTTTATTGCGCACGTACAGCAGTTCCGCTTCACGCGGGTGAGTTTGCGGATAACGGCCGCTGCGCGCCATGGAGAAGTAGGCGACGGCGTTGGGCAGCAGATCCGCGCGGACAATAGCGGCGCCGGCATTGTCTTGCAGACCGGGATAGCGTTCAAAGCCGTCGCCTGCGGCAATATCAACTCGCTCCGGCCAAAGCACGGCTTCCGGCGCGCCGACGCTTATCGGGTCCAGCCGTTCCGGCGCGGCGCCTTCGGCGACTCGATAGCAGGCGCTGTAAACCTGCTGCATCCTGGCGTCGAGACAGACCAGCACCGTGCCAGCGCCGGCTTGTTGAGCGACGTTGTCCAGCGTGGGAATGCCGATGACGGGAATGCCGGCGGAGAAAGCCAGCCCTTGAGCCAGGCCGCAGGCGATGCGCAGGCCGGTGAAGGAGCCGGGGCCCTGGCCGAAGGCGATGGCGTCGAGTTGCTCCAGGCGCAGTTCCGCCTGTTCCAACAGGCGAGCCAATTCCGGCAGCGCGCGTTCCGCGTGCTTTTGCTCGATTTTCTCGTGGAAGGAGAAAATACGCGAGCCGTTGTCAATGGCTAGGGATAGAAACGAGGTGGAACAATCAATGGCAAGCAATTTCATCGGGGAATTCGGTCTCAAGCTTAAGCGCGTACTGCAAGACTGCGAATTATAAGCCGAGTTCTTCCACCCAGGCGAGCGCGGAGACATGGGCCTGGTTGAACTGTTCGCTGCTGAGGTTCAATTGGGCGCAGAGTTCTGGCACGCCGGTGAGTTGGCCGTCCTCGCAGGCTTTGACCAGTTTGAGGAAGCGGCTCATCGTGCCTTTTTCGTGCAACAAGGCTTCGGTGATGGTTTCCGGCAGCTGCAGGTGCTCGATGATGTTGGCCATCGGCATGTCGAACAGCACGTCCAACAGGCTGAACATGCCGATGATGAACAGATTGTCGCAGGTGTCGTGGCGCTCGCCGTGGGCTTTGCCCAGCAACTCCATGAAGCGGCCGCGCGTGACGGCGGTTTTTTGCAGCGCCGGGGGCGCGTGGCCTTCCTCGGAGGCGGTGACCAGCAGCAGAGTCAGCCAGCGGTAGAGCTTTTGGTATCCCAGCACGGTGACGGCGTGGGAGAAGGAGCTGATGCTGGTGTTCAGGCCGGCGGCGGCGGAGTTGACGTAGCGCAGCAGCTTGTAAGACAGGGCCAGGTCGCGTTTGAGAACCTGCTCGACGTCGCGGATGTCGGCGTCCAGCCGCAGCAGGTTGAGCAGCTCCAGGGTGTTGCGAAAAGATGGGTGGATGACCTTGGCGGACAGCGTTTCCGGCTGGGCGAAGTAGAAGCCCTGAAAACCGTCCATGCCCAGTTCCTTGCATAGATGGAACTGAGCGTGGGTTTCCACGCGTTCGGCGATGCGGATCACCGGATAGCTGCGCAAGCGCGACGCCAGCATCTGGAAGCGGTTGGTGTCTTGGTGCTGGATGTCCAGCTTGACGTAGTTGGCCAGTTCCAGAAAGGCCGCAGCCGGCGATTCGAAGCTGAAGTCGTCCAGAGAAATGCCGAAACCCAGCGAGCGAAGGTGCCGCGCGCGCGACAGCAGTTCGTTGGAGGGCACGATGCGCGGCGAGATGTCGAGAATGACGCGGCGCGGCGGCAGCAGCTCAAGAAACTCGCTGCTGAGCATGGCTTCGCCGATGTTGATGAAGGCCAGCTTGCTGCCGATCAGCCAACTGGTGCCCATATTGTTGAGGGTGTTGACCAGCACCTGAGTGTCGGCTTGCAGTTCTGTATGCTTGCCGACGCCTGAGGCCTCGCCGCTGGGACGAAAAAGCAGCTCATAGCCAATGAGCTGCTGGTTGCGGTTGAGAACGGCCTGCCTGCCTATGAAGGCGCTCGTCGAGGTCATTGTCCCGGTATGCCTTTGCTCAGGTGGCGATCAGGTCCGTGGATCGGGTGACGCTGTTGTTGGCCTCGCTGGAGGAAAGCAGATCTTCCATGTCGAGAACCAGTACGACGGAGCCGTCGCCGGACAGGGTGGCGCCTGCCACGCCTTTCGGACGAATGTTCTGCAGCGGCTTGATCACTACGTCGTCGCGGCCGACGAAGGAGTCGATCGCCAGGATGAAGGACTTTTCCGCGGACTGCATCAATACGCCGAAGTAGGGCTTTTGCGTTGGCTCCCAGCCCAGCAGGCCGGCCAGGGTTTTCAGCGGAAGGATTTCGTCGCGCACCACGATGGTGGGTTTGCCGGACACTTCCTGGATCGCGTTCGGGTCGATGGTGATGATTTCGCGCACCATCGCCAGAGGCACGGCGAACGGTTGGTTGCAGGCGCGCACCACCAGCACCGGCAGGATGGCCAGCGTCAGCGGCAGCGAGATGCTGATGCGGGTGCCTTCGCCCGGCACCGAATTGATGTCGATGCGGCCGTTCAGCTTCTGGATGTTGGTGCGGACCACGTCCATGCCCACGCCGCGGCCGGACACGCTGGAAATCTGGTCCTTGGTGGAGAAGCCGGGCAGGAAAATCAGCTGCAGGCACTGCTTCTCATCCAGGGAGTTGGCGCTTTCCTGGTCGATCAGGCCTTTTTCGATCGCCTTGCGGCGCAGGGCGTCGGCATTCATGCCTTTGCCGTCGTCGGTGATCTCGATCAGGATGTGATCGCCCACTTGCTCCGCGGTCAGTTGCACCAGAGCCTGAGGCTTCTTGCCGGCGGCGATGCGGTCTTCAGGCTGTTCGATGCCGTGATCCACGGCGTTGCGCACCAAGTGGACCAGAGGATCGTTCAAATCCTCGATCATGGTCTTGTCCAGCTCGGTTTCTTCGCCGGAAAGCACCAGCTCGACTTCCTTGCCCAACTGACGGGCGAGGTCGCGCGCCAAGCGCGGATATTTCTGGAACAGGCGGCCAATCGGCTGCATGCGGGTTTTCATCACCGCGTTCTGCAGATCTCCCACCAGCAGGTCCAATTGGCTGATCGCCTCGTCCAGCGAGCGCAGTGTGTTGGTGTCGCGGTTGCCTTGCAGGATCTCGGTGCGCAGCGTGGTCAGGCGGTTCTTGGTCAGGCCGATTTCACCGGACAGGTTAAGCACCATGTCTAGACGCACGGTATCGATGCGGATGGTGTTTTCCTGGGGGCCGCTGCTGCTGGGCGCACTGGCGGCCGGTTTGTTCTGAGCCGGCTTGGCCGCCGGTTTAGCCGCCGGGGCGGCTGCTACCGGGGCGGCGGCAACCGGGGCCGGTGGCGCAGCGGGAGCCGCCGCCTGGGGGGCGGGCGCAGCCGTCGGGGCGGCGGGCGCGCCGCCGGGGGAGACGGCTTGATAGAGCTGATTCCAGTCCGGGCCTTGACCGTTGCCTGCGGGCTGCGGCGCGGCCGCAGCGGCCGGGGCTGGCGTTGCAACCGGAGCAGGGGCTGCCGCTGGGGCGGGTTCGGCCGCCGCGGTATCTTCGGACAGCGCTTCGCCTGCCAGTGCCGCGTCCAAAGCCGCCAGGATGCGCGGATCGGCTTCGCTGGGCATCAGGCCCTGGCCCATGGTGCCGAACATGTCGCGCACGATGCCCGTGGCGTCAAGAATCACGTCCATGATGCCGGCGGTGATGTGCAGTTGGCCGTTGCGGAGTTTGTCGAACAAGTTTTCGGTGCGATGGCATAGATTGATCATCGGGCCGACGTTGAGAAAGCCGGCGCCGCCCTTGATGGTGTGGAAGCCTCTGAAAATGTCGTTCAGCAGTGCCTTGTCTTCCGGACGCTTTTCCAGTTCGACCAGTTTATTGTCTACATCGGAAAGGAGATCCGTAGACTCCATCAAGAAGTCTTGCAGCAGCTCTTCCATGCCGGCGAATTCGCTCATTTTCCACTCCCGCCACGCCTTGCTCGCGTGCTCTGTTCTGCGTGTTGTTCGTTAGAAGCCCAGGCTTTCCAGCAGGTCGTCGACCTGTTGCTGGCTGCTGACCACATCGGTGCGCCCTTCCGGATTGATCACGGGGCCGTTCAGCAGATTGGTGCCCATGCCCAGCTCTTCTTTTTTCGCCTCTGGCGAGAACTCGATCAGGAAATTGACCAGCTCGCTTTCCAGCAGCTTGACCATGCCCATCATCTTTTTGATGACTTGGCCGGTCAGATCCTGAAAGTCCTGCGCCATGACGATTTCCAGCAACTGTGTGCTGGTGGCCTGAGTCTGGGCCGGCACTTCATTTAAGTAGGTGCGCGTGTCGGCTGCAAGTTGCTGGAACTCTTCCACGGTCAACAGGTTGGCGTACAGCCGTTCCCAGCGCGAGGACAATTCCAGCGCCTTGCTTTCCAGCTGGTCCTGATACGGTTTGGCCAGGTCAGTGGCGTTGAGCACGCGTTCGGCGGAATTTTCCGTCAGGGTGGCGATGTAAGTCAGCCTGTCCTTGGCATCCGGAATCGCGTCCGCCATTTTTTCCAGAGATTTGTCGTAGCCTAGATCGCGTAGCGCATCATGCATTTTGCGGGTTAACTGACCAATTTGTTCGTACATCGAGGTAGGACTGCCGGCAGTCCCGGCTGGCTGCGGAGAGGCCGCCGCGGCTTCCGACGCGGCGGGTTCCGGCTCCGGAGGGGCGCTCTGTTGCATCGAGATGCTGTCGAACAGGGCCTCAAGCTCCGGGTTATCCCCGCTTTCCATGATGTGATTGGACACGGTAAATCCTCCTCAATACTGACGCAGACCGTTTTTTTTCGGCACTCAGGCTGGTTTATTCATGTTCTGGAAGATCTTGCTCATTTTCTCTTCCATGGTGGCGGCAGTGAAAGGCTTCACGATGTAACCGCTGGCTCCGGCCATGGCCGCTTCAATGATGTTTTCGCGTTTGGCTTCCGCGGTAATCATCATGAAGGGCAGGTGTTTGAGCTGGGCGTCGGCACGAACCGCCTTGAGCAGTTCGATGCCGGTCATATTGGGCATGTTCCAGTCGGAAACGATGAAGTCGAAATGCTGAGTCTTCAACTTGTGCAGCGCAACCATGCCGTCTTCGGCTTCGTCGACATTGGTGAATCCTAGCTCTTTCAAAAGGTTGCGCACGATTCTCCGCATCGTGGAGAAGTCGTCTACGACTAGGAAGCGAATATTCTTGTCTGCCATTGAGGTGTGTCCTGATTTATCTGAAATTCATCGAGCCGCATATTGTAGCGACTACCTCTGCAGGAATGGAATCAAAGTTTCGGCCAGCACGCCGGGGTCAAACTTGGCGACATAGGCGTCCACGCCCACGCTGGAGCCCATCGCGCGGTTGGCGTTGGAGGACAGCGAGGAGTGCATCACGACCGGGATGCCGCGGAAGCGCTGATCGGATTTGATCAGCTTGGTCAGCACATAGCCGTCCATTTCCGGCATTTCGGCGTCCACGAGGATGATCTTCAGGTGGTCGTGCAGGCACTCGTCCTCGCCGAAGTTGCGGTTGGCCAGCGTTTGTAGCCGGTCCCATGCCTCGCGGCCGTTGGTGGCCTGCTGGAATTTGATGCCCATCTTTTCCAGCACGCCGGTGATTTCCTTGCGGGCCACGACAGAGTCGTCGACGAAGAAAATGTACTGATCGTTTTCCAGCTGGGCGGTGGGCACGTCGGGCAGACGCGGCTCGCCGACCACGCTGGCCAGGATTTGCTCCACGTCCAGGATGGATACCAGCTTGCCGTTTTCCAGTTCGGTAATCGCGGTGATCAGATTCTGATTGGTGCCGCTGGCCGCCATCATGTTTTCCGGCGCGCGCACCTTGTCCCAGTCCACGCGGATGATGCGGTCCACCGAGTCAACCAGGAAGGCCTGGGTGCTCTTGTTGAATTCGGTGACGATCATGGTTTCGTAGCTGCGGGTCTGGTCGGCGCCGATGAATTTGCCAAGCGAAATGACCGGGATGATGTTGCCGCGCAGCGACAGCACGCCTTCCACGCCAAAAGGCATGTTCGGCGTTTTGGTGATGGCGGGCGTCTGCGACACCTCGCGCACTTTGAAAACGTTGATGCCGAAGGTTTCCCGCGTTCCAAGCGAAAACAGCAGGATTTCCATTTTGTTGGAACCCGCCAGTTTGGTCCTGGCGTCAACGCTTGCAAGCAAGGAGGCGTCTGTGGCTGCCATATCTGTCCCTCTCCCTTAATGCTTTTGCTTACTTGATCTTAGTCTTTGGGTTCCAGATTCAGCATCTGGCGCAGTTTCATCGACAGTTTCTGCGGTTCGAATTTGGCGACGTAAGAATCAACGCCTACTGATTCGCCCAGTTTCTGATTCGAGGAACCGGAAAGGGAGGAGTGCATCAACACCGGAATGCCGTTGAAACGCGGATCGCTCTTGATCATCTTGGTCAGCATATAGCCGTCCATTTCCGGCATTTCCACGTCGGTCAGCACCAGGTGCAGCGAATCCGACAGCTTCTTGCCGGCCAGGTCGGCCTGGTTGGCCATTTTCTGCAATTCTTCCCATCCGCGCATGCCGTTGATGGCGGAGGTGTACTGGATGTTCATCGCTTCCAGCGTGCGCTCGATCTGTTTGCGGGCCACGGCGGAGTCATCGGCGAAGAAGATCCGGCGCGGTTCCTTGACCGGCTCGATGCCGAGGAAGGTGTGGCCGTCGTCGATGATGGTGGTTTCCGCCAGCACTTTTTCCACGTCCATCATCATCACCAGCGTGCCGTTGTCCAGTTCGGTGACGGCGGTCACCAGGCCGGCCATGCGGTTGGTGATCATTTCCGGCGGCACGCGCATTGCGGACCAGTCCAGACGCAGGATGGTGTCCACCGCTTCCACCAGGAAGCCCTGGGTGTGGGCGTTGTACTCGGTGACGATCATGATTTCCGGCTTGTTGCTGGTCACGACGCCGGTGTATTTGGCCAAGTCGATGACCGGTACCAGCGCGCCGCGCAGGCTGACCATGCCTTCCACGGAGGAGGGCATTTCAGGGGCGGAGGTGATTTCCGGCGTGCGCATGACTTCGCGCACTTTGAACACGTTGATCCCGAAGATTTCCTTGCGCCCCGTGCGCTGATCCTGGCCCAACGAGAACAGCAGGATTTCCAGCTTGTTGGTGCCGGCCAGTTTCGTCCTGGCGTCGATTTTTTTGAGAAGCTCTGACACAGAAACCTCCGCTGCATTCTTTTGAAGTGGCGTACTACTACCCTTTATACGCCAGATATCGGTTTTGCCCGGTTTTTTTTGCTGAGCCTCATGCCAGATAACAGGTTGGCTCAGCGATACCCATTCATTATCATACTGTTTAAGTGGTTTTTACAAATAACTCGCAAGCGATTCGGCATATGGTTTCAAGCCTCAAAGATCAGCAGCAACTAGAAGCCGCGTTCGAGCAATTCAATGCGGTATCCGGCCAACTTATTGATGCATATAGACAACTTGAGAGCCAAGTGACAGTTCTCAATGCGCAATTGGACGAAGCCAATAATCAGCTGCGCAAACAGCGGGACGAGAACGCGATGCTGGCCGAGCGCTTGGGTTTGCTGCTGGAGGCGCTGCCCGCGGGCGTGGTCCAAGTCTCGGCCGAAGGCGTGGTCACGGCGGTGAATCCCGCGGCCAGCCGGATGCTAAACGGTTGTTCTGTAGGCGCTTTATGGCGGGACATGCTAGCGGGGCTGTCGCGTTCGGAACTGGACGACACCTATTGCCATCGGCATGGAGAGCCGGGTTTGGTGTTGACGATGCAATGCCAGGACCTGCCATCTGTCGGAGGGCAGATTGTGCTTATTCACGATGTATCTCGTTTGCATCAATTGACCGGAGAATTGGCCCGTCAGCAGAAGTTGGCGTCCATGGGAGGCATGGCGGCGGCATTGGCGCATCAGCTGCGCACGCCCTTGGCCACGGCGATGTTGTATACGGCGAATCTGAAGCAGGATATTCCGCGGGCCGAGGACCGCGCCCGTTTCGTCGACAAGAGCCTGGCGCGGATGCGGGCGCTGGAGAGTTTGATCCAGAACATGCTGAGTTTTGTCCGCGGTCAGGTAACGACGCTGGAGCCTTTGGATCTGGAAGGGCTGCTGGAGGATTTGCGCGCGGTCATGCAACCACAATGTCATGAAAAAGGCGTGCTTTTTGATTGCAATGTGGTGGTGTCATCTGCCATAAAGGTCTTGGTGGACCGCAAAGCCTTGCAGGGGGCCTTGGTGAATCTGTTGGAGAACGCCTGGCACTTCTCCGCAAGCGGGGATGTGGTGCGATTATCGGTGGAGGAAGGTGAGACCGCTTTACTGTTTCGGGTGGAGGACTCGGGCCCCGGGTTCAATCCGGAGGAGTTGGAGAAGATGTTCGAACCGTTCTTCACAACCCGCCCCGGCGGTACAGGCTTGGGCTTGGCCATCGTCAAGAAAGTGGTGGACGAGCTGGGCGGACAAGTGCGTTGTTTCAACAAGGGGGAGGGCGGAGCCTGTTTCGAGCTTAGCCTTCCGATGATGCAACCGTGATGGATGTGCCGTTTATTCAGAAGAAAGCCGAGGACGCCGGATGAGACCCATTGTCAAAGTAGAGGGCAGAGTTGGGAAGATGATCCTGATCGGACAGTTCGATTTCAACCTGCACCGGGAATTCCGTCAGGCCAGCCAGGAGCTGCTGGACAATCCGGAGGTGCAAGAGATTGAGATTGATTTCGATCAGGTTCCGTTTCTGGATAGTTCCGCGCTTGGAATGTTGCTGTTGCTGAAGGAGCGTGCGGCTGGGCAGAAAAAGAGCATGACCTTGATCAATTGTCGCGAGGCGGTGATGCAGGTGTTCGAAATCGCCTGCTTCAACAAGATGTTCACCATTAAGTAAGTTCAAGCATTGGAGCGTCTGTGCGCATCCGGGCCTGGTTGTCCGCTGATGCCGAGGCACGGGTTCGTGGCGATCCTTGGTTGTCAGCGCTGGATTGGTGGTTTTGCGGTGGCGCCGACTTTGCAGTGGGCGGCAGGCAGGACCTTTGGCTGACGAATCTGGCGGACGCTCCCGCCGAACTGTTCGAGCAGTGGGAGGGCGACAAGCCCTTGTGGGTGTTTTCGTCAGGGCGTCCTGCGCCCTGGCTGGCCACGCCCAATATTCACTTTCTGCGCGGGGACTTCGACGCGGACTTGCTGCGCAGCCGGCTGTTGGCCTGGCATTGGCAGCAACATGCGTTGTGCCCGTGTTTATTCGGAGCGGCGGCGTTCGACATCATCAACGGCGCCATGTCTCTGTATCGTCCGTCGAAACAGGCTACGGTCCGCTCGTTTCCCTTGGAGGTGTCCGTCAAGCCGGTAGAGGCGGTGGGCGGCGATGTTGTGCTGCGCGCGGATTTGCCGGAACGAACCTTGCTGATCCTTGGGGACGCGTCCGGTCACGGGCAAGGATCCGCCCTGGACGCCGCGCTGCTGGCGCTGGGGGTGTCGCGGGTGCTGTTGGGGCAGCCTTTGTCCTTGTCGGCGTTGCGCGAACTCAATGCCTTCATGCATCGTCATGTGGCCGACGGGCGCTACGTTGGCAGCGCGTTGCTGGAGATTGACTGGGGCGCTCGCGAGGTGCGGCTGGTCAATGCCGGCATGCCGGATATCTTGCTGTTTCTATCCACCAGGCTTGAGCGTCGTTTTCCCTCCATGTGCAGCCCGCTGGGCTTGCGCGCCGACATCGAGTTGCAGCCGCCTCTGGCGCTGCCCTGGGCGGAGGGTCAGCACTTCCTGGCGCACAGCGATGGCATGGAGGAATCGGATCTGCCATACCTGCTATCGCGTCTGCTGCGCTTGTCCAGCGTTTCCCCGGCCGATGCGTACGGCTATGGCCCCTTGCCGTCAATTCCGCTAGGCTTCAGCAGCCCATACAATGACGACATGTCGTCACTGGCTTTCGCGGTGCCGTCGTCGGCGTCTCCGGGGCCGGTTTAACGACGTTTCTCGGCCGCATGCGTTGACGCCGTGCGGATTCAGGCTTGAATCGGCGGGCTTTTTAGTTGATCACTCATTCATATCTGCGCGAATTTCAGCGCTTGGGCGAATCGGTTGTCTCGCGGGTGCGGAACGAGACGACGAGCGAGCAAGGTAAAGAATGGAAAATGGACCCGGCGCGGACGGTGTCGGACTGACGATGGGCGAAGAGCCGCGTCAGGCGAGCGAGCGCTGGGAGGTTTCCTGAAACGGGGATGTTATGCACAAAAAAATACTGACGGTTGACGATTCCGCTTCGATTCGACAGATGGTGTCGTTCACCTTGAAAAGCGCTGGTTACGAGGTGGTGGAGGCGGGGGACGGCAACGCTGGCCTGGCCAAGGCGCAGGGAGGCCAGTTCAATCTGGTGCTGACCGACCAAAACATGCCGGGCATGGATGGCCTGACCCTGATCCGCTCCTTACGTAAACTGCCGGCGTATACGACGACGCCTATCCTGATGCTGACCACCGAATCCAGCGACCAAATGAAGGCGCTTGGCCGCGCGGCCGGGGCTACGGGCTGGTTGGTCAAGCCGTTTGACCCGCAGAAGCTGCTGGATGTGGTCAAGCGCGTGATCGGCTGAATCTGCTGATCTTGGGCACGACGAGGAGCGAGCTTTTGGCCATCGATATGTCGCAGTTTCATCAGGTGTTTTTTGATGAAGCTGATGAGCATTTGTCCAGCATGGAGAGCCTGCTGCTGGGCATGGATCAGTCCTGTCCGCAGCAGGAGGATTTGCATGCGGTGTTCCGCGCCGCGCATTCGATCAAGGGCGGTGCGGCCACATTCGGTTTCGCCGACATGGCGGATTTGACTCATGTGTTGGAAGGGTTGTTGGACGAGGTGAGGCGCGGCGCGCGCGTCTTGAGTTCGGATCTAGTGGACTTGGTGCTGCGAGCCAAAGATGTGTTGTACGGGATGCTGGCGGCTCACAAGGGCAAAGGCGATGTCGACACAGCGCAAGCCGATGAGCTAAAGGCGCAGTTGGAGGCGCTGGCGGCCGCTCCGGCGGAAACCGAGGCGCGCCGGGCGCCGGAGGAGGCGCGGCACTGGACGCTGTATCTGGAAATCGACGTGGTGGACGGCGTCGACATCGACGCCTTGTTGGAGTCGCTGGCCGAGCATGGCGACTTGAGCGTGGTGCAGCGCGGCGAGGAGCTTGACAAGCTGCCCTGGGTTGCCGTGTTCACCTCGCCGCTGGACGCGGCGGAGGTGGCGGAGTCGCTGGCGTTCGCCGTGCCGCAGGAGCATTTCCGCATCAACGTCGATCATGGCGTAGAGGAGGAGAGCAGTTTCGGCTTGTTCCTCGATGCGGCTCCGGAACCGGACGCCTCGGTATGGCTGGAAGGAGACGGATTCGGCCTGTTCGAGCCCCCGCCTGCCGAGGCGGCAGAGCGGGACGAAGTTCCGGCGCTGGCGCCGGAGTTCGACGCGGCCAAGCCTGCGGCGCGCGGAGGCGCGGCGAGCGAGAGTTCTATCCGGGTCAATATCGACAAGGTGGATTTGCTGCTCAACCTAGTGGGCGAGCTGGTGATCACCCAGTCCATGCTGACGCAATCCGGGGCGGGCCTGGATCCGGTGGCGCATGAGCGCCTGCTTGGCGGCATCGGCGCTTTGCAACGCAACGCGAGGGAGTTGCAGGAGGCGGTGATGTCGATCCGGATGACGCCCATCTCTTTTGTGTTCAACCGCTTTCCGCGAGTGGTGAGGGATTTGGCCGGTCGCTTGGGTAAAAGGGTGGAGCTCACGATGATGGGCGAAAGCACCGAGCTGGACAAAGGCTTCATCGAGAAATTGTCCGACCCGTTGACCCACCTAGTGCGCAATAGCCTGGATCATGGCATCGAATCCCCGGAAGCGAGGCAGGCGGGCGGGAAGGATCCGGTGGGGCGTCTTACGCTGCGGGCTTTCCACCAAGGCAGCAATATCGTCATCGAAGTCAGCGATGACGGCGCCGGGCTTAACCGGGAGCGGATACTGGCCAAGGCGAGACAGAACGGTTTGGCTGCGCCGGATTCGCTAAGCGACGTTGAGGTGTGGAACCTGATTTTCGAGGCCGGCTTCTCCACGGCGGCCGAGGTGACCGAGGTTTCCGGCCGCGGCGTGGGCATGGATGTGGTCAAGCGCAATATCCAGAGCATGGGCGGCCGTGTGGAGATAGACTCCATGGCCGACATCGGCACCACCATCAGCATTCATTTGCCGTTGACGCTGGCGATCATGGACGGCATGTCGGTGCGCATCGGCGCGGAAACCTATGTGATGCCCTTGGGGGCGGTATTGGAGTCGCTGCAGCCGGCGCCGAATGAAATCAAAACGGTGGCCGCGCGCGGCCAGGTGGTGGGCATTCGCGGCGAATACCTGCCGATTGTGCCGTTGGGACGGTTTTTTTCCATTCCCGAAGCGAAACAGACCCCGAGCGAGGCGATCCTGGTGATCGTGGAGGCCGGCAACAGCAGGCTGGCGCTGTTAGTGGACGATTTGATCGGCCAGCAGCAGTTTGTGGTGAAAAACCTTGAAACGAATTACCGCAAGGTGGACGGCATTTCCGGCGCCACTATTCTCGGAGACGGCCAGGTGGCCATGATCCTGGATATCGCCGCGATTGCGCGGCACAACCAGCGGATGGCGCTGGACGCATGAAACAACAAGGAAAAAAAAATGGTGGCGGAACGGAACGACCCGGGGTTGGCGCACAGGCGTTCGGGCAATGAGCTGCTGGTGTTCACGCTGGGAGCGGAAGAGTACGGCATTGATATTCTGAAGGTGCAGGAAATCCGCGGCTACGACGCGGTGACCCGCATCGCCAACGCGCCGGACTTCATCAAGGGCGTGGTCAATTTGCGCGGCCATATCGTGCCTATCGTGGATTTGCGTTTGAAATTCGGCATCGGGGAGCCGGTGTACAACGAGTTCACCGTGGTGATCGTGTTGAATGTGTGCGGGCGTGTCATCGGCGCGGTAGTGGACGGGGTGTCGGATGTGATTCAACTGGAGCGGGAAGCGCTGCGAGCCGCGCCGGAGTTTGGCGCGGCGGTGGACACCGCCTATATCGAAGGACTGGGCACGCTGGACGAGCGCATGATCATCGTGATCGATATCGAGCGTTTGATGGGCAGCGAGGAAATGGCGTTGACTGACGCCGCTGGCCGCGTATAAACGCGGCCGCAAGCCTGTTTTGAGGGGGCGAAGCATGAATAATATGAAAGTGATCCATCGGCTGGTGTTGGGCTTTGGCCTGTTGATTCTGTTGCTGGCGGTGGCGATGACGCTGGCGGTCAGACAACTGCAGGGCCTGGCCGGCGATCTGGTCAATATCTCCAGCGTGCATATCCCGCAGGTTAGCGCCGCGCACAAGATTGCAGCCAATGTCGACCTGGCGTCGCGGGACGTGCGTAATTTGTTGTTGACCAAGGATGTCCAGCTTACCAAGGAGCTCAACCAGCAGATTGACGAGAGCCTGGTCAATCTGACGCAGCGAATGGCGGCTTTGGAGCCGAATGTCGGCAACGCCGGGCGGCCGCTGTTCGAGGCGATGCGCTCCGATGAAGCCAGTTTCCGCTCTGAACTGAATGTGTTCCGACGCATGCAAGCGCAGGGACGGGATGCGCAGGCTCGCGATTACTTGTTCGTCACCCTGCGCGATACCCAGCTTAAATACATGACCTCGATCGATCGCTACATCGCATTTGAGGAGGGGCTGATGCGCAAGGCGGGACAGGATGCCAGCGACAATTCCCAACAGGCTTACAAGCTGCTGTTTGGCTTCACTTTGTTGGCGCTGGCGATCGGCATCGGCTTCGGCGTCTTCATTATCCGTTCGCTGATGCGCCAGTTGGGCGGCGAGCCTGCGGAGCTGGTCAAGGTGATGCGAGAGTTGACCGAGGGCCAGGTACGTTCCGAGATCAAGGTCAAGTCGGGCGACAAGCATAGTCTGTTCGCGTCGATGAGTTTGCTGGCCGAGAAAGCGGTTGAAAACATCAGAGTGCGCAATGCCCTGGACAACGCCTCCACCAATGTGATGATCGCCGACAATGATCGCAACATCATCTACACCAATCACAGCGTGCTGGAGATGATGCGCCGCGCCGAGGCCGACATGCGCAAAGCCTTGCCCAATTTCGACGCGCGCGCCTTGCTGGGCACCAATATGGATGTGTTCCACAGCAATCCGGCGCATCAGCGCGACCTGTTGGCCAATCTGCGCTCCACTTATCGCGCGCAGATCAATATTGGCGAGCGTATTTTCGGCTTGGTGGCCAATCCGGTGTTCGGCACCGACGGCTCGCGGTTGGGCACGGTGGTGGAGTGGAAGGATCGCACCGGGGAAGTTGAGATCGAGAAAGAGGTGGCCGGCATCATCTCCGCGGCCGCGGCCGGCAATTTCGACCGACGCATCAATCTGGAAGGCAAGGACGGCTTTTTCCGACAGTTGGGCGAAAGCGTCAATCAGCTGCTGGCGGTGACCAGCCAGGGCCTGGGCGATATCGCCACGGTGCTGGCGGCCTTGGCCAAGGGCGATCTCACTCATGCGATCAAGGGCGACTACCAGGGCCTGTTCAGCCAGTTGCAGAACGACACCAACACCACGGTGGAGCGCTTGAAGGAAATTGTCTCCAACATCAAGGAGTCCACCGACGCGATCAACACTGCCGCGCGCGAGATCGCCTCCGGCAACGCCAACCTGTCCAGCCGCACCGAGCAACAAGCGGCCAGCCTGGAGGAAACGGCTTCCAGCATGGAGGAAATCACCAGCACAGTGCGGCAGAACGCGGAGAACGCCAAAAAGGCGAACACGCTGGCCACTGGCGCTTCCGACATCGCCGCGCGCGGCGGCAAAGTGGTGGGCGACGTGGTGGCCACCATGAACGAGATCAACGACAGTGCGCGCAAGATTGTCGACATCATCAGCGTGATCGACGGCATCGCCTTTCAGACCAATATCCTGGCGCTCAACGCCGCGGTGGAAGCCGCGCGGGCCGGCGAGCAGGGGAGAGGCTTCGCCGTGGTGGCCAGCGAGGTGCGCAACCTGGCGCAGCGTTCCGCCGCCGCCGCCAAGGAAATCAAGGGTTTGATTGGCAGCTCGGTGGCTAAAGTCGAGTCCGGTTCCAAGCTGGTGGACGAGGCCGGCAGCACCATGGATGAGATCGTGATTTCCATCCGCCGCGTCGCCGATATCATGAGCGATATCTCGGCCGCATCGATTGAGCAGAGCTCGGGCATCGAGCAGGTCAATCTGGCGGTGACGCAGATGGACGAAAACACGCAGAAGAACGCCGCGCTGGTGGAGCAGGCCGCCGCGGCTGCGGAGTCGCTGGAAGAGCAAGCGCGCTATTTGGACGACGCGGTGCAGGTATTCAAGCTGGGAGAGCCGGGACAGCGTTTGCGGCCCATGCAGGCGCACGTCGCGCAGACGGCGGAGCATGTCGTTGCACACGTTGCCGGAGCCAAGGCCGTGTCGCCCAAGTCCGCCGGCAAGATCGTGGTGCCTGAACGACTGCGCCCGCAAGTGGACCTGACGGACGGCGAGTGGGAGGAGTTTTGACGCGGGCTAGGCTGAGAGCGGAGCCGAGGGGATCGAGTTGATGGGGCTGGAACTGGACATCAAGTTCACGCCAGACGATTTTCGCCGCATCCGCGGCATGGTTTACCGGCGGGTGGGCATCGCTCTTAACGACAGCAAGACCCATATGGCCTACGCGCGGCTGGCCAAGCGAGTGCGGGCCTTGGGGCTGAAAAGCTTCGCCGAGTACTTGGACCGGCTGGACCAGGACGCTTTATCGGGGGAGTGGCAGAACTTTGTCAATGCGCTGACCACGAATCTGACTTCGTTTTTTCGGGAGCCGCATCATTTCAGCATGCTGCGCGCGCACGCCGAGCGCTGGCGGAAGCGCGGCCGGCCGTACCGGGTCTGGAGCGCGGCGTCTTCGACGGGCGAGGAGCCTTACTCCATCGCCATGACCATGGCGGAATTGGCGGAGTCTTTACGGCCATTCCCCTGTGAATTGTTGGCGTCCGATATTGATACTCATGTATTGGAGCAGGCGATGTACGGCGTCTATCTTCGCGAGCGCGTCAGCCAGTTGCCGGAGCCGCAATTGCGCCGTTTTTTCGATAAGGGCGTGGGCGCCAACGACGGCAAGGTGCGCTTGAAGAAACATCTGCGCGAAGCGGTGACCTTTTTCCAGATGAATCTGGTGGCGGAAGAGTGGCCTCCGCTAGGGGAGTTCGACGTCATTTTTTGCCGCAATGTGTTGATCTATTTTGATAAGCCCACACAGGCGGCCATACTCAATCATATGGCGCGGCATCTGGCCCCGGACGGTTTGCTATTGCTGGGCCATTCGGAAAACATCCTGCATCTGAGCGACGCCTTCCTGCCTTGCGGCAAAACCAGCTACCGGCTGGCCTAGCCGGCGTGTTCGCCCTTTTATCGATTCGGGAGCGTGGATGGGGTTCGACAAGAAAATTCGCGTGGTGGTGGTAGACGACTCCGCTTTGATCCGCAATCTGCTCACCTCCATCATTAACGAGGCGCAAGACATGGAGGTGGTGGCTACCGCCTCCGATCCATTCATCGCTCGCGAGCGCATCCGCGAGCTGGACCCCGACGTCATCACGCTGGATGTCGAAATGCCGCGCATGGACGGCTTGGAGTTTCTTCGGCGTTTGATGCGCTTGCGGCCGACGCCGGTGCTGATGATTTCCTCGCTGACGCAGCAAGGATCGGAGGCGACGCTGACGGCGCTGGAGCTGGGCGCGATCGACTTTATGTCCAAGCCGGCGCACGACATCGCCAGACGGATGGGCGATTACGCCCACGAGATCCGAGACAAAATCCGGACGGTGGCGGAAGCCAGGGTGCGTGCGCCGCACCGCTTTCATCGCGCGGCCGAGGTCTTGGCGCCGCAGACGCCTTTTCTGGGCGCCAGCGCCCAGCAAGCGATGATTTTTGTGGGCGCTTCCACCGGCGGCACGGAGGCGATCCGAACCCTATTGAGCGGCTTGCCGGCCGACGGGCCGCCCATCCTGATTGCTCAGCACATGCCCGAGTATTTTACCGGCAGTTTCGCCGCGCGGCTGAACAGTTACTGCCCGATGAGAGTGAAGGAAGCGGAAGCCGGCGAGCCGATCAAGACGGGCGTCGCCTATATCGCGCCAGGCAATTGGCATATGCGGGTGCAGGCCGCCGCAGGCGGTTTCCGCATTGAGTTGGACCAGAGCGAGAGGGTGAACCGACACCGGCCGTCGGTGGATGTGCTGTTCGACTCCGCTGCGCGAGGCCTGGGCAAGCGTGCCATCGGCGTCATCCTGACAGGAATGGGGCGGGACGGAGCGGATGGCCTGCGCAAGATGCGCGACGCCGGCGCCGTCACATTCGGCCAGAACGAGGCCAGTTGCGTGGTGTACGGCATGCCGCGCGAGGCGATGAAGGCCGGCGGCGTGCAACAAGAGTGGCCACTGGAAGCGCTGGCCCCCAAAATCTTGGCCTGCCTGTACGGCAGGGCGGAAAAGGCGATGTTATGAACAGCGGCGCGGTGCATTTCAGCAGCCATTCCTATTTCGACAAGCATTTTCAAAGCCAGGCGGTGAAAGTGTTTCCCGGCGGCTTCTACGTCACCAGCCAGCCGCAGCTGTTGGTAACGCTGCTGGGGTCGTGCGTGGCGGTGTGCATGTTGGACCGGGCTGCCAATGTCGCGGGCATGAACCATTTCCTGCTGCCGGAAGGCAGCATCGAGGTGGGTGAGGGCGCATCCGCCGCGCGCTTCGGCGTTCACGCGATGGAATTGATGATCACCGAGATGCAGAAGCTGGGGGCGATGCGACACCGCATGGAGGCCAAGGTGTTTGGCGGGGGCAACGTGCTGGACGGCATGTCGGTGATGAACGTGGGCGAGCGCAACCGCCGCTTCATCCACGCTTATCTGGATGCGGAAAGGATTCCCATCCTGGCCGAAGACCTGCTGGGCGACTGCGCGCGCAAAGTGTATTTCTTCACCGACAGCGGCAAGGTGCTGGTCAAGAAGCTCAAGCGCAGCCGCACCGTGATCACCGAGGAGAACCGCTATCGCCAGCAGGTGATGCAGCCGGAGGTGGCCGGCAAGTCCGGGGATATAGAACTGTTCATTTGAACCGGTTCTCAGAACCTGTTCAATGTCTGCTGCGCATCGGCGATACGGCGTTAAAAACCACTTCGAAATGCTCATGTACCACGTGTACATTCCGCTTTCTCAGCGGTTTTCGCCTTGCCTCGCTCTTGCTCGCGAGACTTTGAACCGGTTCTCAGCGTTCCAGGTGTTGCAGCTTGCCTTCGACCGCCGCCCAGTCCTCGTGGTCCGGCAGCGGATCCTTCTTTTCGGTGATAGTGGGCCAGAGCTTGGAAAGTTCGGCGTTGAGCGCGACGAAGCCTTCTTGTCCGGGCGGCACGTCGTCCTCCGCGTAGATCGCGTTCACTGGGCATTCCGCCACGCATAGCGTGCAGTCTATGCATTCCTCCGGGTCAATCGCCAGGAAGTTGGGGCCTTCGTGAAAGCAGTCCACCGGGCAGACATCGACGCAATCGGTGTATTTGCATTTGATGCAGGCATCGGTTACAACGTAGGCCATATTGGCTCCTTGGTCGTCGAAAGCCGGCTGCGCCGTTTGGCGCGGCCTCTGGGCGATGATTTGAGCGTATCAGTCAACATTATTAGCCAGAAATTCCCTTCACAACGCATTGCCGCCGTAAATTTCCTATCCGTCATGAACGCTTCTCCCTATCGCGGGCGTTTTGCCCCCAGTCCCACCGGTTTGTTGCACGCCGGCTCCCTGTGCACCGCCGTCGGCAGTTATCTGGAGGCGCGCGCGCGCGGAGGCGAGTGGCTGCTGCGGATGGAGGACCTGGACCCGCCGCGCGAGGTGGCCGGCGCCGCGGACGCCATTCTGCGCACCTTGGAGGCCTATGGCTTCGAGTGGGATGGCGAAGTGGTGTACCAAAGCCGTCGCCACCACTTGTATCGGCAGGCGTTGGAGCAATTGGTCGCCTCCGGCCATGCTTATCCGTGCAATTGCACGCGCAAGAAGATCGCGGAGACCGCGAGGCGCGGTCTGGACGGTTACGTTTATCCCGGCCATTGCCGGCTGAGGCGTCCGGAGGAGGGGGGGCGAGCCTGGCGCCTGCGGGTGGAACCCGGCGAGACCGTGGTGGATGACCGCCTGCAAGGAGCGTACCGGCAGAACCTGGCGGCCGATATCGGCGATTTTGTCTTGCTGCGCGCGGACGGCTACTGGGCTTATCAATTGGCCGTGGTAGTGGACGATGCGGAGCAAGGGGTGAGCGATGTGGTGCGCGGCGCCGACCTGCTGGTGTCCACGCCGCGCCAGGTGGCGGTACAGCGCGCGCTGGGCGCGAATACGCCGACTTATTGCCATTTGCCGGTGCTGGTTAACGCCGCGGGAGAGAAACTGTCCAAGCAGACGCTGGCGCCGGCGGTGGCGGCGGAGGACGCCGCCGCTTCACTGCGTTTGGCCTTGAGCCGTCTGGGGCATGCGCCGCCGGAGGAGTGCGGCGGTTTAGCCGAGTTGTGGCAGTGGGCGCGCGCTCACTGGTCGCTGGCGCGGGTACCGACAGGGCCGGTGGTGGTCGCCTGAATTGCGCCCTTTTATGCCAAAACTATGCATTTGACGTGTTTTTTTCCCTGTCTGCTGACCTATATTGGCATCTGCGCACGCGCTTGTTGCGCATCATTGGCCGCGACAAGCGGACTGCCATCGCCTTCTCGTTGACATACGGAAAATGCGACATGTTTTTATGTCGAATTTGTGTTCTAATGCCGCCTTTTTTTCATGCGCGCGCACTGGCGCAAAGTCCCGCTTCAGTTGACTCCGGTCAAGCGGCTTAAAGAAAGCATGCCCAGCTTGCGGGCGCGGCCCTCTATCATGGGCGCTTTTTCAGTCGTATCAGTCTGAATGCGAACGGAACGGGCAGAACCCGCTCCGCCGGCGCCATCGCATGATCGTAGAAACACGCGCGCGCGGCGCGCCCGTCAATCGGCAGGCCCGATGGAGACCAAGCCTTGAGCAATACCAATTTAGACAGCAAGACCAAGACCCGGGCGCTGGGGGTATGGATGTGCACCGCCCTGGTGGTGGGCAATATGATCGGTTCCGGCGTGTTCCTGTTGCCGGCGTCGCTGGCGCCGTTCGGCGGCGTGTCGATGATAGGCTGGCTGCTCACCGCCGCCGGCGCGATCTGCCTGGCCTTGGTGTTTGCGCGGCTGGCGGCCATTCTGCCCAAGGAAGGCGGGCCCTACGCGTATATTCATGAAGCCTTCGGCGGTTTTGCCGGCTTCTGGATCGCCTGGGGTTACTGGATTGCGCTGTGGGCCGGCAACGCGGCGCTGGCGGTGGCCGCCACCAGTTATATGCAGGTCTTCTTTCCGGTGTTGGGGCACGATAATCTGCTGGCCGGCGTATTCGCCATCAGCCTGATCTGGATCGTCACCTGGATCAACAGCCGCGGCGCGCGCAGTTCCGGCCTAGTGGCGGTGACGACCACCTTGCTCAAGCTGTTGCCGTTGGCCGCTGTCACTTTCTTCGGGTTTTTCCATTTGCAGCCGGACAACATCGTGTTCAACCCTCACGACAAGCCCCTGCTCAGTTCGGTGTCCGCCACCATGGCGCTGACCCTGTGGGCTTTTCTGGGGCTGGAGTCGGCGTCGGTGCCGGCGGGCGACGTGATCGCGCCGGAAAAAACCATTCCGCGCGCCACGGTGCTGGGCACCCTGATCGCCACGGTGCTCTACATCTTGTCCACGGTGGCCTTGATGGGCTTGATGCCGCCGGCGATGCTGGCGGCCTCGCAGGCGCCGTTCGCCGACGCAGCCAGGTTGATGTGGGGCGATTGGGGCTACTATCTGGTGGGTTTCGGCGCCATTGTCTCCTGCTTCGGCGCGCTGAACGGCTGGAGCTTGATGCAGGCACATGTGCCGGCCGCCGCCGCGCACGACGGCCTGTTTCCCCGCCGCTTTGCTCAGATGAACCCGCAAGGCGTGCCTATTTTCGGCCTGTTGTTGTCCAGCGGCTTGGTGACGGTGCTGATGGCGATGAAATACGCCGGGGGCGACGGCGGCGTCAAAATTTTCGAGTTCATTATTCTGCTGGCCACCGCCACTACCTTGCTGCCTTACGCGTTTTGCTCAATGGCGTTGCTGGCCATCATGCTGATGCGCCCCCAGCAGTTCCAGCGCAAGGACTACCTGGCACCGCTGTGCTTCGCCGGCGTGGGCTTCGCCTATTCGGTGTGGGCTTTATACGGCTCCGGAGCCGACATCGTGATGTGGGGCATGATCCTGCTGCTGCTGGGCCTGCCGGTTTATGTCTGGCAAGTGAAGGAACGTTACGCCGACCCTTCGTGAGCGAGGCGGCGCAGGATCCGACACGCGGCCTCGGCCGCGTTTTCTTTGGGATCAAGGCTATTGTCATGGCGAAATGGACTTGCCTATGCCGCTGGCTGGTGGCTTACTTGGGCGCTTTGGTTTCAGACTGGGAGTTGCAATGAGGATAGCCGCCGTCGATAGCCTGCTTGTCGCCATCGATTTCGCTTACCCGATGCCGGACGCGTTAACGCTGGCGCGGATGCGGGAGGAAAACGAGCCTTGCGCGCTGGAGCGCGCGGACGGTTTGTTTCCGGAAAACAGCTATTACCTTGCCGGCCGCAAAGGCTGCGCCGAGCGAATTTCGGCACGGGCCTTTGTTGCGCGCCGCTTGTGCGAGGCGGCGGCGCGGCTGGCCCCGGATTACGGCCTGTTGTTGTTCGACGCTTACCGCAGCCGCGAGACCCAGGCCGATCTATTTCAAATGGTGTTGGACGAGGTGCGCGCCGCGCATCCGGATTGGGACGCGGCGGCGGTGGAGCGGCAGGCGCGCTTGTTTGCCGCCCATCCCGACGATACCGCCCGTTTCGCGGTGCTGCCGCACAATTCGGGCGGCGCGATTGATCTGGCGATCTGCCGGCGGGATACCGGGGAGATCTGCGATTTCGGCACCGCCTTCGACGCGGCCGAGCCGGCGTCGCGCACCGACTACTTCGAAGCGCCGCACGATCCCGCGCAGGGCTTTTCGTCCGAGCGATGGTTGGCGGTGCGTCACAATCGCCGCGTCTTGTTCAATCTGATGAAACAGTCCGGTTTCAGCAATTATGCCGAGGAATGGTGGCATTACGACTTGGGCGACTGCCTGTGGGGGCAGGCTTTGGGCGTGGACTGGGTTTACCCGTCCATGGAGCTGGAGCCGTCCTGATTTGACGCGGCCGCCGCGTGCTTGCGGCGGCCGCATCGTCAAGCGCTAGCCGGCCAGCGCCTTCAACCAGACCAGCGCGGCGCTGGCCCCCGCGTCGGGCACGCCTAGCGCTCGTTCGCCCAGATAGCTGGCCCGTCCCAAGCGCGGCCGCATGGCGGCGGTGGCCGCGCAGCCGCGTTCCGCCGCCTCCAGCGCGGAACGCCACGCCGCGTTTGGACTTTGGCCGTCGTTCAGAGCGGCTTCGAAAGCGTTGGCGGCTGGCGTTAAGGTATCCAGCATGGTGCGGTCGCCCACCTGCGCGCCGCCCAGTTCCGCGATGGCGGCGACGCCGTCCTTGAACGCCGCGGCCCAGTCGAGCGGGCTGGGCGCGTTCGATGAGTCCAGCCGCCGCGCCGCGCGCAGCAGGGCTGTCGAGTAGAACGGGCCGGAGCTACCGGCGATGGCCTGGCGCAAGGCCTGGCTGACGGTGCGCAGCGCCGTGGCCGGATCGCTCCAGGCGCTGTCCGGCAAAGCGCGGATCGCCGCCGCGCCGCGCTGCATGCTGACGCCCAGATCGCCGTCGCCTGCCGCTCCGTCCAGTTCAGTCAACAGCGGTTCGGCGGCGTCCAGCGCCTTGGCCGCGGCCCAAGCCGCGGCGCGCAGCTGGGGGTCGGCTTTGGCGGTGGAGAGGGCTTCTGCTGCCGCGCGCGGCGGCGCCGGCCGCAGCTGGCGTCGCGCCGGCAGAAAGCCGGAGCCGGGCCAGGCCGGAGCCTGGGTGGCTTGATCCAGCCAGCCGAGGCGCTGCTCATCCAGCGCCAGCAGCGACAGCGAGCAGCCCGGCATTTCCAGCGCGGTCATGAAATTACCGCTCCATAGCCGTTCCACATGCAAGCCGAGCCGTCGCGCCGAGGCCAGCGCGCTGCGCGCCACGATGGCGAGCTCCATCGGCGGAGTGCCGCCCAGGCCGTTGACCAGCATTGCCACCCGTTGGCCGGCCTGCCAACCGCGGTCCCTGACAATGGCGTCGAGCAGCGTCGCGCACAAGGCGTCGGCGGATTGGCGCGGCACGCGGCGTACGCCGGCTTCGCCGTGAATGCCCAGCCCCAACTCTACTTCGTCGTCGTCCAGTTGAAAGCCGGGGCGGCCGGTTGCCGGCACGGTGCAGGCGCCCAGCGCCACGCCCATGGTGGCCACCTGTTCCGCCGCCTGCCGCGCCGCGGCCGCGACCTCGGCCAGGCTGGCGCCGCTGGCGGCAACCGCGCCGGCAATCTTGTGCACCAGCACGGTGCCGGCGATGCCGCGACGGCGCGCCGGCTCCACGGTGTCGCGAAGCGCTACATCGTCGGCCACCACCACGCTGTCGACGGCAATGCCCTCGGCACGGGCCAGCTCCGCCGCCAGGCCAAAGTTTAGCCGGTCGCCGGTGTAGTTTTTGATGATGAGCAGTACGCCTTTAGGGCCGGCGACGGCGCGGATCGCCGCCAGCACGGTGTCTACGCTGGGCGAGGTGAATACGTCGCCCACTGCGGCGGCGTCCAGCATGCCGTGGCCGATGTAGCCGGCGTGGGCGGGCTCGTGGCCGCTGCCGCCGCCGGAGATCAGCGCCACTTTGTCGAGCTGACCGTCAGCCGGAAGATCCGCGCGCAGCAAGACGTTTTCCTCTTCGAGCAGGGCCAGGCCGGGCAGGGTGTCGGCCAGGCCTTCCAGCATTTCCCGCGCCACATGGCGCGGATCGTTGATTAGTTTTCGCATCGCGGTTTCCTTTCCATATCGGATAGAGCTCGTGCTGGGTAAAGATGGATGTCATCTTACGATCAGCTTTGCTTGGAGGGGGAATTTGTCGATTGCGTGATCGATAACGAAGTGAAATGTGTTCGTAATCGATCTTAAACGAAGCAATATCCGTTCAATGATTTGCGGTTTCGAATATTTTAAGTCATTGTTTAAGTTGAAGATAAACACGGCTTGCCAAGGCCCGGTCCAGCAACCATAATCTGGCACGTCATGCAGGAGAGAGTGGCCGTCCGCGCCACCGCCGAAGGCGCAAGCGCACCCGCAATCGCTCAGGCAAAAGGACTGCATTATCGGACTGGCCGCAGCCAGTTCGCCGAATCTGGAGAGCGGCGTCCACGGATGCCCACCGAAGGGGCTAACGGTCGCAAGGCCGGAAAATCTCAGGTGCAGGGACAGAGGGGTGTAGGGAATAGAGCAACACTACACGCTTTTGCTAAGGACGCACCAATGACGGCCCCGAAACGCACCCCCCTGTTTGAATCCCACATCGCCGCCGGCGCCAAGATGGTCGATTTCGCCGGCTGGGAAATGCCCATCCATTACGGCTCCCAACTAAAAGAACATGAAATCGTGCGCAGCGACGCCGGCATGTTCGACGTTTCCCATATGACGGTGCTGGACATCAGCGGGCCGGACGCCAAGGCCTGGCTCCAGCGGCTGATCGCCAACGACGTGGCCAAGCTGGGCTTCGAAGGCAAGGCGCTGTATTCCGGCATGCTCACGCCCGACGGCACCGTGGTGGACGATCTGATCGTCTACCTGACCTCCTACGGCTATCGCATGGTGGTCAACGCGGGCACCACCGACAAGGATCTGGCCTGGATGGAAGGGCACAAGGCGGACTTCAACGTCGACATCAAAGTAAGACGCGATCTGTCCATCTTGGCGGTGCAAGGCCCGCAAGCCATCGCCAAGGTCTGTTCGGTCAAGCCCGAGCTCGCCGCCGTCATCCAGAACTTGAAACCGTTTCAAGGCCAGCCGGCAGGAGACTGGTTCTATGCCCGCACCGGCTATACCGGCGAAGACGGCCTGGAAGTGATGCTGCCCGGCGTTGAAGCCGCCGCTTTCTTCCAACAATTGCAGGCCGCCGGCGTGGCGCCCATCGGTCTGGGCGCGCGCGACACCCTGCGGCTGGAGGCCGGCATGAATCTGTACGGCCACGATATGGACGAAACCGTTTCCCCGCTGGAAGCCGGCATGGGTTGGACCATCGCCTGGGAACCGGCTGAGCGCGACTTCATCGGCCGCAAGGCGCTAGAGGCGCAGAAAGCCGCCGGCGTGAAGACCAAGCAAGTGGGCCTGGTACTGGAAGGGCGCGGCGTGCTGCGCGAAGGTCTGAAAGTAGTGGTGGAAGGGGTGGGCGAAGGGGTGATCACCAGCGGAACCTTCTCGCCCACGCTCAAGCATTCCATCGCGATCGCGCGCGTGCCGGCAGGCACAGGCGACAAGGCGCTGGTGGACCTGCGCGGCACCTTGACCGAAGTGCGCGTGGTCAAGATGCCTTTCGTGCGCAACGGCAAGAAAGTTTTCGCCTGAGCCGATTGCTCAGGCAGGCCGCGCGACGCGGCCGGGAATAATCGTTAAGACCTGGATTTGACTGGAGACACTCATGAGCAACATCCCCGCCGAACTCAAATACGTTGAAAGCCACGAATGGCTGTGTCTGGAAGCTGACGGTTCCGTGACCGTGGGCATTACCGAGCATGCTCAAGAATTGCTGGGCGACATCGTTTTCGTCGAGCTGCCGAAAGTGGGCGCCAAGCTGGCCAAGGAAGAGCAGGCCGGCGTGGTGGAATCGGTGAAGGCCGCTTCCGACATTTACTGTCCGGTTGCCGGCGAAGTGCTGGCCATCAACGAGGAACTGGAAGCCGAACCGGAACTGGCCAATAGCGAACCCTACGGGGCGGGCTGGTTCTTCAAGATCAAGCCGGCGAATCCGGCGGACCTGGACGCCCTGATGGACGCCGCCGCCTACGCCAAGGAAATTGGCGCCTGATGGTGAAAACCGCCTCGCAGTCCTGATTGGCCGCGAGGCGTTTTTTTCGCCCGGATATCCAGCAACACCCGATTGGCCGCGAAAGCCGCGGCGCGGACGGCAAGCACAGAAGGTCTCGTACTCATGTCTCTCTCCGAACTTTTCAACCGCAAAGAATTCATCTCCCGCCACATCGGCCCGTCCGACGCAGAGCGCGAGCAAATGCTGGCCGCCATCGGCGTGGCCTCCATTGACGAACTGGTGGCGCAGACGCTGCCGGCCGACATCCGCCTGAACCGCAAGCTGGAGCTGCCGGATCCCATGCCGGAAGCCGAGGCGCTGGCCGCGCTGAAGGCTGTCGCCGCCAAGAACGTGGTCAACAAATCCTTCATCGGCCAGGGTTATTACCCGGTGCTGACCCCAACGGTGATCTTGCGCAACCTGCTGGAAAACCCGGGCTGGTATACCGCTTACACCCCATACCAGGCGGAGATCGCCCAAGGCCGTCTCGAAGCCTTGCTGAATTTCCAGCAAATGGTGATCGACCTGACCGGCCTGGAACTGGCTAACGCGTCCTTGCTGGACGAGGCCACCGCCGCCGCCGAGGCGATGGCGATGGCGCGCCGGGTGTCCAAGGCCAAGTCCGGCCAGTTCTTCGTGGACAGCCGCGTGCTGCCGCAAACCCTGGACGTGATGCGGACCCGCGCCAAGTATTTCGGCTTTGAGCTGGTGCTGGGCCACCCGGAAGAGGCGGGCAAGGGCGAATACTTCGGCGCCTTGTTCCAGTATCCGGGCGAGGCCGGGGACTTGATCGACCTGACCCCGCACATCGCCGCGGTCAAGGCCAAGGGCGCGGTGGCGGTGGTGGCCGCCGACATCATGGCCTTGGTGGCGTTGAAATCCCCGGGCGAGATGGGCGCGGACGTCGCCATCGGCAACACTCAGCGCTTTGGCGTGCCAATGGGCTTCGGCGGACCGCACGCCGCCTATTTCGCGTTCAAGGACGAAATGAAGCGCTCGGCGCCTGGCCGCATCATCGGCGTGTCGGTGGACGCCAAAGGCAAGACCGCGCTGCGCATGGCGCTGCAGACCCGCGAGCAGCACATCCGCCGCGAAAAAGCCAACTCCAATATCTGCACCAGCCAGGTGCTTCTGGCCAATATCGCCGGCATGTACGCGGTGTATCACGGCCCGGAGGGCGTCAAGCGCATCGCGGCTCGCATCCACCGTCTGGCCGCCATTTTCGCGCACGCGGTCAAGGCCGCTGGCGGCAAGCTGGTGTTCGATCGTTTCTTCGACACGGTGCAAGTTGACGCGCCCAAGGCCGACGCGGTGTATCAGGCGGCTTTGGCCGCCGGCTACAATCTGCGCCGCGCAGGCGGCAATGTGTTGGGCGTAGCTTTCCACGAGGCGGCCACTGAAACCGATCTGGCGCGTCTGATTGAAATCTTCACAGGCAAGAGCGCCGATATCGCCGCCTTGGACGCCGCGGCTGCCGATGCGATTCCGGCCGGGTTGAAGCGCGAATCCGCTTTCATGAGCCACCCGGTGTTCAACACCCATCATAGCGAGCACGAGATGCTGCGCTATATGAAGAAACTGGAAAGCCGCGACCTGGCGATGAATCATTCGATGATCTCGCTGGGCAGCTGCACGATGAAGCTGAACGCCACCAGCGAAATGATTCCGATCACCTGGCCGGAGTTCGCCAATATGCATCCGTTCGCGCCGCGCGAACAGACAGTGGGTTATCTGGAAATGATCGCCGGTCTGGAAACGCAGCTGCGCGCGATCACCGGCTTCGACATCATCTCGATGCAGCCCAACTCCGGCGCCCAGGGCGAGTACGCCGGCCTGTTGGCAATCAGCCGCTACCACGAGTCGCGCGGCGACGGCCAGCGCAATATCTGTCTGATTCCGCGTTCCGCTCACGGTACCAACCCGGCCACGGCGCAGATGATGAATATGCAGGTGGTGGTGGTGGACTGCGACGAGGCGGGCAACGTCGACGTTGCCGATCTGAAGGCGAAAGCCGAGCTGCATTCTGCGCAGCTGGCGGCCTTGATGATTACCTACCCGTCCACCCACGGCGTATTTGAGCAGCCCATTCGCGAAATCTGCGCGATCATCCATCAGCACGGCGGCCAAGTGTATATGGACGGCGCCAACCTCAACGCCCAGGTGGGCTTGTGCCGTCCGGCCGACATCGGCGCCGACGTGTCGCACATGAACCTGCACAAGACCTTCTGCATCCCGCACGGCGGCGGCGGCCCGGGCATGGGCCCGATTGGTTTGAAGGCGCATTTGGCCCCGTTCATCGCCAACCACGTGGTGGCGTCGGTGCCCACCGCCCAGCCGGGCCAGACCGCGGTGTCGGCTGCGCCCTTCGGCTCGGCCTCCATCTTGCCCATCTCCTATATGTACATCGCGATGATGGGCGCGGAGGGCATGAAGCAGGCCACCGAGAACGCCTTGTTGTCCGCCAACTACGTGGCGACGCGATTGGCCGAGCACTTTCCGGTGCTGTACACCGGAGCCAACGGCCGGGTGGCTCATGAGTGCATCATCGACCTGCGCCCGCTCAAGGCCGCCAGCGGCGTGACCGAGGTGGACGTAGCCAAGCGGCTGATGGATTACGGCTTCCACGCGCCAACCATGAGCTTCCCGGTGCCGGGCACGCTGATGATTGAGCCGACCGAGTCCGAGCCCAAGGCGGAGCTGGATCGTTTCATCGCGGCGATGGCGGCGATCCGCCAGGAAATCGACAAAGTGCAGAACGGCGTGTGGCCTGCGGACGACAATCCGCTGTGCAACGCGCCGCACAGCAAGGCGGACATCGCAGGCGAGTGGCAGCGTCCGTACAGCCGTGAAACCGGCTTGTTCCCGCTGCCCTATGTGCTGGAAAACAAGTTCTGGCCCAGCGTCAACCGCATCGACGATGTTTACGGGGACCGCAATCTGGTGTGCAGTTGCCCTTCCACCGACAGCTACGCCTGATTCGCGCAGGCAAGCGTAAAGCAGCCCCGGCCTTGGCCGGGGCTTTTTTGCGTGTAGACGCGGCCATCTGACACTGGAGTTGAGTGAATATACGAATATCATATTTAATGGAGGATATGACGGCAGTCTGCTTGCCGTTGGTATGTAAACCCTATCAATAGGAGGCTGCGTTGGCGTTGAGCGTGCCGGCTGCGATTGCCGCGCCGGATTTTCAGCTGCTGTTCGAACGGTCGCCAGGGCTGTACTTGGTGCTGGACACCGATTTCAACGTCGTCGCCGCCAGCGATATTTATCTGCAGACGACGCTGACCCGGCGCGAGTCCATCCTGGGGCGCAATCTGTTCGATATCTTTCCGGTCAATCCCGACGAACCGGAAGGCGAAGGCTCGCGCAATCTGCGCATTTCTTTGCAGCGTGTGCTGTCCACCGGGGTTGAGGACAGCATGGCGATGCAGAAATACGATATTCCCCGACCGGACGGGAGCTTCGAGGAGCGCTACTGGAGCCCGACCAATTGGCCGGTGAAGCGCGCCGACGGCAGCGTCAGCTGCATCATCCACAGCGTTCAGGATGTCAGCGAGTTTGTGCGCTTGCGCGGCGAGAGCGCGGTGCGGGATTTTTCCGTCGAATGGTTGAAGAATAATGCGGCGGTCTTAGAAGCCGAAATGGTGAATCAGCACGCGCTGATCGCTCGCGCCAATACCGACTTGAAGGAATCGAATAGCGAACTGGCCCGCTTGAATCAGCAAATGCGGGAGCTGGACCAGATGAAGACGCGATTTTTCGCCAATGTCAGTCATGAGCTGCGCACCCCGCTGACGCTGATTCTGGGGCAGGTCGAACGCTTCCTGTCCGGGCAAGCCGAGCCGGGGGAGGCGCCCAATCTATCCCTGATCCAGAGGCAGGCGCGCATGTTGTTGCAGCAGGTGAACGATTTGCTGGACGTGGCCAAGCTGGACGCGGGGGAGCTGAAGCTGCGTTATGTGCAGCTGGATCTGGCCGAGTTGGTGCGCCATGTAGCCTCTTATTTTGCTTCTCTGGCCAGCGACAGACGCATCGATTACCAAGTGGCCGCGCCGACAACGGCGCCGGCTCAGGTCGATGCGATCAAGTTGCAGCGGGTTTTGTTGAACCTGCTGTCCAATGCCTTCAAATTTACGCCGGACGGCGGTCATATTCAGATCGCGCTGGAACTGCAAGGCCGGCAAGCCGACATTCGGGTGCGTGACAATGGGCCGGGGGTGCCGGCCGAGATGCGCGACAAGGTTTTTGAGCGCTTCGTGCAAGTGGAGGACGGCGATTACGGCCGCCATGGCGGTACCGGGCTGGGCCTGGCCATCGTCAAGGAGTTTATCGAACTGCACCATGGCGAAGTGCGTTTGTCCGCGGCGGAGGGCGGCGGCGCCTTGTTCCAACTGAGCCTGCCCTTGGAGGCGCCGGCGGGAACGCCGGTGGTGTCGGAATACTTGCGGCTGGACGATCTGCTGGCCGGCGGCGCGGTGCCTTTGCCCGCGCCGCAACTGGGCGAGACCACGGCCTTGCCGGACAAGAACGGCCAAGCGCTGGTGCTGTTGGTGGAAGACAATCCCGATATGAGCGCCTTCATCGCCGGTGCGCTGGGCAAACATTATCGAGTCATGACGGCGCCGGAGGGCGGCCGCGGTTTGCAATTGGCCTTGAGCGAGCAGCCGGACTTGATCATTAGCGATCTGATGATGCCGGGCATGGGCGGCGAAGAGCTGGTGTCGGCGCTGCGCGGCAATCGACAGACCGAGGACATTCCAGTGGTGATGCTGTCAGCGAGGGCCGACGACTCGCTGCGGCTGCGGATGCTGCAGAACAGCGTGCAGGAGTTTTTGTTCAAGCCGTTTTCCGTGGCGGAGTTGCTGGCGCGGGTGGGGCGATTGATTGGAGAGCGGCGCCGCTCGGCGATGCGTCTGAAGCAAGCGTTGTACGCGGCGGAGCAGATTGCCTGGGAGGTGGATCTGGTCGATGGCGTCTTGCATGAGGAGGGGCCGGTGGGGCGTATTTTCGGGCGGGCCGAGGATTATCGCCATGACAGCCTGGACGCTTTGCTGGGGCAAATCCATCCGGAGGATCTGGATGAGCTGCGCCGGCGGTGGCTGGCTTTGCCGGCGGAGGCCGGAGAGAGCCTGCACGAATGCCAGTTTCGCGTCGCCACGCCGGAGCAGGGGCAGGTTTGGATGCAGGTGAGCGCCAGCCTGTGGCGAGACGAGCAGGGACGGCCTCGGCGCGCCATGGGTTTTGCCCGCGACGTATCCACCTTGAAGCGTTCGCAGCTAGATATCGAGTTTCTCGCCAAGCATGACAGCCTGACCCAGCTGCCCAACCGTGTGCAGTTGAATGAGCGGCTGCAATGGAGCTTGAGGAATCATCAGCGTTCGGGCCGGCGCTTGTATCTGTTGTTGGTGGATTTGGACGATTTTCGCCTTATCAACGACAACTTGGGGCATGAGGTGGGGGACCGCCTATTGCGCATCGTGGCCGAACGGCTGCGCGCTTGCGTGCGCGGGCACGACCTTTTGTTCCGCATCGGAGGCGACGAGTTCGTGGCTTTGGCCGAAAACGCCGCGGACGGCGACGCCGAGCACTTGGCCGAACAGATGCTGGCGGCGCTGGCGACGCCGTGCCAGGACGGGGATCACCGTTATTTTTTGTCCGCCAGCATCGGGGTTAGCTGCTGCCCCTGCGACGCCGACACGCCGGAGGGTTTGATGCGCGACGCCGATATGGCGATGTACCGCGCCAAGTACGCGGGCAAGAACGGCTATTGTTTCTTCTCCGAGGATATGGCCGACGGCGTGCGTCAGCGCCTGCAGATTGAAACCGGCCTGCGCCAGGCTCTGCAGCGGCAGGAGCTGAGGCTGGAGTACCAGCCGCAACTGACGCTGCGCAGCCAGGATATGTTGGGGGTGGAGGCCTTGTTGCGCTGGGAGTTGGATGGGAGCAAGCAATCGCCGGCCGAGTTCATCGCCATCGCCGAAAAAACCGGCCTGATCATCGATATCGACGAATACGTGTTCCGTAATGTCTGCAAGCAGGTCATGGCCTGGCGAGAGCAGGGGCTGCCGCCCTGGCGCGTCAGCGTTAATCTTTCAGCGCGCTTCTTTGGTTTGCCGGACGCCGTGTCGCGCTTGCGTTTGATCGCCGAGGAAAGCGGGGCGCCGCCGGAGCAGCTGTGTCTTGAGATTACCGAGGGCACCTTGATGGACGCGGACAGCGCGATGAAGGCGCTGCCTACGCTCAAACGCATGGGCTTTCACGTCAGCGTGGATGACTTTGGCACCGGATTTTCTTCATTGTCCTACCTCAAGCGGCTGCCTATCGATGAATTGAAGATAGACCGCAGCTTCATCATTAGGCTGGATAGCGACGAGCGCGACCTGGCGATGGTGGCGGCCATCGTGTCGATGGCGGAAAGCCTGGGCCTGCAAGTGCTGGCCGAAGGGGTGGAAACCGAGTCCCAGCACGCCTTGCTGTTGGCGCGCGGCTGCCATAGCGGTCAGGGCTACCTCTATTCGCGATCCTTACCGGCCGAGGAGCTGGTGGCCTGGTGGCGAAGCCGCTTCGAGTGATCAGGGGGCGGGCGGGTTAATGCCGGGTACCGCCTCGCCGGGCAGCCAGTGCCGGTACAGCGCGGCGAAGCTGCCGTCGCGCTTCATCTCGTCCAGCGCCTGCTGCCAGGCCTTGATCACCGCATCCGGCGTCTGGCGGGAAAAGGCGATATAGCCGTAGGTGTGGGAGAAGGTCAGCGCTTTGCGTACCTGAGAGGGGTCGAAGCCCTGTTGCCGCAGTTGGTGGGGCAGGGTGGTGTTTTCACTGACGATGACATCGGCGCGCTTGCGCATCAGCATGGTCAGTAGTTGATCCGGCGTGGCCACGGTGGCCAGATTGGAGAAGTTCTGCGCGCTCAGCAGCTGTTGCAGATACCAGTCCCGAACCACCATGATCTGCGGCAGTTTGCGGGCGTCGTCCAGCGTCTGCAGCTTGATCGGGCTGTCCCGCCGCACGAACAGGCAGCCCAGGGTTTCGGTAACCGGGCCCACCCACTTGAACATGCGTTCCCGTTCTGGGGTGCGGTTGGTGTTGAACAGCACGGTGTTCGGCTGCTGTTGAGCTTGGCGGTAGCCGCGCGCCCAAGGCACAACGGAGATGGGGTCATGGTTGCCGACGCGGCGCTGTATGCCTTGAACCACCTCCACCACCAGGCCGGAAGCCTTGCCGTCTTGCTCAAACGTCAGAGGCGGATCATCCTCGGTGAGGATATCCAGCGCGGGACCCGGCGCGGCCCGCGGTTGCGTGGCGGCAAGGCAGGTCAAAAGCAGAGCAAGCAGGCAGTGGCGGCGGGTCATGTCGATGGCGCTTTGTATTCTGGCTGTTCGCTTTGACTGTAGCGGCAATTTGCGCAGGGCTCAAATTTCGGTCTGGCCCGCGGTGCGAATATGGATATGCATAATCGATGGTTTGTTTTTTGCGCCTATTCGCTTAACCTTCGTTTCTGATACCGAAGATGCCATGCAGTTTGATAAGGAAATGCCGATGAACAAGCAATTGACGCTTTTGGCCTTGGCCCTGGCACCCACCCTGGCGCTGGCCGCTCGCCCGTTGACCGTGTGCACGGACGCTAATCCGGAGGGGTTCGACGTGGTGCAGTACAACTCCCTCGTCACCACCAATGCGTCGGCGGACGTGCTGATGAACCGCTTGGTCGAATACGATCCGGCTACTCGCAAAGTGACCCCGGGGCTGGCCGCAAGCTGGCAGATCAGCGAGGACGGCCTCAGCTATACCTTCAAGCTGCGTCCCAATGTCGCGTTTCACGCCACCGATTATTTCAAGCCTGGCCGCAAGCTGACGGCCGACGACGTAGTGTTCACCTTCGAACGCATGCTCAACCCCGCGCACCCTTGGTACAAGAGCGCGCCGAACGGTTATCCGCACGCGCAGTCGATGCAGTTTCCCAAGCTGATCAAGGCCGTGCAGAAGGTCGATGCCAATACCGTGCGTTTCGAGCTGAACTATCCGGAAGCCACCTTTCTGTCCAGCCTGACGATGGGTTTCGCATCGATCTACTCGGCTGAATACGCCGGGCAGTTGCTGGCGGCCGGTCGTCAGGCGGACTTGAACGCCAAGCCCATCGGTACCGGCCCTTTTGTCTTCCGTAGCTTCCAGAAGGACGCGGTGGTGCGCTACGCGCCAAACCCCGCTTATTGGGGCGCCAAACCCAAGGTCGGCGCGTTGATCTACGCCATCACTCCTGATTCGGCGGTGCGGGCGCAGAAATTGAAGGCGGGAGAGTGCCAGCTGGCCTTGTCGCCCAAGCCGCAGGATGTGTTGGCGGCCAAGGCCGATTCCAAGCTACAGGTGTTGCAGACCCCTGCTTTCATGACGGCCTTCATCGCCTTCAACAGCCAGAAAAAGCCGCTGAACAACCCCTTGGTGCGGCAAGCGCTCAACCTGGCTTTCGATAAGAGCAGCTACCTGAAAACGGTATTCGACAACACCGCCACCGCGGCGGACCTGCCTTATCCGCCCAATACGTGGAGTTATAACAAGGGCGTGAAACCCTATCCCTACGATACGGCGCGAGCCAAGAAGCTGTTGGCCCAGGCAGGCTATCCAGACGGTTTCGAAACCACGGTATGGGTGCGGCCCAGCGGCAGCACGCTGAACCCCAATCCCAAGGCCGGCGCCGAGCTGTTGCAGTCGGATCTGGCCAAGATCGGCGTTAAGGTGCAGATCAAGGTGATCGAGTGGGGGGAGCTGATCAAGCGCGCCAAAGCCGGAGAGCATGAGCTATTGTTCATGGGTTGGGCTGGCGACAATGGCGACCCGGACAACTTCCTGACACCGCAATTCTCCTGCTCGGCTGTGCAGTCCGGCACCAATTTCGCGCGTTTCTGCGACGCCAAGCTGGACAAGCTCATCAGCGACGGCAAGAAGAGCAGCGACTTCGCGCAGCGCGCCAAACTGTATCTGGCGGCGCAAAAGTTGATCCAGGAACAGGCCCTGTGGCTGCCGTTGGCGCATCCCACCGCTTACGCATTGGCAAGCAAGAGTTTGAGCGGCTATGCGGTTAGCCCGTTTGGGCGGGTGGACTTTGGGCGGGCGCAGTTGAATTGAGTCCGACGGACTGGCCGCTTGCGGCTGGTCCGTCAGGTTTTGTCAGCATCTGGCGCTAGACTCAGGGTAATGTTCGGATGCGAACTTATAAGTGAATATTTTCCCGTATCAACTAATTCAGCATCGTATTTTTGTTGAAATGTTGTTTTAGAGTATTTATTTTTTCGATTAGAAACTGTCTGCTTCCTAAGGGTGACATTGCTTGAGTGTGTGCTTGTTATCTTGAGAAGAAGCGCAGTGCGCCGAGAGCGAGTGGGCTGAGGGCTGGGGAGTCAAAGGCCGGTGCAAGCGATTATCTTGGCGATGGCGCTGTTTTTCGCATATCAGCGGCGATCTTGCCGCTATTTTCCCACGTTGCGCGGATGCCACGCCGGCCGCTAGACCACGATGGACGCGGCTGCGAAGACAGCCTGTCATGCAAAATGTTCCAAATCATTAGAACTAAGCAATTTAATAATAATTATTTTAATTTTTGCGACCTCTTTTTAAGTGTTATTGGGAAATAATCTTAAAAAGGACAGCGTTTTTTGGGTTGTCCCTAGTTGAAACTACTCACTGGCCTATTTAGCGTGCGCTCACCCTCGCTTATGGCAAAAGTTTCGCGTATCATCAAAGCTTGGTTGGGATAAACATGACATAAGAATATAATGCAAACTAGACGAACACAACAAAGTCGTAGGGAGTCCACCATTGGGAAACTGGTGGAAGCGGCCATCGAGTGTCTGCTGGAGTTTGGCTATCACGGTACCAGCGTGCAGTTGATCTGCAGCCGGGCCGGCGTCTCTCAGGGGGCCTTGTTCCGCCATTTCGCTACCAAGAACGAACTGATGCTGCCGGTGGGGCGCAAGGTAGTCGACGATATTTTCGAGGCCGGGCTCAAGCTGGCGGCGGAAATGCCCGGCACGATGCCGGAAGAGGAGAGAATCGTCGCGCTGATGAAGGCCTTGGTGCTGTCGCCGCGCCACATCGTGTTGATGGAACTGCTGATGGCGGCCCGAACCACCGCCGACCTGCGGGAAATCTTCCTGGCCAGCTCCAGCAACTACTTCCGTGATCGCTTCGTCGCGATGATGGCATCGCTGTTTCCGCGTTACGCGATCTCTACCGGCTTCTTCGCTACTTTGCTGACCATGATGACCACCTTCCACGGCATGGCCTTGTACCGTATGCTGAACGAGCATCCGGAAGGGGACAAAATGCGCGAACAGTGGTTGCTGACCGCCTTGCGCACCGAGCTGGAGCGCATCCGAGCGGAAGGCGCCGATAGCCGTAACCCTTTGTACCAGCTTCCGTTCTAAACCGCTTCGTTGCCGGCCGGGGGGAACTGCAGTTTGACGCGGAGCCCGCCCCCGGCGTTGCGGCTTAACTCCACCGCCGCTCCGTGCCGGTGGGCGATCTCCCTGACAATGGCCAAGCCAAGGCCGCTGCCGCTACTGGCTGCGCCGGCGATGCGATAAAAACGCAGCCATACCTTGTCTAGTTCCGTTTCTGCGATGCCGTGGCCGTTGTCGTCGACACGCAGCCACGGCGTCGGCAACGCGCCGGCCGCGATCGTGATTTGCGCATCCCTGTCCCTGGGGTGGTAGCGGATGGCGTTGTCCAGGAGGTTGGCCAGCAATTCCCGCAGCAGACCGGCGTTGCCGCGTATCCGCACCGTATCTTCTCCTTCGTAACCCAGATCCGCGCCTTGGCCGTGCGCCCAGGGCGCTTGCTCCAATGCCCAGTCCCTGACCCAGGCGGCCAGGTCCATGTCGTCCAGTTTGATGGATTGGCCGTTGTCCGGCTCTACCCGCGCCAGTTGCAATAGCTGATGCACGCCATGGCTGGCGCTGTCCAGCGAGGCGAGCAGTTTGTCCAGTTGCTGGCGCAATGAGGGTTCGAGCGCCTGGCGACGCGCCAACTCCGCTTGAGTCCGCATCACCGCCAGCGGCGTTTTCAGCTGATGGACGGCGTCGTCGATGAAGCGGCGGCGCGCCGCCTGCAATTTGTGCCAGCGCACGCCTTGCTGGTTCAGGGCATCCACCAAGGGCGTCAACTCGGTGGGTAGCTCGCGGCTGGGCAGGGGACTGAGATCGGTTTCCTTGCGGGCCACCACATTACGGGACAGACGACGCAAAGGGCGCAGGCTGTGGCCAACCGCCAGCAGCACGATGGCGAGCATGAGGATGCCGAGCAGTGTTTCCTGCGCCAGGGATCCGATGAGCAAGGTGCGCGCCAGTTGCTCCCGGGATTCCGGCGTTTCCGCCACTTGTATCCACACGTCCTGGCTGCGCAGCGTGCTCATGTCGCGCACCGATACCCGTAAGGTCAGCAGGCGCAGCGTTTCGCCGTGGTAGGTGATGTCCATGTAATCGGGCTGGTAGCGGATGGACTCGCGCCGGTTCGGCGGCGGCAGCGGCAAGTCGTCGTAACCTGTGAGCAACGCGCCGTCCGCGCGGCTGACGCGGTAGAAGACCTTGCCGGAAGCGTTGGACTCGAACATTTGCAAAGCGAAATAGGGGATGTCCACGCTGACGGCGCCGTCATGGGCGGCGACGCCGTCGGCGATGGCGCGGCCTGAGCTGAGCAGCATGCGGTCGAAGGCGGTATTGGCCGCCTGCAAGGCGCGGTTGTAAGTCATCCAGCCGTCCAGCGCCAGCATCAGCAGCAGCGGAACGGACAGCCCGAGCAGCAATTGCTTGCGCAAGCTGGCGGGTTTGAGACGGGAAAGGGCGGTTCGCATTTACGGAGTGGTCAACAGATAGCCCAGCCCGCGCAGGGTCAAGATGGAAACCGGCTGGCCGGCGAGTTTCTTGCGCAGGCGGTGCACATAGATTTCTATGGCTTCGGCGCTGCCGGTTTCATCCAGGCCGAAAATCTTTTCCGACAGCTGGTTCTTGCCGATGGCCTTGCCGCCTTGCAACATCAACACTTCCAGCACCGCGTGTTCACGCGGCGTCAGATGCAGCGCGTCGCCGTTCAGCTGAAACTGGCGTCCGACGCTGTCGTAGCTAAGGGGGCCTAATTCCAGCAGAGGGCTCTCTCTGCCGTGGCTGCGGCGGATCAGCGCGCGCACCCGCGCCTCCAGTTCGTTGAGATCGAAGGGCTTGGCCAGATAGTCGTCGGCCCCCAGGTCCAGCCCGCGCACCCGCTCCTCCACCGAGCCGTGCGCGGTCAGTATCAGCACCGGCAGCGTTTGCTTGCGGCCGCGCAGCCGGCGCAGCACTTCCCAGCCGTTGAGTTTGGGCAGGTCCAAGTCAAGGATGGCCAGCGCGTAGTCCTGGGTGCGGAGCACATGATCGGCGTCGCTGCCGTTGAGCATGCAGTCCACGGCGAAGCCGGCCTGGCGCAAGGCCTGGGCCAGCGATTCGGACAAGGCTGGATTGTCTTCGACTAAGAGCAAGCGCATGGTGTGGGTCACTGAAAGCGGATTGAAAGCTTTACTCTAATATCATGGCTGGGGAAGCGAAGCCAATAGAGCTGCGCGATTCGAAAGATGTCGCGAACATCTTCATCTACCTAGGAGCAACACCATGAATAGAGTCAGAAGCCTGTCCGCGCTGTGCTGTGCGCTGGGTTCCGCCGCCGCTTGGGCGGCGCTGCCAGCCGGTTATCCCGCCGCTTACCAGAATTTGGTGGACGCCGCCGTCAAGGAGGGCAAGGTGGTGGTGTACTCAGCCACGGACAGTGCCGCGGCGAGGCCCTTGATCAAGGATTTCCAAGCCTTGTATCCCGGCGTCAAAGTGGAATATCACGATATGAACAGCACCGAGATCTACAACCGCTTCATCAGCGAGAACGCGGCCAATAGCGCCAGCGCCGATGTGGTGTGGAGCTCGGCGATGGATTTGCAGGTGAAGTTCGTCAATGATGGCTACGCCGCCAGCTACGCCTCGCCGGAGGCGGCCAATATACCGACCTGGGCGCATTATCAACAGCAAGCCTACGGCACCACCTACGAGCCGGTGGCCATTGTCTACAACAAGCGTTTGCTGAAGCCGGAGGAAATCCCGCAGACCCGCGCCGACCTGGTGCGCATCCTCAAGGCGAACCCGGCCCGTTTCAAAGGCAAGGTCACGACTTACGATGTGGAAAAGTCCGGCGTCGGCTTCAATTTTCTGACTCAGGACGTGCGCCATAACGCCAACGGGGCCTGGGAGTTGGCGCGTACGCTGGGCGCCACGGGGGTCAAACTGCAAACCTCCACCGGCGCGATGATGGAGCGGATCTCCTCGGGCGAGAACCTGATCGGCTACAACATCCTTGGCTCCTACGCTTACGCCAAGGCGAAAAAAGACCCGGCCATCGGCTACGTTTATCCCAAGGATTACACCCAAGTGGTCAGCCGCTTGGCCATCATTTCCAAGAAGGCGCGCAATCCGGGCGCAGCGCGGCTGTGGCTGGATTATTTGCTGTCCAAGCGCGGCCAAAGCGTGTTGGCCAATCAGTCCGAGCTGTTCTCGCTGCGCAGCGACGTGAGCGGCGCGGCTTCCATCGCTGCCTTGAACCAGCAATTGGGCGGCAGCGCCAAACCTATCCAGGTGGGCACCGGCCTGTTGGTCTATCTGGACCAGGCCAAGCGGCTGGACTTCATGCGCAGCTGGCAGCAAGCGCTGAAGAAGTAGCGTGTCCTCGGCCGCAGCGGCCGACATTTCCAATGACAGAATCAGCCGTCCGCCGCGCGCGGACGGCGCAGAGGCCTGCGCGCAGGTCTGGGAGCAAGCATGAACTCTTCCATTAATCCGGCAGTCCCCGTTGAGACGGCCAAGGCCGCCGTCCACGGCGGCTGGCCACGCGGGAGCGCCGCCGGCCGTTGGCTGGTCTTGGGCGTGCTGGCCCTGCTGGTATTGGCCCCGCTATCGTTGGTGGTCTACCAAAGCCTGCTGGATCAGCCCTTTTTCATGGCGGACAAGAATGTGGGGCTGGTCGCCTATCGCTTTGTGTTCACCGATCCCGATTTCTGGTCCGCGCTCGGCAATTCGCTGGTGATCGCCGCCGGCATGGCGCTGATCGCCATTCCGCTGGGCGGGGTGCTGGCGTTTTTGATGGCGCGCACCGACTTGCCCGGGCGGCGTTGGCTGGAGCCCTTGCTGCTGACGCCGGTGTTCGTGTCGCCCATGGTGCTGGCCTTCGGTTATGTGGTGGCGGCCGGGCCGGTGGGTTTTTATTCTTTATGGTTCAAGCAGTGGTTCGGCGTGGAAGAGGTGCCGTGGAACATCTATTCCCTGCTGAGTATCGCGGTAGTGGCGGGGCTGACTCATGTGCCGCATGTCTATCTGTACGCGTCGGCGGCCTTGCGCAATCTGGGCTCGGACGTGGAAGAGGCCGCGCGCGTGGCCGGCGCCAGTCCCTTCCGCGTGGCGCGGGACGTCAGCCTGCCGATGGTGATGCCCTCCATGCTGTTTGCCGGCGTACTGGTGGTGTTTCTCGGTTTCGAGGTATTCGGCCTGCCGCTGGTGCTGGGCGATCCGGAAGGGCATCTGGTGCTGGCCACTTATCTGTACAAGCTGACCAATAAACTCGGCGTGCCGTCCTATCACCTGATGGCCGCGGTGGCGGTGTGTCTGATCGCCATTACTTTCCCGCTGGTCCTGTTGCAGCGCCGATTGTTGCGCAGCGCTCAGCGTTTCGTCGCGCTCAAGGGCAAGGCCGGCCGCCAGCATCCGCTATCGCTGGGGCCTTGGCGTTATCTGGCGCTGGCCATCGTGCTGTTGTGGCTGTTTCTCACCGTGGTGGTGCCGATTTCCGGCATTGCGTTGCGCTCCGTGGTCAGTCACTGGGGCGAGGGCGTGTCCTTGCTGGAGACCTTGACGCTGGATCATTACGCGCTGGTGTTCGAGGAAGACAACATCGTCCGCGCCATCGTCAACACGCTGGGCGTCGGCGTGATCGGCGGCGCGCTGGCGGTGGGCTTCTACACCCTGGTCGGTTTCGCGGGTCATCGCCGCCACGATTGGGGGGCGCGCTTGCTGGATTACCTGGTGCTGTTGCCTCGCGCGGTGCCGGGCATCCTGGCCGGCTTGGCCTTTCTGTGGGTGTTCTTGTTTGTGCCCGGCCTACAAGGCGCGAAGAACAGCATGCTGTCGATCTGGCTGGCCTACACCGTGGTCTGGCTGGCCTATGGCATGCGCTTGGTGCAGAGCGCCTTGCTGCAAGTAGGGCCGGAGCTGGAAGAAGCCGCTCGCACCGCCGGGGCCAGTCAGCGGCGGACCAGTCTGGACGTGACCTTGCCTTTGATCCGTTTTGGTCTGCTGTCCAGTTGGCTGCTGATCTTCATGATTTTCGAGCGGGAGTATTCGACCGCGGTGTATTTGCTGTCGCCGGGCACCGAGGTGATCGGTTCCCTGCTGGTGTCCCTGTGGGCCACCGGCGCGGTGGACCAAGTGGCGGCTCTGTCTGTGATCAATATTTTGATGGTGGGCGCCGGCTTGGCGCTGGCCTTGCGTCTGGGAGTGAAACTGCATGACTAAGCTGAGCGTGCGCGATCTGCATCTGAATTACGATCAGAATCCAATCTTGAAGGGTGTTTCCTTTGATCTGGCCGCCGGCCAGGTGGTGTCCTTGCTTGGCGCTTCCGGCAGCGGCAAGACCACTTTGCTGCGCGCTATCGCCGGGCTGGAGCAGCCGTCGGCAGGTCAAATCCTGCTGGACGGCAGGCCTTTGTATGACGCGTCCGTCGGTTGTAATCTGGCGGTGGAGCAGCGTTCCCTCGGCCTGGTGTTCCAGTCTTACGCCTTGTGGCCGCATCGCACCGTGGCGCAGAACGTCGGCTATGGTTTGAAATTGCGCCAGACTTCGACAGCAGAGATCGCCGCAAGGGTGAGGCAGATTCTGGACAAGCTGGGGCTAGGGCATTTGGCGGAGCGCTATCCGCATCAATTGTCCGGCGGCCAGCAGCAGCGCGTGGCTATCGCCCGGGCGCTGATTTACAACCCGCCGGTGATCCTGCTGGACGAGCCGCTGTCCAATCTGGATGCCAAGCTGCGCGAAGAGGCGCGCGCGTGGTTGCGCGAACTGATCGTGTCGATGAACTTGTCCGCCTTGTGCGTCACCCACGATCAGGGTGAGGCGATGGCGATGTCGGACCAGATTTTGTTGTTGAAGAACGGTCGCATCGAACAGGCAGGCAGTCCTACCGAGCTGTATTCCGCGCCGGCTTCCCTTTATACCGCGCAATTCATGGGCGCCAACAATACGCTGCAGGCCAAGGTGGCTGCTCGGGACGGCGCCAGCGTCACCTTGCAGGGCGAGGGCTGGCAACTTCGCGCCACTGCGAGGCAGGCATTGCAGGTGGGGCAGCAGGCTGAGGCGGTGATCCGTTTGGAACGGTTGCGCGTGCAAGATGAGCCGGGCGGCAACAGCCTGCCGGCCCACTTGATCGCGTCGATGTATTTGGGCGACCGCTGGGAATACCTGTTGCAGCATGGAGATCTGCGCTTGCGCGCCTTTGGTCAGCAAGCCAAGCCCAAGGGCGAGTGCTGGGTGGAATTCGGGCTGGAGGATACTTGGGCGTTCGAGGCGGCGCCGGCCTGATTCGACGCGTAGCAGGGCCATCACAGGGCGAGCGTGCAGCTTGCCCTTTTTTCTTGGAGGTGTGGAGGAGACTGACTGCTGCTAGAGACTATCGTCTATAGCTATCGCAGGAATGGCTGTGAGCCGGAAAGAGGGCTCCGGCAATGAAAAAGGCCCGCTTGCGCGGGCCTTTTTCTCATTCATGTTCGTAGGTTCTTGCGTCGAACCGACAAATTAGAATGCGTGGATCATGTTCACGCCGAAGGCCTTCAGGTCTTTATTGGCGTTGTCCAGGCCGCCTTTAACGTCGATCTGACCGTATTGCGCGCCGAAGGTGGTGCGCTTGGAGATCGCGTAGTCAACGCCCAGTACGTACTGGCTGTATTGCGAGTCGTTCAGTTTTACGCCGCTAACTTCAATCTTGTCGCCGTGAGCGTAAGTGAATTTCGGGGTGAATGCGCCGATGGTATAGGCAGCGGTCAAAGCGTATTCACGGGTTTTCACTTTACCGTTGGCATCGATAACGCTAGAAGCCGGGTAGTTGGCGCCGTTGATGATTTGGTTAGCCCAAGTGCTGCCTACGATATCCAAACCACCTTTTTGCTGTTGGTAGCCGAAGGCAACCAGCAGGTTGTTGGCGTTGTAGCCAACTTCCAGGCGATGCTTATCGTTGGAGGTCGGATTAACGAAGGAACCCAGAGAGACCTGACCAGCGCCAGCCTTGTCGGATACGATGGCTTTGCCGGTCGTCGTGTCAACAATTACATTGGCGGCCGATTGAGCTTTGCTCTCGTGGATGTAAGCATACTTACCGAAGAAGCCGCTGTTTTCGTAGCCCAGGCCAACGATAGTGGTTTCACGAGCTTGGGTGTTCTTGCTCTTGTCTTCCTTGGTGCCGTATTGCAGAGCGGCGCTGAAGCCAGCGATGCTCGGCAGGTCGTAGCGCACGGAGTTCTTCAGACGGCTGCCATCGCGGGTGAAAATACCCAGGCCCAGCGCGTCGCTGCCGTATTCCCAGCTGTCAACGATGCCCATGTCGCTGTCCAGGAAGTTGGACACGTTACCCAGACGCAGGGTGCCCAGATCGCTCTGCAGACCTACGAAAGAGTTACGGCTAGCGAAAGTGCCGCTGCTGGAACCAGTACGGGATTGGCCATCAATGCCAAAACCGGTTTCAACTTGCCAGATAGCCTTCAGACCGTTGCCCAGGTCTTCTTTGCCTTTGAAGCCGATACGGGAACCCAGGTCGTCGATGTTGGTTTGCTTGGTGGAACCATTGTCAACGTATTCAACGCCGCCTTTGATTTTGCCGTAGATGGTCACGTCAGCGAAAGCTGCAGCCGGCAGAGTAGCTACCAGCAGGGCGATCAGACTCTTTTTCATGGTCAAGTCATCCTTTTATATGGGTTTAGGAATGTGAGCAAATGCTATTGGCTAAGTTGTGTAAATGCAACTTTTAGGTAAATACGGTGTTGCAAATCAACAACCAATTGTTGCTTTGTATGTGTGGTTTTACATGGAAATGTCTTGCTAAGCCAATGAAGTAAATGGATAAATCATGAAAATGGCTCATTGCGTGCAAGTGTTGTAAAAATGCACTTGTCGGCGGAAAGCCTTATGCCAAAGGGTTATCGGCGGTGAGGGGAAGAAATAGAATGATTCGGGGTGGTGAAAAAAAATAAGCCCGCGAGGAGCGGGCTCAAAAATCAACGTGACTTGAAGAGAATTCACGATGCCGCAAGACGCACATCGGAACGAATTCACAATCGAATCATAATAGAAAGCGATGTCTATGTAAATAGCTTGAAAAGAGATGGCGCACTTGTATATATGCTATTGGCTGTGAGTGCTAACTTGTTGTTTGTAAAATATGTTTTGTTTTATTTTGTCTGTTTTGAAGTTGTATGAGGTTTGCAGTCTGTTCTTGCGTCCGCATAGATTGTTTGGTTTGGCGGTGTTAGGTTTCGCTTCTTTTGTTGGTCTTGGTTCCCGGTTAAGGTGGGTGGGTGGCATGGGCGAACGGTATGCCACTTACCCTGATAGAAGGAAGGACCGACAAGATGAAGCTGGAAACCCTGGCAGTGCATGCCGGCTATGCGCCGGATCCGACAACCAAGGCGGTGGCGGTGCCCTTGTACCAAACCACCAGCTACGCATTCGACAGCACTCAGCACGGTGCGGATCTGTTTGATCTCAAAGTGCAGGGCAATATCTATACCCGCATCATGAACCCGACCACCGACGTGCTGGAAAAGCGGGTGGCTGCGCTGGAGGGCGGGATTGGCGCGCTGGCGGTGGCTTCCGGCATGGCGGCGATCACGTACGCGATACAAACTGTTGCCGAGGCCGGCGACAACATCATCGCGACCAGCACCCTGTATGGTGGCACTTATAATTTATTCGCCCACACGCTGCCGCAGCTGGGCATCGAGGTGCGCTTTGTCAGTCACCGTCATCCGGAGCAAATAGGAGAAAAGGCGGATGCGCGCACCAAGGCGGTGTTTTGCGAATCCATTGGTAACCCGCTGGGCAATGTAGTCGACTTCGCCGCTTTCGCCGAGCAAGCGCATCGCCATGGTCTGCCCTTGATCGTCGACAACACGGTGCCGTCGCCATATCTATGCCGACCGTTCGAGCACGGCGCCGATATCGTGGTGCACAGCCTGACCAAATATCTGGGTGGACACGGCAACAGCATAGGCGGCGCTATTGTCGATAGCGGCCGTTTCCACTGGGCCGAGCATGCCGAGCGCTTCGCGCGCTTGAACACGCCGGACGTCAGCTATCACGGTGTCAACTATGTGGAAGCGCTGGGGGCGGCGGCCTATATCGCGCGGGCGCGGGTGGTGCCCTTGCGCAATATGGGAGCGGCGCTGGCGCCGTTCAACGCCTTTCTGATTTTGCAAGGCATAGAGACACTGGCGTTGCGCATGGACCGAATCTGCGCCAACGCGCAGCAAGTGGCCGAGCATCTGCGAGCTCATCCTGCGGTGGAGTGGGTTGAATACGCCGGGCTGGAAGATCACCCGGACCACCACCTTGCCCAGCGTTACTTCGGCGGCCGGGCTTCCGGTGTGCTGTCCTTCGGCATCCGAGGCGGCGCGGCGGCAGGCGGGCGCTTCATCGACGCTTTGCAACTGGTGACCCGGCTGGTGAATATCGGCGACGCCAAATCGCTGGCCTGCCACCCGGCCACCACCACTCATCGCCAGTTGTCGGCTGATGAGCAATTGCGCGCCGGGGTGCGGCCGGAAATGGTGCGTTTGTCGATAGGCATCGAACATATCGACGACATTCTGGCCGACATCGACCAGGCGCTGACTGCTGCGGCGAGGTAACGCTTGTTTGCGGATGTGTGAGGCAAGATGGAGGGCCGAAGAGGGGGGGGGCAAGCCGCGGTTGATCGCGAAGACACTATATATATAGATGGATTCAGCCGCGGTGCAGCACTTGCGGATTCATGCCGTTGGGCAGGTGGTGATGCCATTTGCCGTCGAGAAAGCTTTGAATCACATGCTGGACCTTGCCGTGCAGGGTCCAGCCGGCGTCTCGGGCGATGGCGGCCGCGGATAGCGGTTTGCCATCGGCTTGCGGCACCGGAGCAAGGTATTCCAACGGATGGTTCGCCAGCATGGGGTGTTCGATCTCCTCGCGCGACAGCAAGGTCAGTTGATGGTGCAGCGGGTCGCGCGCGATACGTTGATAGAGCGCATCGATGTTTTCTTCAGGGCCTTCCAGTATTTGCAGAAAGTCGTCGTTCAGCATCAGCAGCACGCTGGCGATGCCCTGGCTTTGGTTGTAGTCGCGAAAATGGCGGATGCGCTTATGCATGGTTTCGGCTGAAACCGGGTGGTGGGCTGCGCTGCTATAGATCAGGCGGATCATGTGCGCTCCTGCCGCGTGGCGATTGCTCTGGTTTCAGTATAGAGGTTTAGAACGTGTTTACGATCTCGCGAGCTAAGGCTAGGCAAGGCGAAAACGGCTGAGAAAGCCGAATGTACGCGTGGCACATGAGCATTTTGAGCTTGTTTTTAACGCCGTATCGCCGACGCGCAGCAGACTTTGAACAGGTTTTTAGAGCCGAGCCAGCTTGAGCCAGCCCAATACGCAGGCAAACGCCACGGCGGCGTGGAGCCAGGCTCGGCGGCGGAACCATCGCGCGCTTTGCTCCGGCGACAAGGTGGTGATGATGAGTGGCCCGCTTTGCTCATCGCCGCTCAGCAGCAAGGAGGCCGGCTGTCGCGCCAGTTCCTGCTGCAGGGCGATGACTTCGCGTTGCGCCGCCGCGCGCGCCAGCGACCACTCCTGTTCGCTGAGTTGGCCGTCTCCGTCCAGGTCGAAGCGGCGCAACAGGTCTTCCTTGTCGTTTTTCCATTCCGCCAGTTTGGCGCCGATGTCCAGGCGCAAGTCCAGAGCGGTGGCGCGAGAATCCAGGCGTCGCAACTGGCCGCGGACATAGATGGCCTCGTCTTCATCTATCCATTCCTCTATCAGCAGCATGCCATCTTCGTGCCAGCGGCGCCGGTGGCGGGCGACCACTTGCGCGGCGCCGGGGAGGATGGTGGCTTCCGCGTCGCCGTCTACTAGCAGGAAGCTGTCGTCGCTGCTGATTTCCGGCGGGTTGGCACTGGTCGCCATTCGGTTGGAGCGTTGTAAGGCCCAGGCCAGCCAGTCATCCCAGTCCAGCTTGCGGCGCTCGTCTACGCGCCAGCAGCGATACCAGGCGCAGCGCCGGCCGCTTAAGGGGCTGTAGTTGGGCGCGCCGGGATGGCAGCGGGCCCGGCCGCATAATTCGACCTGACCCAACGCCGCGCTGCCCAGCCTGGAGGTGGGCGTGTCCGCCACCTGGCGATAATGGCGGTAGTTCATGCGCCAGCTTATCAGCCCGACGATGGCCGCGATCAGCAGGCCGTGGCGGGCTTCTCCGCCAAGGAGCCATATGGCTGCGGCCAGCAGATACAGGGTCAGCCCCAGGACTTGCAGCACAGAGGGGAGCGCCGGCATGTCAGTCGCGCGCGAACAGCGCTTTCATGTCCACGTCGCGGGTTTCCGCGGCGGCAAAACGCAGGGGCCGGGCCGGCGGGAAGTGAAATAATCGGGCCAGCAGCACATCGGGGAACTGTTCGATGCGGGCGTTGTGGAGTTTGACCGCCTCATTGTAAAGTTCGCGGCGATCCGCCAGCGCTTCTTCCAGTTGGCTGATGCGCGCGCTTAATTGCGAGAATTGCTGATCCGCCTGCAGCGCCGGATAGGCTTCGACCACCGCGTACAGCTGGCTGATCAGACCGTGCAGGCGGCCTTCCGCTGCGCCGAGGGCTTCCGGATCCCGGGCCCGGGCGAAATCGGCCACCGCGCCGCGGGCGGCCATGACCTGAGTCAGGGTTTCCTGTTCGAACTGGGCGTATTGCCGGCACACCTCCACCAGCTTAGGCAACTCGTCGTGTCGCTGTTTGAGGATGACATCAATATTGGCCCAGCTTTGCGTCAACTGGTGCTTCAAATTGATCAGCGCGTTGTATAGCGTGATCAGGTAGAGAAAGACGGCGGCGATGACGCCGAGAAAAACGGCGAGCTTCATGGTGGGATCTCTCCGGAGGCAGGCGTCGCCGATGCGCGGCGTCCATGCACCGCATTATCGTGCAACGATGTTTTTTTGTCTGCGCCCGGGTCGGGTCTCGCCCAGGCGGTTGAGATATTCAGGGGGAAGCGTGATTCGGATCAACATCATAGGCGCGGGGCGCCTGGGCAAGACCTTGGCGGCGTTGGCGCGGCGTTCCGGCCGCTACAGCGTGCAGGACGTGATGACGCGTAATATGGACTCCGCCGCCGCCGCCTGCGCCTTCATCGGCATGGGCCGGCCGGTGACGGAGTGGGCGGATTTGGCCGCCGCCGATCTTTATCTGCTGGCGGTGCCGGATGCGGCGATCGCCGATTGCGCCCAGCGGCTGGCCGCGTCCGGCGTGCCGTCCGGCGCTGTGGTGTTTCACGCCAGCGGTGTTAGCGGGGCCGAATTATTGCGGCCGACGGCGGCGCGCGGCGCGCATATCGGCAGCCTGCATCCGGCGTTTTCCTTCGCCGATCCCGCTGTCGCGCTTGAAGGGTTTTCCGGCGTGCTGTGCGCGCTGGAGGGCGACGCCGAGGCGTGCGTCGCTTTGCGGGCGCTGGCGCAGGCCATAGGCGGGCGGCCGTTTGAACTAACCAACGGCGGCAAGCCGGCCTATCACGCGGCCTTGTCGGTGGCGTCCAATTATCTGGTGACGCTGACCGCCATCGCGCGGCACTTGGCCGGGCAGGGCGGTGTGCCGGAAGAATTGATTACGCCCTTGCTGGGCGGTCTGATGCGGCAGACCTTGGAGAACGCGCTGGCGCTAGGGCCGCAAGCGGCCTTGACCGGGCCGATCGCGCGGGGCGACGCGTCGACGGTGGCCCTGCATTTGCAGGCGATGGACGATGGCGAGTTGCGCGCCGTCTATCAAGCCTTGGGCAGACAGACGGTCGCGCTGGCCGGCGAAGGGTTGCCAGAACCGGCGCGCCGGCAAGTGCTAAGCGCGCTGGCGTTCGAGGAGGGCTCCGAGCCTGTTCAAGGTCTCGCGAGCTAGGGCGAGACAGGCGAAAACGGCTGAGAAAGCGGAATGTACGCGTGGTACATGAGCATTTCGAAGCCGGCGCTCATCGCACAATTTCCCTTCCGACGCGCAGCGGACTTTGAGTACGCTCTCAGGTTGGCAGCGCCACCTTGAACACCTGGCGCAGATAGGCGAGGAAGGTTTCGTCGCTGCACATGGTCTTGCCCGGGCTGTCGGACAGCTTGGCCACCGGCTGGCCGTTGCAGCTGACCAATTTGAGGACAATTTGCAGTGGCTCAAGCCCCATGTCGTTGGTGAAATGAGTGCCGATGCCGAAGCTGACTTGTATGTTGGGGCTGAAGTGGCGGTGCAGGTCCAGCGCGCTGTCCACGCTCAGGCCGTCGCTGAAGGTCAACATTTTGGTGGCCGGGTCGATGCGTAGCTTGCGGTAATGTGCGATCGCCTTTTCGCCCCATTGATAGGGGTCGCCGCTATCATGGCGCAGGCCGTCGAACAGCTTGGCGAAATAAAGGTCGAAGTCCGCCAGGAAAGCGTCCATGCCCACCACGTCGGTCAGCGCGATGCCGAGGTCGCCGCGATATTCCTGCACCCAGGATTCCAATGCCGCCTTCTGGAAATCGCGCAGTCGCACCCCCAGCGCCTGGAAGGCTTGGAAAAACTCATGCGCCATGGTGCCTATCGGGGTGATGCCCAGTTTCCAGGCCAGATAAACATTGCTGGTGCCGCGGAAAATGTCCGGCAGCGCGTTGTTCAGGCGTTCCACCACGTGCTGCTGCCATTCCCGACTGAAGCGGCGGCGGGTGCCGAAATCGGCGATCAGCAAGGGGAAGCGTTGCTGTTCGGCCTCGCTGTCGCGGAAGCGTTCCAGCACGGCAATCTTGGCTTCCAGCCGGCGGAGGCCCTCGGCGCGGACCTCGGCTGAATCGAGGCGGCGGAAATACAGTTCGTTGACGATGGCGAGCACGAAGATTTCAAAGAACATCGCTTGCACCAGCGGGCCCTTGATGCGAATCACCAGTTCCTCGTCTTGGCAGGACACGGTGATGAAGCGCCGCTGCAGGTGGAACAGCTCCAGGTAATCGACGAAATCGCTCTTGATGAAGCGTAGCGTGCGCAGATGGGCCAGCTCTTCCTGGGTGAAGTGCAACTGGCACAGCCAGTCCAGTTGCGCTTCCAACTCCTTCTTCAGCTGGGTCAGCGGCATGTCTGGACGGTTGCGGCACTTGAACTCGTATTCGCCGTGCGAGGCGGGGAACTGGTGCAGCACCACTTGCAGCATGGTGAACTTGTAAAGATCGGTGTCCAGCAGGGAGTGGATCAGCGGCGGAATTTTGGCCATGGGCGGGCTCAGGCGGCGTGAATGATGAAAATGGCCGGACGTTTGTGCAGATCCGGCGCGTCTTTGGGCCAGTCCTTGACCCGGCGACTGACGATGGTCTGGCTCGGCAAAGTCAGGTCGCAAGCCACTGCCAGCCGGGTGGCGGGGGACAGCGTGTCCCGCAGCTGTTGCAGCAAGGCATTGTTGCGGTACGGCGTTTCGATGAAGACTTGAGTTTCGTTGCGCTGGCGCGAACGCAGCTCCAGTTCCTTGACGATTTTGGCCTTGTCCGCCGCGTCCACCGGCAGATAGCCGTGGAAGGCGAAGCACTGTCCGTTGGCGCCGCTGGCCATCAGCGCCAGCAGGATGGAAGAGGGGCCGATCAAGGGCTCCACTCGCAAGCCGCGTTCGTGCGCCAGCGCCACCAGTTGCGCGCCGGGGTCGGCCACCGCCGGGCAGCCGGCTTCGGAAATCAGGCCGAGGTCGTGGCCGTCCAGCAGCGGTTGGAGCAAGGCGGCCACGTCGGCGGCCGGGGTGTGCTCGTTCAGCGTGCTCATGGCGAGTTCGCGGATGGGCGCGCTGACGCCCAGCGCCTTCAGATGCTTGCGCGCGGTTTTTTCGGCCTCCACCACGAAGCGGGTCAGGTGCAGCACCTTGGCGCGTTCGGCTTCGGGCAGCCAGGCGATGGATTCGTCACCCAAGGGGGCGGGGATTAGAAACAGGGTGCCGCTCATCGCAAAATCTCCACGCCTTCGTTGGCCAGCATCGTAATCAATTTGAACAAGGGCACGCCGATCAACGCGTTGGGGTCGTCGGATTCCACGCGTTCCAGCAGCGCGCCGCCCAGGCCTTCGCTCTTGGCGCTGCCGGCGCAGTGCAGCGCGTCCGGTTCGCGTTCCAGGTAGTTGCGGATTTGCGCTTCGCTCAGTTCGCGCAAGGTAACGCGGGTGATGCCCACCGTTTCCTGCAGGCGGCCTTCGGCGCTGTTGTACAAGGCCAGCGCCGAATGGAAGACGACGGTACGGCCGCTCATCCATTGCAACATCTTGACGCCGTTTTCAAACGATCCTGGCTTGCCTATCTGCTGTCCGTCAAGCAAAGCCACTTGGTCGGAACCTATAATCAGCGCTTGCGGATGCTTCTCCGCCAGCGATTGCGCCTTGGCGCGCGCCAGCCTCAGCGCGGTTTCCAGCGCGGTTTCGCCCGGCAGCGGGGTTTCGTCGCACACCGGCGGTTCAGCGTGGAAGGGCAGGCCCAGACGGGCGATGATTTCTTGGCGATAGCGGGAAGTGGAGGCCAGTACGATCTGCATGGTGTGGACGTCGCTTGTTGCGGAGCCGGGGCGGCCTGGCGGCGCGCGCGGAGGGCTCCTTGTTTCTTTTGACAAATCAGGGGAATGGATTGTACCATGCGAGGTTTATGTCTAAACCGATTTTGATCGATCCGCTCAAGTTCGCCCGGGAAGGGCGTTCGCAAGCCGGCAAACTGCCGGTTGGCGAGCTGGATGAGCGTGTGCACAGCGACCTGTCCGACGCCTCCGGGGAAGTAAAATACGCCCTGGACGGTTTTCGCGACCGGTTGAACCGTTTGTCGCTGCGTCTTCATTTGTCGGCGGAACTCAAAGTGACTTGCCAGCGCTGCATGGAAAGCATGCCGTACAGCCTGGACACCGATTCGGTGGTCACCTTGTTTACCGATCCGGACAAGCTGGAAGAAGCTTGCGAGCAAGACGAAGAGCTGGACGCAATCATCGCCGAACCGGAACTGAACCTGACTGCGCTGATCGAAGACGAAATCATTATGGGCTTGCCGTTGTCGCCGAAACACGACGATTGCGGCAGGGAAACTCTCTCGCTCGCCAAGGCTGACAAGCCCAATCCGTTTGCGGTGCTGGCGGCGCTTAAGAGACCCAAGTCCGAGTAAAACCCGGATTCGAACCGAATCTACTTGAATTTCTTAGGAGTCGACCATGGCTGTTCAACAGAACAAAAAGTCCCCGTCCAAGCGCGGCATGCATCGTGCACACGATTTTCTGACCGCCCCGGCATTGGCCGTAGAAGCCAGCACCGGTGAAGCACACCTGCGCCACCACATCAGCCCGAACGGTTTTTACCGCGGCCGCAAAGTTGTGAAGACCAAGGGCGAGTAATCTCCCCGTTTTCCTACTTTCCTCACTGATTAGGCAGCACTATTACCGCACTCGTTGATGACTATCACCGTCGCGGTTGATGCAATGGGCGGTGACGTTGGCCTCAAGGTTACCGTCCCTGCATCGATCCAATTCCTGCAGAACCATCCCGACACCCGTTTGATTCTTGTTGGCGACCAGCCTGCCCTAGAGGCGGAACTGGACGCGCACCAAGGCGTCGCGCGTGAACGCATCCGCATCCAGCACGCTACCCAAGTGGTGGGCATGGATGAGGCGCCTCAGCTCGCCTTGAAAAACAAGAAAGACTCGTCGATGCGGGTGGCCATCAATCTGGTCAAAGAAGGCGAGGCTCAGGCCGCCGTGTCCGCCGGCAATACCGGCGCTCTAATGGCGACCGCGCGTTTCGTGCTCAAGACCATTCCCGGCATCGACCGGCCCGCCATCGCCAAGATGCTGCCCACCGTCAAGGGCTTGTCTTGCGTGTTGGACTTGGGCGCCAACGTCGATTGCACTCCAGAACAACTGTTGCAGTTCGGCATCATGGGGTCCGAACTGGTGGTGTGCCTTAGCGGCATCGCCACTCCTTGCGTGGGCCTGCTGAACATCGGCTCGGAAGACATCAAGGGCAACGACAATATCAAGAAGACCGCTGAACTGCTGCGCCAGTCCGAACTCAATTTCCACGGCAACGTGGAGGGCGACGACATCTGTAAAGGCACGGTGGATGTGGTAGTCTGCGACGGTTTCACCGGCAATGTGGCTTTGAAGACAGCTGAGGGGCTGGCTCACATGTTCGCCGTGTTCCTGAGAGAAGAGTTTGGCCGCAGTTGGTGGACGCGCATGTGCGCGCTGGCCGCGCTGCCGGTGCTCAAGCTCTTCAAGAAACGCATTGATCCTCGCCGCTACAACGGCGCCAGCTTGCTGGGCCTGCGCGGCATCGTGGTGAAAAGCCACGGCGGGACCGATGTCACAGGATTCCGTTACGCGCTGGAGCAGGCTTGCGAGGAAGCCGGCTCCGACGTGATTGGTCACATCGCCGACCGGATTGCGCACCAATTAAATAATCTCAAGCAGTCCGAGGCGGAAGCGAACTGACAACCATGGGCTATTCCCGCATTCTAGGCACCGGCAGCTTTCTGCCCGAGCAGGTGCTCACCAATGCGCAGTTGGCCGAACGCGTGGATACCAGCGACGAGTGGATAGTCTCGCGCACTGGCATCCACGCGCGCCATATTGCGGCAGACGAACACAAAACCAGCGATCTCGCGCTCAAGGCGGCGGAAGCCGCGATCCAGAGCGCGGGCATCGACAAGCACGAGATCGATCTGATCATCGTCGCCACCACCACTCCTGACATGGTTTTCCCCAGCACAGCCTGTTTGCTGCAGGAAAAACTGGGCATTCCCGGCTGCGCGGCGTTTGACGTGCAGGCGGTATGCGCCGGCTTCATGTTCGCCTTGGTAACCGCCAACAACTACATCAAGAGCGGCATGGCCCGTCGCGCCTTGGTGGTGGGCGCGGAAATCATGTCGCGGGTGCTGGATTGGGACGACCGCCGCACCTGTGTGCTGTTCGGCGACGGCGCCGGCGCGGTGATTCTCGGCGATTCCGACGAGCCGGGCATCCTGCACGCCAAGCTGGCGGCGGATGGACGCTACAAGGACATTCTCAACACCCCGGCCCAGATTTCAGGCGGCAAGATCCAGGGCATGCCCTATCTGCACATGGATGGCCCGGCTGTGTTCAAATTCGCGGTCAAGGCCTTGTCCGACATCGCCGTCAAGACGCTGGCGGAAGCCGGCGTCGACAAGAGCGAAGTGGACTGGCTGGTGCCGCATCAGGCCAATTTGCGCATCATCGAATCCACCGCCAAGCATTTGGGCTTGCCGATGGACCGCGTGATCGTCACATTGCCGCAACAGGGCAATACTTCCGCCGCATCGATTCCGCTGGCCTTGGACAGCGCGGTGCGCGACGGGCGCATTCGTCGGGGCCAGACCGTATTGCTTGAAGGTATAGGCGGCGGTTTCGCCTGGGGCGCTGTATTGTTGAAGATCTGATCCAAACATTGGCGCGCAAGCCGCCGACGGCTGACCGTGAGGTCACTAGTCTGAGCGATATTTGATCGTTAGGCTTGGCAGACGTCGCCGGTTTGCGTCATTCTTGCGTCGAATTCTCAGGAGTCGACTATGGCGTTTGCATTTCTGTTCCCGGGCCAAGGCTCGCAAAGCTTGAAAATGATGGATGGCTTTGCCGATTTGCCCGTGGTGAAACACACTTTTGACGAAGCATCGGACGCCTTGAGCGTCGACCTGTGGGCGATGCTGCAGGCGGACTCGGCCGACGAGATCAACGCCACCGTCAACACCCAGCCCATCATGCTGGCCGCCGGCTACGCCACTTACCTGGCCTGGCAGGAGTTGAACGGCCGGCAGCCGACGCTGGTGGCCGGTCACAGCCTGGGCGAGTACACCGCCTTGGTGGCGGCGGCGGCGCTGCCCTTCGCCGAAGCGGTGAAACTGGTGCGTCTGCGCGCCGAGGCGATGCAATCCGCGGTGCCCGTGGGCGTCGGCGCGATGGCCGCCATCCTGAACTTGTCCGACGAGGACATCCGCGCCGCTTGCGCGGAAGCGGCTCAGGGCGAAGTGGTGGAAGCGGTCAATTTCAATTCGCCGGGCCAGGTGGTGATCGCCGGGCATAAAGGCGCGGTGGAACGGGCCATGGAGCAGTGCAAGGCCCGCGGCGCCAAGCGCGCGCTGCCCTTGCCGGTGTCCGTGCCCTCGCATTGCGCGCTGATGCGGCCCGCGGCGGAGCAGCTGGCCGCGGCGCTGGAACAGGCGGACATCAGCGCTCCGGCCATTCCGGTGCTGCACAACGCAGACGTCGCCAGCTACACCGAGCCGGCGCAGATTCGCGACGCGCTGACGCGCCAGTTGTACATGCCGGTGCGTTGGACCGAGACCATCCAGAAGCTGGCCGCCGATGGCGTGACGCAGATGGCGGAATGCGGGCCGGGCAGGGTATTGGCCGGCTTGGCGAAGCGCATCGACGGTAACGTCAAATGTCTGGCGCTGACTGATGTGGCGGCGCTGGAAGCCGCTCGCGGCGAACTGAACTGAATGTAATGCGGCCTCGCCAAGACGGGGCCGGGAATAACGATAAGGAGACTGCAATGAGCCTGCAAGGCAAAGTGGCATTGGTCACCGGCGCATCGCGCGGCATCGGCGCGGCGATCGCCGCGGCGCTGGCCGCCGAAGGCGCCGTGGTGATCGGCACCGCAACCAGCGAGGCCGGCGCAGCGAGCATCCATGAGCGTCTGTCCGCACAGGGCGGCGCCGGCAGGGTGCTGAATGTGACCGAGGCCGGCGCGATCGACGCGCTGGTCGAATCCATCGAGAAAGAATTCGGCGCAATCGCGATCCTAGTCAATAATGCCGGCATCACTCGCGACGGCTTGCTGATGCGGATGAAGGACGAAGACTGGGACGACATCATGGACACCAATTTGAAATCGGTGTTCAAGGCGTCCAAGGCTGTGCTGCGGGGCATGATGAAGGCGCGCTTCGGCCGCATCATCAATATCGCCTCGGTAGTGGGCGTGTCCGGCAATCCGGGCCAGACCAACTATTCGGCGGCCAAGGCCGGCATCATCGGCTTCACCAAGTCGATGGCGCGCGAAGTGGGCAGCCGCAACATCACCGTCAATTGCGTGGCGCCCGGCTTCATTGATACCGACATGACCCGCGCGCTGCCGGAAGCGCAACGCGCGGCGCTGGTCGAGCAGATTGCCCTGGGCCGCCTGGGCGACGCCAAGGATATCGCCGACGCCACCGCATTTTTGGCGTCGGATCGCGCTGGCTATATCACCGGCCAGACGCTGCATGTCAACGGCGGCATGTTGATGCCGTGAACGAGCTTGCGGCCCGCCTGGAGATTTAGGTAGGCTGCTCTAATTTTTTTTTGTAGAATACCGGGGTTTTGTTATCCCGAATCAGAAAGGTCAAGGGTTTAAACAAATGGAAAACATCGAAGCGCGCGTTAAGAAGATCGTTGCCGAACAACTGGGCGTGAACGAAGCCGAAGTGAAAATCGAATCTTCGTTCGTGGACGATCTGGGCGCCGACTCCCTCGACACCGTTGAGCTGGTAATGGCTCTGGAAGAAGAGTTCGAGTGCGAAATTCCGGATGAAGAGGCCGAGAAGATCACCACCGTTCAGCAAGCCGTCGACTACGTCACTGCTCACTTGAACAAGTAATTCCTTCCCTTTCGAGGGGTATTAGGACCTCTGCCCGGAGCCTTCTGGTCTCTTCGCAGAGGTCTTTTGCCAAGAGGATGCCAAACGCGCGTTTGATCCCTGCCAAACCGTAGGGCATCGTAATGCGTGGACGGTCTCGTCGGGAGACTGCCCTCCCATCTCTCACGGAGATTCTTCGTGTCAAAACGCAGAGTTGTAGTAACCGGCCTGGGCCATGTGTCCCCGGTCGGCAACGACGTCGCCACCGGTTGGGCCAATTTGCTGGCCGGCCACAGCGGCATCGCCAAGATTACCCGTTTCGACGCCAGCGATATGGCTTGCCAGATCGCGGGCGAAGTGAAGGGCTTTGAGATCAGCGACTATATCTCGCCGAAGGAAGCCCGCCGCAACGACCTGTTCATCCATTACGGCATCGCCGCGGCCTTGCAGGCGGTGGCGGACGCTGGGCTGGATGATATTCCGGGCCTGGACAAGACCCGGGTCGGGGTCAACATCGGCTCCGGCATCGGCGGCTTGCCGCTGATCGAGGAAACCGGCGTGGCCTTGCAGGAAGGCGGCCCGCGCAAGATCGGCCCGTTCTTCATTCCGGGCTCGCTGATCAATTTGATCGCCGGCCAGGTATCCATCCTGAAAGGTTATCAGGGGCCGACCTACGGCATCGTGTCCGCCTGCACCACAGGCGCGCATTGCATCGGCGACGCGGCGCGGATGATCCAGTACGGTGACGCAGACGTCATGGTGGCCGGCGGCGCCGAAGGCGCGGTTTCCCGCCTGGGCATCGGCGGTTTCGCCGCGATGAAGGCCTTGTCCACGCGCAACGACGACCCGGCCACGGCTTCCCGTCCCTGGGACAAGGGCCGGGACGGCTTCGTCATGGGCGAGGGCGCCGGCGTGCTGGTGCTGGAAGACTATGAGCACGCGGTCAAACGCGGCGCCAAGATCTACGCCGAGTTGATCGGCTTCGGCATGAGTTCGGACGCCCACCACATCACGGCGCCCAGCGCCGAGGGTCCCGCGCGCGGCATAAGCAACGCGCTGCGCGACGCCGGCATCAACGCCGACCAAGTGCAGTACGTGAACGCTCACGGCACGTCCACGCCTTTGGGCGACGCCAATGAAACCACGGCGCTCAAACTGGCCTTTGGCGACCACGCCAAGAAGCTGGTGGTCAACTCCACCAAGTCGATGACCGGCCACTTGCTGGGCGGCGCTGGCGGCGTGGAGGCGATCTACACCATTTTGGCGGTGCACAACCAGGTTTCGCCGCCCACCATCAACCTGCACGATCAGGATGTGGAGGCCGGCTGCGATCTGGACTACGTGGCCAATACCGCTCGCGAGATGAAGATCGACATCGGCATCTCCAACTCCTTCGGTTTCGGCGGCACCAACGGCACGCTGGTGTTCAAGCGCGTCTGATCGTAGTCTTGTCGATTGACTGCCCGAACCGCTGCGCTACACTCGCAGCGGTTTTTCTTTGTTTTCACGCCGTCCGGGTCAAAGCGGGCGGCAAGCTGCGCCGGGCTGCCGGCCCGGGACTTTCTCGATGTTCACTCAGAAACTGGATTTTGCGCCGGACTTGCTGGCGATACATGCGGCGGATCCGCAAACCTTTCCCTACTTGATGATGTCCTCCGGGGACACTGGCTGGGATCTTTTGTTGCTGGAAGACGGGCGCGAGCTGTTTTACGCGGGGGAAGGCGGCGATTTCCTGCGCCGCTTGGCGGAGTTCAAGCCGCAAGCGGTCGATAACCGCCACCAACTGCCTTTTGTCGGCGGGCATTTTCTTTACCTGGGCTACGATCTGCTGTCCGAGTTCGAGCCCAGCGTACCCGAAGCGTTGCCGGACAGCTTTCCGCTGGCGGCGTTGGCGCGCACCCCGGCCGCGGTGCTGGTGGATCGCCGCGAGGGCTGCGGCTGGATCGTGGCGGAAAGCGCCGAACTGTGGCAGCGGGCGTTGAGCCTGGCCCAAGCTGCGCCGGTGTTCGCGCCGCGTCCGGTGGCCCTGCGGGGTTTGGAGGAAGATCCGCCGCAGTGGTACACCGACGCGGTCGTCCGTCTCAAGCGCTACATCTACGAAGGTGATGTGTTCCAGGTGAATATTTCGCGCGGCTGGCGCGCCGAGCTGGAAGCCGGCGTGGCCGCCGTCGATCTGTTCTCCGCTCTGCGCCGCGCCAACCCGGCGCCGTTTTCGGCCTTAGCGGACTTTGGCGACGCGCAGATCGTCAGCTCTTCGCCGGAGAGACTGGTGCGGGTGAGCGAGGGATGGGCGGAAACGCGGCCGATCGCCGGCACCCATCCGCGCTCGAAGGACCCGGTGGAAGACGCCGCCTTGAAGCAACGTTTGATTTCCAGCGTCAAGGAGAGGGCGGAGCATGTGATGCTGATCGATCTGGAGCGCAACGATCTGGGGCGTATTTGCCTGCCCGGCAGCGTTGAGGTCAACGAATTGATGGCCGTGGCAAGCTACGCTTATGTCCATCACATCGAATCCAATGTTCGAGGCCGCCTGCGTTCCGGCGTGGGTCCGGCTGACACGCTGCGTGCGTTGTTTCCCGGCGGCACCATCACCGGCTGCCCCAAGGTGCGCACCATGCAAATTATTCGCGAACTGGAAAACAGCGCTAGGCGCGCCTATACCGGCAGCCTTGGCTACCTCAACCGCGACGGCAGCATGGACTTGAACATCCTGATCCGCACTTTCATGCAAGAGGGCGCCTCGCTGCGTTTTCGCGCCGGCGGCGGCATCGTCGCCGATTCCGATCCCGAGCGCGAACTGCAGGAAACCCGCCACAAGGCGCGCGGCCTGCTGCGGGCGCTGGGCGTGGAGCAGGCCTGATGGCGATGCTGATCAACGGCCGCGCCGACGAGAGGGTCGCTGCTGCGGATCGCGGCCTGGCCTACGGCGACGGCGTGTTTCGGACGCTGGAGCTGAGAGAGGGCAAGCCCAGGTTGTGGGCGTGGCAATACGCGCGTTTGTGCGACGACGCGCGCAGGCTGCGTCTGCCCCCGCCGGAGGAGAGCTTGCTGCTGGCGGAATTGGCCGCGGCGGGAGACGGCCTGCCGCGCGCTGCGGCCAAGATTATGCTGACCCGCGGCGCAGGCGCGCGTGGTTATGCGATGCCGGAGGCCCCGTCCTGCACTCGCATCGTCAGCGCCGCGGCCTGGAACGGCTATCCGCCGGAGCGATCTGAACAGGGCGTGACGGCGCGCTGGTGCGAAACCCGCTTGGCCTTGCAGCCGGCTTTGGCCGGCATCAAGCACCTAAACCGGCTGGAGAACGTGCTGGCGCGCTCTGAGTGGCAAGATCCCGCTGTCGCCGAGGGCCTGATGCTGGACATGGAGGGTTGGGTGGCCGAGGGCACGATGAGCAATGTCTACGTGCTGGAAGGCGAAGCGATCGTCACGCCGAGGCTGGACCGTTGCGGTGTGAACGGAGCGGTGCGGGATTGGTTGACCGCGTATTGTTTGGATATCGGACGCTCTTTTACTGAAACGCGACTTTCCACGTCGCGCTTGATTGACGCCGATGCGGTGTTTCTCTCCAATAGCCTGATGGGTATCTGGCAGATTACCCGCTTGGGCGAGCGCAGCTGGACACCTCATCCACTGCTGCGCGCCCTGCAACACAGCCTGTCGCTTCAAGCCTGAAGGTTGAAGCCTGGCGCCGGGAGGGCAGTTCCCGGTGTTGTCGGCAGGCCTGCCCAGACCGCGTCTGCTTTCTTGTCCAAGCCGCCCTTGCCGGGCGGATTCCATTCTTCCGACTGGCGCGCCGTGTCCGGACCGGGCATGGCGGCAAGCGCATGCGCGGATCGCGAACAACATTAAGACCAAGCTCAGAGAGGTTGCCGTGAAATTGATCCTTAAACTACTGGCCGGCATGGCGGTTGGCCTGGCGCTGGGGCTATGGGCCCCGGATGGGCCGCTGGCCTTGCTGATGACTTTCAAAGCCCTGTTCGGGCAGTTCATCGGCTTCATGATTCCGCTGATTATCGTGTTTTACATCATGAGCGGCATCGCCGCGTTGGAGTCCAACTCCGGCAAGATGCTGGGCTGGACCGTGGGGCTGGCCTATTGCTCCACTATTCTGTCCGGTTTGGCGGCCTTCGCCGTCTCCTCCGGCGTGCTGCCGTCGCTGATCGCTCAGGGGGTGCACGCCACCGATAAGCCGGCGGCGATCAAGGCCTTGTTCACGTTGGAGATCAAGCCGCTGTTCGATGTGATGACCGCCTTGATGCTGGCCTTCGTGTTTGGCCTGGGCATCGCCGTCACCCGCGCGCAGCGCCTCAAGGAAGTGGTGGATCAAGGCAAGGACATCGTCGAACTGGTGTTGGCCAAAGTGCTGATTCCGTTGTTGCCTGCCTATATCGCCTGCGTTTTCGCGGAGATGGCGGCCGACGGCTCCGTGTTCTCCACGTTGAAGACCTTTGGGGTGGTACTGGTGCTGGCCATCGCCATGCATTGGATCTGGCTGACCCTGCTGTACACGGTGACGGGCCTCGCCAGCGGCCGCAACCCCTGGTCTTTGATCCGCAATATGCTGCCGGCCTACCTGACCGCGTTGGGCACCATGTCGTCGGCGGCGACGATTCCGGTGGCGTTGCGCTCGGCCAAGCAGATGAAAGTCTCCGGCCCGGTGGCGGATTTCGTGATGCCGCTGTGCGCCACAATCCACCTGTGCGGTTCCACCATCACGCTGGTGACTTGCGCCACCGCGGTGATGTTGATGACGGCCGGTCTGGATGTGCCTAGCTGGGATGTGATGTTCCCCTTCATTCTGCTCTTGGGCGTGACCATGGTGGCGGCGCCGGGCGCGCCGGGCGGCGCGGTGATGTCGGCGCTGGGCATCCTGGCCAGCATGTTGCATTTCCCCGAGGCCAGCCTGGCCCTGATGATTGCGCTCTATTTGGCGCAGGATAGTTTCGGCACAGCCTGCAACGTCACCGGCGACGGCGTGATCGCGCTGTGGCTGGACCGCATCATGGGAAGGCCGGCGGGGGAGACGGATGAGGCGGAAGCCAAGCCGGCTTCGCAGCAAGCCTGAATTCGACTCATAGATTTATACGAACTATACAACGAGCATTTAATTATTTTTAGAGATAAAGAGAGCCATGTATATTGAGCCGGTCTTTCTGGCGCAGTAGAGCGCTGGCGGCTTTCGGCGGCGCTGTCGCCTGAAAGCCGGCCTTTTTCTGTTTGCCGGTTCAATGGAACCGCATGCAGGTTTCTCTCGTATCCTGTTTGGGCCGAACGATGTTCGGCCTTTTTCTTGTTTGTTTTCTTGGCGCATGCCGGGAGGCGCGATGTCGGCGATGGCGGAGTGTGAGGTGGCGGTTTGGGACCTGGGCGCGCCGCGCGCGCAGGCGGCGTTGCCGCGCTTGAATCAGATGCTGGCGCGGCATGGCTTCGAGGAGGAGCCCTTGTCCTGGCGTGATGAGCGCGTGCGCGGACAGCACGAGGACTGGCGTTTTCGCAGCGTCTTCCAGCCGGTGTTTCGTTTGCAGGACGGCGAGCCGAAGTTGTGGTCGGTGGAGGCGCTGGCGCGGGTGTCGGACCGCTTTGGGGGCCAATTGATTCCCACGGTGCTGTTCGCCGCGGAAACCACGCCGCGCCGCACCGTGTATGTGGACCGGCAACTGCGCTGTCTGCATCTGCTCAATTTCTTGTTGCAAGCGCCGCCGCCGGGCCTGGTGCTGTCGCTAAACGTCAATGCCCAGCACTTGGTGAACGTCAGCGAGGCGCATGGGCAGTTTTTCGCCGAGGTCTTGCAACTGCTGGGCGTGCAGCCTAGCCATGTGTGCCTGGAGATTGTCGAGGACGCGGTCAGCGATCCGGTGCGGCTGCATGGCGCGGTGCAACGCTACCGCGATCTGGGCTTCCTGATTTCCCTGGACGACTTTGGCCAGGGCGCGTCCAATCTGGAACGGGTGTGGCTGCTGGAGCCTGATTACGTCAAGTTGGACAAGGTGCTAATGCGGCGGGCCTTGATGCGGCCGGCGTTGCGAGACAAATTGGCCGAGTTGGTGGCCATCCTGAAGCTGCACGGGGCCAAGGTGGTGGGCGAGGGCATAGAAAGCGAGATGCAACTGGACATCGCCCGCGCCGCCGGCTGCGACTTTGTCCAGGGATTTCACTTGGCGCGGCCGGCAGATACCCTGAGCTGGCCGATTTCTTAGAACCTGTTCACGATCTGCTGCGTTGCGGCGATACGGCGTTAAAAACAAGCTCAAAATGCTCATGTGCCACGTGTACATTCCGCTTTTTCGCTCGTTTTCGCCTTGTCTCGCGCTTGCTCGCGAGATCGTGAACAGGCTCTTAGAACCAGTTCAAAGTCTGCTGCGCTTCGGCGATACCGCCTTGAAAACGGCTGACACGGTGCATGTGCATTTCGAAGGGATACTCACCGTGTCACGCCCCACAACGCGCAGCGGATCGTGAACAGCTTCTTAATCCAGCGGCTGAAACCACTCCTCATGGCGGCTTAAGGCCGTAAGTCCGCATTCGGCGCTGACCTCCTGCCAGACGCGTCGGAAAGCGTCCGCGTCGGCTATCTCCTCATAAACTTCCATCCAGGTGCCGGCGTCGTCGCGTCGACGCAGCAGGCGGCCGGCGACACCCGCGCGGGCCAGAACGCCGGCTTGCAGCGCCCGCAGCCGCGCAAGCAGGGGCGCGTTGTCCGTGTCGACCTTGAAATAGCAATAAAAACTGTAGCTCATCGGATGTCCTATGCAGGGCGCGCGCTTGATGCGTCGCAACGGAGTGGTTGTCAGCCAACACTAGGCAGGTATGATAGCCGTTCTAGGTTCCAAGGCGATGGATAGAGGAGAAGCGGTGCAGCAAGGGATGGATACCCTGGTGGTGGTGGGCGTGGGCCTGATTGGCGGTTCGTTCGCCCTGTCGCTGAAGCGCGCCGGGATGGCGCGGCATGTGATCGGCGTCGGCCGCACCCGGGAAAACCTGGAGCGGGCGCTGGAACTGGGCGTGGTGGACGAAATCAGCCAGGATTTGGCCGAGGTGGCCGGGCGCGCCGATCTGGTGTTGCTGGCCTCGCCGGTGGGGCAGATGGGCGCGCTGATGGCGGCGATGGCGCCGCGGCTGCGGCCGGAGACGGTCGTTACCGACGCCGGCAGCACCAAGGGCGACGTGGTGGAGTTGTACCGCCGGCATTTGCCGGACCAGTTGGCGCATTGCGTGCCGGCGCATCCCATTGCCGGCTCCGATCTATCCGGGGCCGCCGCCGCGCAGTACGGCTTGTACGAAAACCGCAAAGTCGTGCTGACGCCGTTGCCGGAGACCCTGCCTTCCGTCGCCGAGCGAGTGGCGGCGCTATGGCGCGCCTGCGGCGCGGAAATCCACTGCATGACGGCGCAGGAGCACGACGCGGTGTTCGCCACCGTCAGCCACCTGCCGCACTTGCTGGCCTTCGCCTATGTGGACATGGTGGCGGGCAAGGCCGACTCCGAGCGCTGCTTTGATTTCGCCGCCACCGGTTTTCGCGATTTCACCCGCATTGCCGGCAGCCATCCGGAAATGTGGACCGACATCAGCCTGGCCAACCGGGACGCCTTGCTTGAGGAACTCGACCGCTATCGCGCCGGTTTGGACCAATTGCGTCAAATGCTGGCGGCGGGAGACGGAGAGCGCTTGGCGGAGCGTTTCGGCGCGGCGCGCGGCGCGCGCACGCGCTGGCATCAGCAATTCATGCGCAAGGGGTGAAGATGGGCGTCAAAGTGGTGTTGATTACCGGCGCTTCGCGCGGCATAGGCGCGGCGACGGCGCGTCTGGCGGCAGTGGAGGGCTGGCGCGTTGCAGTCAATTACCGCCTTGACCAAACCGGAGCGGAGGCGGTTGTGGCCGAACTGCGGCAAGCGGGCGCGGACGCCGAAGCGTTTTGCGCTGATGTCTCGCTCGAGGCGGACATCGTGGGCTTGTTCGACGCGGTGGCGGCGCATTTTGGCCGCCTGGACGCGCTGGTCAACAATGCCGGCGTCACCGCGCCGATTGGCCGGCTGGAGGATTACTCGGCGCAACGGGTGGAGCAAGTCTTGCGCAGCAATGTGTTGGGCCCCGTCCTCTGTTGTCGTGAGGCGGTGCGCCGGATGTCCACCCGCCATGGCGGCGTTGGCGGCGCCATCGTCAACGTCTCTTCCGGCGCGTCGCGGCTGGGCTCGGCCGGAGAGTATGTCGATTACGTCGCCAGCAAGGGGGCCATCGATACCCTGACCCTGGGCCTGGCGCGGGAGGTGGCCGCCGAAGGCATCCGCGTCAACGCAGTGCGGCCGGGGCTGATCCATACCGGCATTCATGCCGCCAGCGGCGAGCCCGGCCGGGTGGAGCGCCTGGCCGGCAGCGTGCCGATGGGGCGCGGCGGCGCGGCCGAGGAGGTGGCGGCCGCCATTGTCTGGCTGTTGTCCGACGCCAGCTCTTTCTGTACAGGCAGCTTGCTGGACGTCAGCGGCGGTCGTTGAGCCAGCGCTCTCGCATCAAGTTGAGAAACTGGGCCACCAGCGGCGAATCTTCGTCCTGACGGGTGGCCAAGCCCATCGCCAGATAAGCGCCCTCGTCCAACAGCGGCACATAGCGCACGCCGGGGAGCCGCACGCATTCCAGCGGAGAGGGCAGGATGGCGATGCCGAGTCCGGCGGCCACCAGGCCGATTTGAGTGATCGCCTCGCCCGCCTCCTGTCGCGGCCGCCAGTCCATGCCTTGGCGGCGCGCCAGTTCGCGCAGCACCGTATTCAAGCCGGTGCCGGCCTCCTGGGGATAGCCGATCAGGCTCTCTCCGCGCAATTGCTCGAGCCGCAGCGCCGGCAGGCCCGCCAGCGGATGATCGGCGCTGATCACCACCCGCAAAGCGTCCCGCTGCAATTCCACCATCGCGATGTCCGCCATGGGCTCCAGACCGTTGAAGCGCACGAAGCCGATGTCCAGTCGCCGTTGTTGCAAGGCTTGGTATTGGTCTGTGGTGAACATCTCGCGCAGTTTGAGCCGCACTTCCGGAAAGCGCTGGCGATAATCGTGCAAGCCGGTGTGAAGGATGGGGGACAGCGGCAAAGAGGAGGTGAAGCCTATGCTCAACTCCCCGATTTCGCCGCGCGCGGCACGCCGGGCTTCCATCGCGGCCAGTTCCGCGTCGGCCAGAATGCGTTGGGCGCGGCCCAGGAATTGGCGGCCGGCCTCGGTCAGCTCCACCTTGCGCTGGTGGCGGCGCAGCAGCCGCACACCCAGTTCGGATTCCAGGGCCTGGATCTGCTGGCTGAGCGGAGGCTGGCCAATGTGCAGGCGCTGGGCCGCGCGGGTGAAGTGGAGCTCCTCGGCAACCGCAACGAAGTAGCGTAGATGGCGCAGTTCCATGATTGATATTTCAAAAGTATCAAATGATGTTTAAATATATATTGGACTGCGCTTTCGGCCAAGACTAAGCTCAAAGCCATATTTCGCATTGAAAGCTTTTCATGTCCGCCGATTCGTCGTCTCCTTGCCTTCGCGGCCTTGCGCCGCCACCGTCCGAACCCAGCTTTCCCCCGGCCAAATTGCATGCCGGCACCCCAGAATTTCGCGCCACCGCGCGAGCCATGTTTGTCGGCGGCTATTGCACCTTCGCCATGCTTTACGGCGCGCAGCCGCTGATGCCGATGTTCGCTCAGGAGTTCGCCCTGTCGCCGGCCGCCTCCAGCGGCGTGGTGTCGCTGGCCACCGGCAGTCTGGCCCTGAGCCTGATTCCCGCCGGCCTGCTGGCGGATCGCCTGGGCCGGCGCCCCTTGATGAACGCGGCGCTGGCGCTGGGCGCGCTGCTGATGTTGCTGTCTGCGCTGGCGGACAGCTTCCAGCATCTGCTGTGGCTGCGCGCGGCGTTCGGGGTGGCTCTGGCCGGCTTGCCTGCGGTGGCGATGACCTATTTGAGCGAAGAGGTGGACGCCAAGTCGCTGGGCCACTCTATGGGCCTGTATATCGCCGGCAATGCGCTGGGCGGGATGAGCGGCCGTTTCATCGCTTCCTTGCTGGCCGATCATCTAGGCTGGCGCTGGGCGTTGCTGACGCTGGCCTTGCTTGGCGTGGCGGGGGCTTGCTTGTTCTGGCGCAATCTGCCCCCGTCGCGTCATTTCCAGCCGCGCAGGCATGATTTCGGCCGCATGTGGCGGGAAGCCAAGGGCTTGTTCCGCGATCCAGGACTGCCCTGGTTGTTCGTCAGCGCCTTTTTGTTGTCCGGTTGTTTCGTCAGCTTGTACAACTATTTGGGTTTTCGTCTACTGGCCGCGCCGTTCAATATGAGCCAGAGCTTGTTGGGGCTGGTGTTTTCGCTGTATATCGTCGGCGTCTGGTCATCGGCCTGGGTTGGCAAGTTGTCGGACCGCCTGGGCCGGCGCAATGTGCTGTGGCTGATGGTCCTGTCCATGTTGCTGGGGCTGGGCTTGACCCTGAGCGACCGCGTGACGCTGCTGGTGGCCGGCATCGCCTTGTTCACCTTCGGTTTTTTCGCCGGTCATTCGGTGGCCAGCAGCTGGGTGGGGCTGCGGGCGCGGCAGGGGCGGGCGCTGGCCTCGGCCATTTATCTGAGTGCCTACTATCTGGGCTCCAGCTTGGTGGGGTCTTTGTCCGGCCTGATGTGGGGGAGGGGCGGTTGGCAAGGCGTTGCCGCGGTGCTGGCGGCCAGCCTGGCGGCGATGCTGGCGATCAGCCTGGGCTTGAGGCGGCTGCAGCCCTTGCCGCAACCTTGAGCCTGAAAGAAAAAAGCCCTGCGGCTTGGCGCAGGGCTTATTCATTGTGCAGTCGGCACGCAGCGGACTTTGAACCGCTTCTTATTGGATGATGCCGCCGCCCAAGCAGACATCGCCGTCGTACAGGACCGCGGACTGGCCGGGGGTGACCGCCCATTGCTTGTCGCGGAAGGTCAGCGTGGCCTGGCCGTCGACGATGGCGGATAGATTGCAGTTGGCGTCGGCCATGCGGTAGCGGTTCTTGGCGGCGTATTCGCCTGCCGCCGGCGGTGCCGGCAGCGTCCAGCTCAGGTCAGCCATCGCCAAGGTGGGCTTCAGCAGCAGCGGGTGGTCATGGCCTTGCACCACGATCAGCTTGTTGCCGGGAATGTCCTTGCCGGCGACGAACCACGGTTCGCCGGTGCCGTCGCGCGCGCCGCCTATGTTCAGCCCCTTGCGCTGGCCCAGGGTGTAATACATCAGGCCGATGTGCTCGCCCACCACCTTGCCGTCCGGAAGGATCATTTCGCCGGGCTTGGTGGGCAGATAGCGCTGCAGGAATTCGCGGAACGGCCGCTCGCCGATGAAGCAGATGCCGGTGGAGTCCTTCTTGGCCGCAGTGGGCAGGCCGGCTTCCTCGGCCAGCTTGCGCACCTCGGTCTTGCGGATGTCGCCAAGCGGGAAAATGGCCTTGGCCAACTGATGCTGCTGCAGCCGGTACAGGAAGTAGCTCTGATCCTTGGTGTGGTCCACCGCCTTCATCAGATAGTGGGTGCCGTCTTTTTCCAGCTTGCGCGCATAGTGGCCGGTGGCGATGCAGTCGGCGCCCAGCTCCATCGCATAGTCTAGAAAGGCCTTGAACTTGATTTCGGCGTTGCACAGCACGTCGGGGTTGGGCGTGCGGCCGGCGGAGTATTCCTTCAAGAAGTAGGAGAACACGCGGTCCTTGTACTCCTTGGCGAAGTTGACGATTTCCATGTCGATGCCGACGATGTCGGCCACGCTCATCGCGTCCAGCGCATCTTGTTTGATCGAGCAGTACTCGTCATCGTTGTCGTCTTCCCAGTTCTGCATGAAGACGCCGATCACCTCGTGCCCTTGCTGTTTCAGCAGCGAAGCGGTCACCGAGGAGTCCACGCCGCCGGACATGCCGACGACAATTCTTTTCTTACCCGTCACGGGGAATATCCTTCCATCCAAATATCAAGGGCAAGCACCACCGGGGCTTGCCCAAAGTCCTTGAACCAGCTGTCCACCGCCCAGTCCTGGCCGGAAAGCATGTCGCGCAGCACCGCGGTGTAATGCAGATCGAGCAGGCGCGGCGCGCGCCAGGCCGGTTTGCCCACCGTGTGGTATTGCAGCCAGCCGTGATCCTGCAGATAAGTGAGGAAAGTGGTGACATTGCTGCTGTGGTCCACGCAGTCCATGCGGCCTTCGGCGGGTCCGTCGCGGAAATTGCCGCCCTTGTCCTGCCAGATGGGCAGCGTGCGCGCGGCGATGTGATAGAGCGCGGTGACCGCGGCGCCGACGGCGGAACGTTCGGTTTCCGGGCTGTTGGCCTCGGACAGGCGAGCGGCGAGCCAGGCGTCGGCCTCGGCGGAGATGTTTACGTAGGCATGTCTGGAACAGCCGTAATGGTAGCAGATATTGATGGCGCTGGCTTGCGCGGCCCATGGAAACCAGGCCAGCATAGCCAATAGGAAAGGCAATGATCTCAAGGACATGCAGACTCCGGGCTGCGGGCTAAGGCGCCCGCTAGCGGTCGAGGTGGTGGATGAGCGACAGGGGGTGGCGCTTGCCGGCGCGGTAATCGTCCAGGCATTGCTGCACCACGGGGCTGCGATGCCGGGGGCGCAACGCGACGATGTCATCGTGGCTCAGCCATTGCGCGGACAGGATGCCCTCGTCCAGCCGCGGGTAGTCCTCGCGGCGCAAGGGGTGGCCGTAGAAGGCGAAACGCAGATAGGTGATGTCGCTGTTGGGGCGGTCCACCAGATAAATGCCCACCAGCCCCAAGGGCCGGAAGTGCCAGCCGGTTTCTTCCAAAACTTCGCGCTTTACCGCGTCTTCCAGTGTTTCGCCGTATTCCAGATGGCCGGCGGGCTGGTTGAAACAAATGCCATCGCTGGTCACCTCTTCCACCATCAGGTAGCGCCCATCCAGCTCAATGACTGCCGCAACTGTCGCATTTGGTTTCCACTGCGTCATGGTCTGCGCTTTCTTGTTGACAATGATTCTTGTTTGAATCTATATTCTTGATAACGATTCTCGATTACTTTAACTCAATCCCGAGTTAACTCACCACCGGAACTGCCATGTACGTTTGCCTCTGCCACGCTGTGACTGACAAGCAAATCCGCGAAGCGGTGCACAATGGAGCAACCCGCATGTGCGATCTGAGCCGCGAGCTCGGGGTGGCGACAGAGTGCGGCAAATGCGCCTGCATGGCTAACCAACTTCGCAAGGAGGCTGTCCACGCGCTTGGACCGGCTTCGACCGCTCGCAGCGCCGCCTAACTCCTGACCTCGCCTGTTGCTAGTCTCGGCCAAGGCCGAGCGAACTGCAAATCTCCCACGCACCGCACCCCGCGGCGCGTAGTCCTTTATTTTGCTTGTGATAACTTGAGACTGGCTCGCGCTATGTCATAATGGAAGAATCATTTCTTCCCGGAGAGCGCGATGCAAGGCGATAAAAAAGTTATCAAGTATCTGAACCAGATCCTCAAGAACGAACTGACCGCGATCAACCAGTACTTTTTGCATGCCCGCATGTACAAGAACTGGGGTTTGAAGAAACTGAACGAGCACGAATACCACGAGTCCATCGATGAGATGAAGCATGCCGACGCGTTGATCGAGCGCGTGCTGTTTCTGGAAGGTTTGCCGAATCTGCAGGACCTGGGCAAGTTGCATATCGGCGAGAATCCGAAGGAAATGCTGGAATGCGACTTGAAGTTGGAAATGGACGCGCTGCCGGTGTTGCGCGAAGCCATTGCCTACTGTGAAAGCGCCAAGGACTATGTGACCCGCGACTTGCTGGAAGACATTCTGGAGAGCGAGGAAGAGCACGTGGACTGGCTGGAGACGCAACTGGGCTTGATCGAAAGCGTGGGGCTGCAGAACTACCTGCAAAGCCAGATGCACGACGATTAAACGCGGCCAGGTTTCGACCGGGTCGGGAAAGAAAAAGGGCTGTCTTGCGACAGCCCTTTTTGCATGCGGCGCCCGCCGCCTTATTTCTTTTTGTCCGTATTCTTGTCGGTGCTGGGCTGGGAGGCGTCGCGCGGGCTTTCCGCCTCGGCTTCCTCCCAAGGCAGGGCCACTTTCTTTTTATTGATGGTCAGCACGCCGCTGCCGTAATTGAGCTCGGTGTTGATCTGGCCCTTGTCCTCGACGATGTACTGCTCGCTCTTCCACTGCGCCAACTGGCTGTCCAGCAGGTTCTTGGCCAGGTCTTCCACTTCCTTCATGTTCGGCTGGTCCTCGGCGCTCTGATCGACGGTGAACAGCGTGCGCGCTTGGGCGATCACCAGGTCTTCCAGCGTCTGGCGCGGCAGGCTGAGCTTGGCGTCCACTTCGAAGCGCCGGATGAACTGCGCCGCGTCGTTGAGGTCCGCGGGCTGCAGGCCCTTGACGCCCAGGCTGCCTTCCAGCTTGGCTTCGCCGTTGGGCATTTTCAGGTAGAACTCGTTGATCACCACCTTGGGGTCGTTCTGCAGCAGCGGAATGCCGTTCTTCTTGATGGTGTCGATGTATTGCTTGCGCAGCAGCGCGGGGTCTACGCCCTCGAACGGGATTTGGCCGATGGCCTGGTCCAGTTTGACCAGCGTCGGGCCGTGCAGGTGGTTGGCCGAGATATCCAGGCGCATCGGGCCGTAGCGGTGGTCGTTGAAGTTGAACTCGGCGAAGTTGAGCTTGCCGCGGGTGTTGACGTAGTCGTCCTGCTCGCTGGTGACGATTTGATAGCGGAAATCCTTTAGCGTCACCGCGGACGGCTTGAATTCGCCGGACGGGTTGATGAACTCGCCAACGCGCACGCGGGTCATCAGATAGACCAGCTCGTTCAGCTTGATGCTGTAGGGCACGCTTTCGCGGGAGTTGAGCCGGACATTGCCCACGGTCAGTTCGCTGGTGCCCAGCTTGACGCCGGTGCTGCCCGGACGGATGTCGGAAACGTAGCGCACGCCGTCGAAGGCGACCGTGCCTTTGCTGGCGGCTTCCAGCAGGAAGCCGGGAGACAGCGCTTCGGTTTTGTATTCCTTGTAGCCGTTTGCGTAGTCGAGCTTCAGGTCAAAGCCCTTCCATTTCATCTTCACGCCGGACAGCGCTTCCTCATAGTCGAAGGCCGGAACCTTGACGTCCAGTTCGCCGCCGCCGCCGAAGCCCAGACGGTTGAAGATGGTGATGGGTTCCTTGTCGCCGAAGAAGCTGGCCAGCGTCTTGCGGGTGGAGTCGCTCATCGCGAACTCCGTGCGCACCAGCGCGCGGCCGGGCCGGAAGTCGAAATCGCCGATGCCGGGAAGGGGGCCGTGCTTGACGTGGTTGGTGAACTTGATGGTGGCGTTCAACAAGGGCTTCACATTGTCGGGCAGCATGTTTTCATACGGGCCGGACAAATGGCGGTTGAACACCAGTTCTGTGGTTTCCGTGGAGGAGAACCAACCGCGTTGGTAGCTGTGGGATTTGACTTTGAACAGCGGCAGGTCGGCCAGCATCTTGTGCTGTTCCTGCAAGGTCTGCTCCGCCTTGACGCCGGCCCACAGGGTTGCGCCTCCATACAGAACGAACAGGCCACCGAGGGTGGCGCCGGCAATGATCAGACGACGATTTGGCAACACTAGCGCTTTTTCTTAACTAGGATGGAATGAAGCCCTATGGTACACCATCGTCCGCCGCTTGCGTTACTGCCGGCGAGTGAACCCAAGGGCGCTGGCGGGGTCCAAACTCGCGTTTGCGGCGGATGGATAATCGGCGAAAACGCAAAACGGTCTGACATTGGCGGACCGCTTGTATAGAATAGAGTCTTTCTTCTAGTTTGATTTACGAGGCGCGATTAGTACATGAATTGGATAAACGGCGTGCTTGACCTCCCCTGGTGGGGCTATATCGTGGTCGCTTTGGCTCTGACCCACGTCACCATCGCAGCGGTCACCATCTTTCTGCATCGTCACCAAGCGCACCGCGCGCTCGATTTGCATCCCATTCCCAGCCACTTCTTCCGTTTCTGGTTGTGGCTGACCACCGGCATGGTCACCAAACAGTGGGCCGCCATCCATCGCAAGCATCACGCCAAGTGCGAGACTGCGGACGACCCGCACAGCCCGCAGGTCTTGGGCATCAAGAAGGTATTGTGGGAGGGCGCGGAACTGTACCGCGGCGCCTGCAAGGATCAGGCCATCATGGACAAGTTCGGCCACGGCACCCCGGACGATTGGCTGGAACGCAATGTCTACACTCGTCACAGCGCCAAGGGCATCGTGCTGATGTTGCTGATCAATCTGGTGTTGTTCGGGCCTATTGGGCTGACGATCTGGGCGGTGCAGATGATCTGGATCCCGTTCTGGGCGGCCGGCGTCATCAACGGCATTGGCCACTTCTGGGGCTACCGCAACTTCGAGAACGAGGACGCGTCCACCAATATCTTCCCCTGGGGCATCCTGGTGGGGGGCGAAGAGTTGCACAATAACCACCATACCTTCGGCACCTCGGCCAAGCTGTCGTATAAATGGTACGAGTTCGACATCGGCTGGATGTATATCCGCATTCTGGAAATCCTGGGGCTGGCCAAGGTGCGCAAGGTGGCGCCGCGCTTGGCCGAGGACGCTTCGCGTCCGCAATTGGATCTTGAACATTTGCAGGCCATCATTTCCAACCGCTACGCCATCGCTTCCCGTTACGCGCGTGAGTTGAAGGAGGTGTATCGCAGCGAGTTGGACAAGATCAATCTGCCCGACTTTTCCGGCAGCAAGCTGAGCCGCAAGATGAAAGTGTGGTTGAAGCAGGACGCCAAGGACACGCCGGAAACCGAGCGCATGCAGTTGGCCGCTTTGATGGAACACAGCCAGGTGCTGGCCACGGTGTATTCGATGCGTCAGGAGCTGACCCGCCTGTGGGAGCGCTCCACGCTGAGCCGCGAGCAACTGCTCAAGGAGCTGCAGGACTGGTGCACCCGCGCCGAGGCTTCGGGCATCGCCGCCTTGCAGCGTTTCTCGATAAGCTTGCGTCAGGCCGCAATGGTTTAAGCCGGTTTGATTCGATAAAAACCCGCAGCGCGCTGCGGGTTTTTTTGCGTCCGCGCGGGTTGGCAACCATGCTTTTTGCATGCCAATTAGATTTGTTTTTTATATAAAAATAAGAAATAAAATTTATATTTGTAATAATATTTGGAAATATAATGGGCCATCTTGATGCAACTCTGCGAGATGGACATGGCTACACTGCAACTGACCGACGGGGCGAGCGAGCTGCCCTATATTCATGGTTTTTCCGCTACCGAGCAGGCGCGTTTGGTGCGCCAGGCGCGCTTCTCAGAATCCGTCGTGTACCGGGACATCGATTTCTCCGGCGTCGGCCAACTGCTGGAAGTAGGGTGCGGCGTCGGTGCGCAGACCGAGATTCTGTTGCGGCGCTATCCTGATCTGGAGGTGACCGGCGTCGACTTCAGCCAGCGTCAGTTGGCTGTGGCCCGCCAGCGTCTGCAAGGCAGCCCATGGCAGGACCGTGCTCGGCTGCTGCATATGGATGCCGAGGATTTGGACTTCCAGCCGGCCAGCTTCGACGCCGCCTTCCTGTGCTGGGTGCTGGAGCATGTATTGTCGCCGGAGCGGGTGTTGGCCGAGGTGCGTCGCGTCTTGAAGCCTGGCGCGCGGCTCTACGCCACCGAGGCGATGAACGCCTCTTTCTTCCTGTCGCCTTATTCCTCCCATCTGCAGCAATACTGGCTGGCTTTCAATGATCATCAACTGGCGGTAGGAGGAGATCCCTTCGTTGGCGCCAAGCTGGGCAATATGCTGCTGCGGCTGGGTTTCCGCCATGTCGAAACCCAGGTCAAGACCTGGCATCTGGATAGCCGCGACCCGCACCGCCGACAGCAAGTGCTGGACTACTGGACCGAGCTGTTGTTGTCGGCCGCGGATCAACTGATCGAGGCCGGACGAGTGGACGCCGGGCTGGTGGCGGCGATGACGCGGGAACTGCGCCAATTGCGCAGCAATCCGGAGCTGGTGTTTTTCTATAGTTTTCTGCAAGCCACCGCCGTGGTGTGAAGCGGCGGTTTTTTTACTCTCTATATAACTACAAGTTTTTAAAAATAATATTTATATGCGGTAGCTAGGAGATTTCAATATGCAAGACCAATCCGTTTTGTCCTTGATCGGCAATACGCCGCTGGTAAAGGTGGCGCATCTGGACACCGGCCTGTGCGAGCTGTATTTGAAACTGGAAAGCCACAATCCGGGCGGTTCGATCAAGGACCGGGTGGCGTTGTCGATGATTGCCGCGGCCGAGCGCGAAGGCAAGCTGAAACCGGGCGGAACCATTGTCGAGGCCACCGCCGGCAACACCGGTTTGGGGTTGGCGCTGGTGGCTTCGCAAAAAGGCTATCGGCTGGTGCTGGTGGTGCCGGACAAGATGAGTCGGGAGAAGATTCTGCATCTGCAGGCCTTGGGTGCGGAAGTGGTGCTGACCCGGTCCGACGTGGGCAAGGGGCATCCGGAGTATTACCAGGACTTGGCCGCGCGTATCGCCAAGGAAACGCCGGACGCTTATTACATCGACCAGTTCAACAACCCGGCCAATCCGCTGGCGCATGAAACCGGCACCGGCCCGGAGATCTGGGAGCAGATGCGTCATGAACTGGACGCGGTGGTGGTGGGCGTGGGCTCCAGCGGCACCTTGACCGGGCTGACGCGTTTTTTCAGCCGAGAGGCGCCGCAAGTGGAGATCGTGCTGGCGGATCCGGTGGGCTCGGTATTGGCCGACCATGTTGAAACCGGGCGGCACGGCGAGGCCGGCAGCTGGCTGATCGAAGGCATAGGCGAGGACTTCATCCCGCCGCAAACCGATTTCAGCCTGGTCAAGCGCGCTTATCGCATCAGCGATCAGGAAAGCTTCGACAGCGCCCGTCTTTTGCTGAGCCAGGAGGGCATTCTGGCCGGATCCTCGTCCGGAGCGCTGCTGGCGGCGGCCTTGCGTTATTGCCGCGCCCAAACCGAGCCCAAGCGGGTGGTGACGCTGGTGTGCGACAGCGGCAACAAGTATTTATCCAAGATGTACAACGACGATTGGCTGGTGGACAACGGCTTGGTGGAGCTGCCGCGGCTGGGCGATCTGACCGACTTGATCGTGCGCCGCCACGCCGACGGCAGCACCGTTTCCTGCCACCCGGACGAGCCCTTGAACGTGGTGTATCAACGCATGCGCCTGCACGATGTGTCGCAGTTGCCGGTGCTGGCCGATGACAAGGTGGTCGGCATTCTGGACGAGTGGGATTTGCTGCTGTCAGTGCACGGCGAGCCGGAAAACTTCCGTCAGAACGTGCGCAGCGCGATGACCAGCGAGGTGCGCACCCTGTCGCCGCGGGCTTCTTTGCAGGATCTGCTGCATATTTTCAACGACGGCCACGTTGCCTTGATGGTGGACGGCGAGCGCTATCTGGGCCTGATCACTCAGGCCGACCTGCTGGCTTTCTGGCGCCGTCAGCCGCGCTCGCGCTCCGTTTAGTCCTAATTAAGCGCCGGTCCGAACGGGACCGGCCATCCGTATTGAAAGTAAACGCCATGACCGATTTCAACACTTTATCCATCACCGCCGGACTGCATCAGGACGCCTTCGGCGCGGTAATTCCGCCCATCTACGCCACCTCCACTTACCGGCAGTACGCGCCGGGCGAACACAGCGGCTACGAGTATTCACGTTCGCAGAACCCGACGCGCGAAGCCTTGGAGCGCGCTTTGGCGGAGCTGGAAGACGGCGTGCGCGGCTACGCCTTTCCCTCCGGCCTGGCGGCCATCGCCACGGTGCTGGAGCTGCTGCCGGCGGGCAGCCACCTGATCGCGGTCAACGATCTGTACGGCGGCACTTATAGATTGTTCGAGCAGGTGCGCAAGCAAAGCGCTCAGCTGGAGATTAGCTATGTGGCGTCGGAGGACTTAGAGGCCTTGCAGGCGGCGATCCGACCGAACACCCGCATGATTTGGGTGGAAACCCCGTCCAATCCGCTGAACCAGCTGGTGGATTTGGCGGCGGTGGCCGAGCTGGGACGGCGGCACGGCCTGATCACGGTGGCGGATAACACCTTCGCCTCGCCGGTGGTGCAACGGCCGCTGGCTTTCGGTTTCGACATCGTCGTCCATTCCGCCACTAAATATCTGAACGGTCATTCCGACGTGATCGCCGGCGCGGCGGTGGTGAGCCGGCGGCGGCCTGAGCTGGCCGAGCAGCTGGCTTTCCTGCACAACGCCGTCGGCGCGGTGCTGGACCCGTTCGCCAGTTTCTTGGTGTTGCGCGGCTTGCGCACGCTGGCCCTGCGGGTGGAGCGCCACAACAGCAACGCGCTGGCGGTGGCGCGCTGGCTGGAAGCCCAGCCGCAGGTGGAGCGGGTATTGTATCCGGGCCTGGCCAGCCATCCGCAACATGAGCTGGCGCGCAGGCAGATGCAGGGTTTCGGCGGTGTGGTGTCTTTCTATTTGAAAGGCGACGCCGAAGAAACCCGGCGGGTGCTGGCGCGTTTGAAGTTGTTCACGCTGGCGGAAAGCCTGGGCGGAGTGGAGAGCCTGGTGTGCCTGCCGGCGGCGATGACGCATGCGTCGATTCCGCTTGAACGTCGGCGCGAGCTGGGCATTGCCGATAATCTGATCCGTTTGTCGGTGGGCATCGAGGGCGAGGCCGCGCTGATCGAGGACTTGCGTCAGGCATGGCAATAGCCTGCGCGACCGGGTTAGAATCTTTGTCTTGATCCGACTCACCAAGGGGAATCCGCATGAGCATTTATCGTCACAAGCAAGGCGCGCGTCTGGCAGAAGCCGTGGTCACCAACGGCCTGATCTTCCTGGCTGGCCAGGTGCCGGAAAACACCGACGCCGACGCCAAGGCGCAAACTGAAAACGTGCTGGGCCAGATCGACGCGCTGTTGGCGGAGCTGGATTCGGACAAGAGCAAGATCGTCGACGTCACCATCTTCTTGGCCAGCCTGGCCGATTACGATGCGATGAACGCCGCCTGGGACGCCTGGGTGCCGGCCGGAAGCGTGCCTGCGCGCGCCACGGTGGAAGCCAAGCTGGCCAATCCGGCTTGGAAAGTGGAAATCAAGCTGGTGGCCGCACGCTAAGAACGTGTTTACGATCTCGCGAGCTAAGGCGAGACAAGGCGAAAGCGGCTGAGAAAGCGGCTGAGAAAGCGGAATGTACGCGTGTTAGATGAGCATTTCGAAGCCGTTTTCAATGCCCCTTTCTATATCCATCCCGCCGATGCGCCGCAGACCGTAAACAGGTTCTAAAAGGTCCTTGCCGCCGCCACCGCCCACGTCATGCGACGTGGGCTTTTTTATTGATTTTTGCAGGCTGTCTGCTGGGCCAAAGGCCAGCAGGAAATAAGAACGGGTCTTTCTATAACCCTATGGTTCGCGACGTAATGTCATTGGCATTGCGTCGCTTTGGTTTTTCCCAACCAGGAATGGAGCCCAAAATGAAACAAGCAGCTCTAATGATGGCGGTATTGGCAAGCTTGGCCGGCGGCGCGCAGGCGGAATCGAAGCAGCCGGACCCGCTGTTGCGTCAGGCGGCGGCCAACGCCTTGCAGCCCTTGTTGCCGCTGGCCAAGGGGGAGGCGCTGGATATGCTGGTGGAGGTCAACCGCGACAGCGAGGACGGACGCTGGGTGCTGGGGTCGGTAACCCAGCCCCTGCCGACGATGACCACGATCGCGGCGATGGATCATGTGCCGGTGTCCAAGCTGTTCCTGGCGCGCCGGGACGCGCAAGGCTGGACGCTGGAGCTGGAAGGCAGCCCGGGTTTCGCGGCGATGTTGACCCAGGTGCCGGCGAACTGGCTCAGCGCGGACGAGCGCCGCGCCTGGGGCAGTCAGTCGGTCCGGCCGGGACAGCCGTTCGCGCCCAACGCCACCGGCCTGGGGCTGCCGTGGCGTCAGGGCGCGGCTTGGCGCATGACCGGCGGCCCGCACGGCTACAGCGGCGAAAGTCAGCCTTACGATTCCATCGATTTCGCCGGCGGAGACGGCAGGGTGCTCGCGCCGCAGGCAGGGGTGATCTACAAGAGCTGCGTGCGCGGCGGTAGCGGCTTGGTCAAGCTGGTGCACGACAACGGCTTCTCGTCCACTTACTACCATATGATCAATCTGAACACGCTGGCGGACGGTACGCGGGTCAATCCGGGCGCTTATCTGGGCACCATCGGCAATGGCCTGCCTTGCGGCGGCAGCACCACCGGCCCGCACGTGCATTTTTCCTTGTTGTATCAGGGCCGGGCCGAGCCGGTGAACGGCAAGCTGTTCGGCGGCTGGCAGTTCTTCGCCGGCAACCGCGCTTACCAAGGGTACGCTTTGCGCAACGGAACGCGGGTCAATGTAGGCGGCCTGCTGAACAACTACGGCGGCGGCGCGCCCGCGGGCGCCAGCGGGGTGGCGACGCCGGCGCAGGGCGAGGGGAGGGTGAATCTGCGTAGCGCGCCCAGCCTGAGCGCCGGCGTCACCGGCACGGTCAATCGCGGAGAGAGCGTCGCTTTGCAGTGCCATGTGCGCGCCGAAGCGGTGGAGGGCGTATGGGGCCGCACCGATGTGTGGAACCGCACCCGCGGAGGCGATTGGATCAGCGACGGCTTCCTCGACACAGGCAGCAACGGACCGGTGGTGCCGCTGTGCGCGTCGGCCAGCCGGCCCTGGTGAGCAATTAATACACGCCGTTGAAACGCAGGCCGGCGGGCATGGGCTCGCCGGCCTGGAAGGCGGCGACGGCGGCGCCCAGCTCTTCGGCCAAGTCGGCCCGCTGGGCGTTGACCGGCACAAGGTCCAGGCTGCGCATCCAGGTCAGCTGGCGCTTGGCCAACTGGCGGGTAGCGGCGACGCCCTTGTCGATGAAGGTTTGCCCATCGCCGGCGCCGTCCAGATATTCCCAGGCCTGGCGATAGCCGACGCAACGCATCGACGGCAGCTCCAGCGTCAGCGCCGGATAATCGGCGCGCAGGCGCCGCACTTCGGCCAGGAAATCTTGTTCCAGCATCAGTTCGAAGCGTTGTGCGATGCGTTGGTGCAGCCAGCCGCGTTCCGCAGGCACCAGACCCAGCGACAGCAGGCGGAAATCCGCCGCGGCTTCCTTGCCGCGAGCCAGCAAGCGCGACATCGGCTCGCCGCTGAGCAGGCAGACTTCCAGCGCGCGGTGGATGCGTTGCGAATCATTGGGATTGAGGCGGGCGGCGGTGTCCGGGTCCAGTTGCGCCAGACGCGCGTGCATCGCCGGCCAGCCGGCTTGCGCGGCGTCGGCGTCCAATTGCGCGCGCAGCGCGGCGTCGGCGCGAGGCAGGTCGGACAAGCCTTCCAGCAAGGCCTTGTAGTAAAGCATGGTGCCGCCCACCAGCAAGGGCAGCCGCCCGCGGGCGTTGATCTCGCGGATCAGCCTGTTGGCGTCGGCGTGGAACTGAGCGGCGGAATAGCTTTGCAGCGGGCTGATGATGTCGATCAGGTGATGCGGACATTGCGCCATTTCCGCCGCGCTGGGCTTGGCGGTACCGATGTCCATGTCGCGATAGACCAGCGCGGAGTCCACGCTGATGATCTCCACCGGAAAATGTCGAGCCAACTCCAGCGCCAAGCCGGTTTTTCCGGAGGCGGTGGGGCCCATCAGCAGGATGGCGTGCGGAATGTCGTTCATGAGCGGGTCTTGCGGTTCAATCGGCGGATTGTCGCATAAGTGGATCATGGGCGGACAGCGCCGCCCATGACTCAGAATCTGTTTACGATCTGCTGCGCGTCGTGAGGCGCCCCACGGTGAGTACGGCTTCGAAATGCTCATATACCACGCGTACATTCCGCTTTCCCGGCCGTTGTCGCCTTGTCTCGCCCTGCTCGCAGATCGTCAACACGCTCTCAAGAGCCGGATTCTGGCGCCGGCAGTGCCCGGCGGCGGCTGGCGCGCCACCAGCCGCCCAGGGTGATGAGGAACCACATGCACTGGTTGACGAAGGACGCCAGGTTGAAGTGGTTGGACAGCGAAACCAGGATACAGACCGGACCCAGCAGATTCAGGACGAAATAGCGAAGGTCCGATGTGCGCAAGCCGAATAGCTGGCTGCCCAAGTAAGCGCCCAGATAGCTGATGACGCCGATCAGGCCGATAAGGTCGTACATGGCGAAGCTCCTGGGAAAACGGCTATAGGGGAAGCGCTTGCGCATCGTCCGTCGCGGAGGCTTGCTCGCGGGCGGCCTGGTAGAACGGCGCGTTCGAGCGCGGCAACGGCGGCAATTGGCGGATCTGATCGGCGATCTTCTCCGCCATCATGATGGTGGGCGCGTTCAGATTGCCGGTGACGATGCGCGGCATGATGGACGCGTCCACCACGCGCAGGCCGGACAAGCCGTGCACGCGGCCCTGATGGTCGACCACAGACGCCGGGTCGTCGGCGCTGCCCATCTTGCAGGTGCCGGACGGATGCAGCGCGGTTTCGGCGTGGGTTTTGACGAAGTGATCGATTTCGCTGTCGCTGCTTACCCGCGCGCCGGGTTGGATTTCCCGGCCGCGGAAGGCGGAAAGCGCGCGTTGGCCGATGATCTCGCGCGTGAGCCGCACCGCGGCGCGGAACTCCCGCCAGTCGGTGTCGTGGGCCATGTAATTGAATTGAAGTTGAGGAGGGTCGCGCGGGTCGCGGCTGGCCAGTTTGACGTGGCCGATGCTGGGCGAGCGCATTGAGCCGACGTGGCATTGGAAACCGTGCATCTTGACAGCGTGGCTGCCGTCGTAATTCACCGCCAGCGGCAAGAAATGGTATTGCAGATTGGGGAAGGCGAAGCCCTCGTCGCTGCGGATGAAGCCGCCGGCTTCGAAGTGATTGCTTGCGCCCAGGCCGCTGCCGTTCAGATACCACTGGGCGCCGATGCGGGCCTTGTTCCACCAGCTCAGCGACGGGTACAGCGACACCGGCTTCAGACATTCATACTGAAGATACATTTCCAGGTGGTCCTGCAAGTTGGCGCCGACCCCGGGCAGGTGGGCGACCACGGCGATGTCGTGGCGGCCGAGCTCGGCGGCGTCGCCGACGCCGGAGCGCAGCAGTAGCTGCGGCGAGGCGATCGCGCCGTTGCAGACGATGACTTCGCGCAAGGCGCGGGCGCGTTGGCTGCGCTCGCCCTGCAGATATTGCACCCCGACGGCGCGCGCGCCGTCGAACAAGACGCGGTCCGCCAGCGCACGGGTTTTCACCGAAAGGTTGGCGCGGTCGCGGGCGGCGTCCAGATAGGCCAGAGACACGCTGCAGCGCCGTCCCTGTGCGGTGGTGGTGCGGTCCATCGGGCCGAAGCCCTCCTGGCGGTAACCGTTGAGGTCGTCGGTGCGGTGGTGGCCGGCTTGCTCGCCGGCCTCGATGAAGGCTTCGAACAGAGGGCTGATGCCGGCCTTGGGCGTGGTCACGTGAAGCGGCCCATCGCCGCCGTGATAGTCGTTGGCGCCTTTGTCATAGGTTTCCGCCTTGCGGAAATAAGGCAGGCAATCGGCGTAGCTCCAGTCGCCAAGACCCGGCAGCTCGGCCCAGCCCTGATAATCCAGCGCATTGCCGCGGATATAGACCATGCCGTTGATCAGAGAGGAGCCGCCCAGCCCCTTGCCGCGCGCCTGGGCCATGCGCCGTCCGCCCATATGCGGCTCCGGCTCGGTCATATAGGCCCAGTTATAGGTGGTGCCTTGCAAGGGATAAGCCAGCGCCGCCGGCATTTGGGTACGCCAGTCCAGCCGCCAATCCGGGCCGCCCGCCTCCAGCAACAGCACGCTGACGTCGCTGTCCTCGCTCAGCCGCGCCGCCAGCACGCCGCCGGCGGAGCCGGCGCCGACGATAATGTAGTCGTATTCCTGAGTGGTGCTCATCTTGATTCTCCTCGGACGTGAACGAAGGCGGGGGCCGGGCGATGGGAGGTTCAAGCGCCGAACCACCCCATGGGCTTGGGCGCCAGATTGATGTAGCTGTGCTTCAGCTCGGTGTATTCGTCCAGGCCGATGCGCGAAAGCTCGCGGCCTATGCCGCTGGATTTGAAGCCGCCCCACGGCGCTTCCGGGAAGTAGGGGTGGTAGTCGTTGACCCAAACCGTGCCGAAGCGCAGCGCGCGGCTCATGCGGTTGGCGCGCGCCAGGTCTTGGGTCCACACCGCCGCCGCCAGGCCGTAAGGGGTGTTGTTGGCCAGCCGCAGCGCCTCGGTCTCGTCGCGGAAGCGCTCCACGGTGATGACCGGGCCGAAGATCTCTTCCTTGGCGATGAGCATGTCCGCGTGGACGTCGACCAGCAGCGTGGGTTGCAGCCAGTAGCCCTTGCGGTAGCGCTCGCCGTCCGGACGGCCTCCCCCATAGACCAGGCGGGCGCCTTCTTTCACGCCTGCGGCGATCAGACTCAGGATCTTGTCGTGTTGTTGGGACGACTGCACTGGTCCCATTTGCGTGTCCGGCTGCTGGCCCGGGCCGACGACGATGCGCGGCAGCCGTTCCGCCAGCCGCTTCACGAAGTCGTCGTGAATCTCGTCTTGCAGCAGCAGCCGCGAACCGGCCGAGCAGACCTGGCCGGCGTGAAAGAAGGCGGCATTCAGCGCGTAGTCGACGGCGGCGTCCAGATCGGCGTCGGCGCAGACGATGTTGGGGTTCTTGCCGCCCAGCTCCAGAGCGATGCGTTTGAAGTTGCCGCTGGCGGCGCGCATGATGCTGGCCCCCGCCTGGGCGCCGCCGGTGAAGGACAGCAGGTCGACATCGGCATGCTCCGCCAATTCGGCCCCTACCTCGGAACTGCCGCTGACCAGGTTGAACACGCCGGGAGGCAAGTCCAGCTCGGCCAGCAACTGAGTGAAGCGCCAGCTGCTGAGCGGGGTCAGACTGCTGGGCTTGAGCACCACGCAATTGCCGGCGCCCAGGGCCGGCGCGATCTTCCAGGCCGCTTGCAGCAAGGGGTAGTTCCAGGGAGTGATCAGGCCGCAGACGCCCGCCGGCTCGTGCAAGGTTCGGCTGATCACGTGCTCAGGAGCGGAATTGACCTGGCCGCTTTCGGTGGCCACCAGGCCAGCGAAATAACGGAAGGTGGCGGCGATGTCGCCCATGTCGGTGCGGCTCTCGCTTAAGGTCTTGCCGGTGTTCAGCGTCTCCAAGGCGGCGAGGCTTTCGCTCTCGCGTTCCACCCGTTGGGCGATGTCCAGCAGCAGACGGCTGCGTTGTCGCTGAGTGCTGGAGCGCCAGGGGCCGTGATCGAAAGCCGCGCGCGCTGCGGCGATGGCGGCCCGGGCGTCGGCACGGCCGCCGTCCGCGGCGGCGGCGATCACGCTTTCATCGCAGGGGTTGAGAATCGGACGGGTTTGCCTATTGGCGGCGTCGCGCCATTGGCCATCGATGAAGAGCTGGGTTGAGATCATGGCAGCCTCGCACAGAATGTAAAATTAACTATTGGTAAATTAATTTACCTTTGGTTTAATTGTAGTGTCGATTAGCCATGGACTGCAATCCAGATCCGGCTATGGCGGCGATGGCTTGATTTGCTTTGGCTATATCGCTCGTGTTCCCGCCAGGGGGGAGGCCCGTTGAGGTTTGGCTGCGCCGGATTCTTTAGTCCGCTTCGGGATTTTTCTAGCCTGGGTTAACATGGCGGGTCGACAGCCGTAGGCTGTGGCGCGCGCGCATCGCCGCGTCCCGTTCGCATTCAATTACCCAGGAGGCGCGGCCCGCCGCCGCTACCAGTTCCGTGTCGTCAAATCAACTCAGTCAAGCCGCAGTTCCCGCTGGGGATGAAACCTTCGCCGTTCGTCTGAAAGACGTGCTGGGACGCAAGCGCGTCATGCTCAAACAAGTGGCGGAAGCCCTGGGCGTGTCGTCCGCGGCCGTTCACAAATGGACACGCGGGGGGGAGATCGAATACCGCAAGTTGCGGGTGTTAGCGGACTTTCTAGGCGTGAACTGGATATGGCTGCGCTACGGCGAACAAGCGGTGCTGGATCTCGCCACGGCGGCAACGACGGACGCGCAATTGACGGAGATCCGTCGCAAGCATCTGGCCGAGATCATGGAAAGCGAAGCGCGGATGAAGTTTGCGCAGGAGGTGTCCGGCATTGTGACTTGGGAATGGAACATCCTGAGCGATGCGGTGGCCTATTCCGCCAACGCGGAACAGCTGTTCGGCCGCCCCGTCCGCGAGCTGACGGATTTCTGGCTAGCCCTGGAGCCGGCCGACGCGCCAGCGCTGCGCGCCAAACTGGAGACATGCTTAAGTTCCGGCCTTGCTTACGAGGCGGAGTTCCGCGTGCGCTGGCCGACGGGCGAAACGCGCTGGATCGCCTCGCGCGCCACTTGCGTGCCGGACGCGGACCGCCGGCCGGTCAAGATGATAGGCGTCAGCTTCGACATCACCCAGCGTTGCCAGGCCGAGCAGGCGCTGCGCCAGAACCAGGCCATTCTGGACAAGGCGCAGTCCATTGCTCATCTGGGAAGCTGGTTTTGGGACGTGCGCAACGACGACTGTATCTGGTCGGACGAGGCCTACCGGATTTTCGGCTGGCAACCGCAGGCCTTCAAAGTAACGATGGAGCGCTACTTCGCCGCGATGGCGCCGGAGGACAGGGGGCGCATTGATCAGGCCATCCGACGGGCGATAGACGAGCGCCAACCCTATTGCGTGGAGTACAGCATCTTACTGCCTGACGGCCGTCGCCGACATATCCACGAAGAGGGCGAGGTCTTGTACGGGGAAGGGCGGGCGGAGGCGATGATAGGCGCTACCCAAGACGTGACCGACACCCGACAGGCCGCGCTGGCCTACAGCGAGAGCGAGGAGCGCTTTCGGGAGATTTTCGAACAGGCGGCGCTGGGGTTGGCGCATCTGGGCCTGGACGGACGTTGGCTCAAGGTGAACCGGCGCTTGGCCGAGATGGCCGGTTATCCGCCGCAGGAGATGGAGGGGATGAGCTTTCAGCAACTGACCCATCCCGAGGATCTGGAAGACAATCTATTGAGGTTGGATAGGCTGCTGAGCGGGGAGGTGGCCAGTTTTTCGCTGGAGAAGCGTTTGCTGCGCAAACAGGGCGGCCATGTCTGGGTGAATGTCAGCGTCTCGCTGAGCCGTCATCCCGTGAGCGGCGAGCCATGGCATTTGATTGCCGTAGTGGAGGAGGCGGCCGAGCGCCGCGCCGCCCGCCGCGCGCTGGAGGAGGCCCGGCTCCGTAGCGAGCTGGCGCTGCAGTCCATAGCCATGGCCAGCTGGGAGTGGGACCTTGCCGCCGGGCGCTTGCGCTTGTCGCCGCAGGCCGCGCGGCTGTTGTTCGGCGAAGCCTTGGAGGAGGCCCCCGAACAGCGTTTTCTGGATGGCTTGCGCATCGTGTCGAGGCAGGGCTGGTTGGACAGCCTGGAAGGGATATTCAATATGTCCAGCCGCGCGCAGCTGGATGTGCTATGGCATGCCGAGGGCGGCAAAACCTTGCCGCTGGTGTTGTCCTTGGCGGCGGAGCGGGGAAGCGACGGCGTGGTGGATCGCTTGATCGGAGCCCTGGGGCCGCGCTGATTCCTGCGGTTTGCCAAGGGGGATACGGAGCCCGCCGCTTGTCGGCGGGCTTTTTTGCGCCCGCTTTGCGGTCACATATTGGCGACGGCATTTTGATTTACTGTTGGTAAAAAAATTAACTTATGGTAATTTTTGTGCCTCGTCTGGCAAGGCAGATGGATAGAGTCTTGTTGCGTTTCAACCCAGAGTAGGCGCCGCAGAGTGTGTGGGCGGCGTCCGATAACCGGAGCTGACGCGCTATGAACAGCATCCACAGACAGCAGTATCTCCGCCGCCGGACCCGCTGGGGCTATGGCTGGGCGCTTTGTGCGGCGGTATTGTGGGGCGCATGGTATGTGCCGGGCGCCGCGGTGTGGCACGAGGCGCCGCTGGCCGGGCTGGCGCAAGGGCGGCCCGAACCGTTTTTGATGGCGGCCGCGGTGTTGACGGCTTTTCACGCTTGCCTGGTGGCGGCGTTTCAATTGTTATGGCTGGCGGCCTTGGGCAAGCTGGCCGACTTCTTTCGCACGCTATGGCGTTTCGGCGGCATTTCCAAGTGGTATTTCCTCGCGGCGGTATTGGGCGGTTTGATGGCCAATTTCGGCTCCTACCTGGCGATGGGCTATGTGGGCGCGGTGTTCGCCGCAGTGGCTGGCCTGTTGTACCCGGTGGTGGGCGCGGCGCTGGCGCGCCTGTGGTATCACGAGCGGATAGGCCGCCGCGCGGCACTGGGCATCGCGGTGATCGTGCTGGGAGGGGCGGCGATTTACGCGCCGGGCCTGTCAGGCGACCTGGCCGGAGAGGGCGCCGCGCGCTGGCTGGGCTATCTGGGCGGCGCGCTGGCCGCGCTGGGCTGGGGGCTGGAGGGCGCCATCGTTGGACGGGCGATGGATGTGACCGATCCCGATTGCGGGGTGGCGATCCGTTATCTGGCAGAGGCGCTGTATTGGGTGTTGCTGATTTTGCCGGCGTTGGCCTGGTTGACCCCTTTGCCGGTGTATTCGCTGGCCGGCGAGCTATGGTCGTGGCGGCCTATGCTCTATTTGGCGGTGGGCGGTCTCAGTTTCGCTTTCTGCGCGGTGGCCTGGTACAAATCCTTTCCCTTGATCGGTGTTGGGCGCGGCCAGGCAATCGGCGCTTTCTACGCGCTGTTCGCGACGCTGTTCACTGCGGCGTTTACCTTGAACTTTCCCGAGTGGCATTTTCTGATTGGCCTGGCCTTGGTGATTCTGGGCGGCTTCGTCATGGTGTCGGACAGTGAGCGCCATCCGGGCGCGGTGCGCAATGTGGAGGAGGGGGCATGAAGGTGCATATCAAAGGTTTCATTCTGCAAACCCTGGCCGGGCAACCGGGTTTGTGGGATGTGGAGCTGGCCCGGCGCATCTGCTGGGAGTACCACAAACCGGATGATGCTTATTGTTTGGGCATGGTACGGGCCTGCCTGGCGGATTTGAGCGCCAGCGGCCTGGTGGTGGCGCTGTGCGAGCGCTGGCAAGAAGAGGGGGCGCGTCTGCTGTTCAACTATCGCGTCAGCGATTTTGGGCTGGAGCGCATGCGCCAGACCGGTTTGGCTTGAGAACCTGTTAGCTACCGCGCGGGTAACGGCGAGACAAGGTGTGAATGGCTAAGAGTCTGTTCATCATCTGCTGCGCTTCGTGAGGCGCTGCGCGGTGAGCGCAAGCTCAAAATGCACTCGACCATTCCGCTTTTCGCTCGTTTTCGCCTTGTCTCGCTCTGGCTCGCGAGACTTTGAACGGGTTCTGAGGCGGCGGCATGGCGATGAGGCATTAGCCTTTCGAAGGCGCTGCAACGTCGTATCTTCACGGAGCGACAGATTTATGAACAGGCTTTAAAGGGAGATATATGTCTGGTTATTGGGGCTATGAAGGCGCATCGACCTTGGCGATGATCATGATCGTGGGCTTGAGCCTGGCGGCTTTGTTCGTCGCCAGGCGTTATGTGCGGACGCTGTAGTCTTGGAGCCTGTTCAAAGTCTGCTGCGCTTCGTGAAGCGTCGCACAGTGAGTACAAGCTCAAAATGCTCATGTACCCCTCGACCATTCCGCTTTTTCGCTTGTTTTCGCCTTGTCTTGCTTTTGCTCGCGAGACTGTGATTGGGTTCTTACAGCTGCGCGGCGTAGGCCTCCAACTGTGCCAGCACGCTTTGCGCCTGTTCGTTTAGCTCGCCGGCGCGGGCCTCCGCCAGTTCTTGACGGAATTGCTGAAAATCACGACCGGGGCCGCCGTTAAGCTTGGCTTGGCGCCATGTCTGCCAGCGCTGTTGCTCCTCGCCGGACAGGGAACGCGGGAAGTTGCGCGCGCGGTAACGGAACAAGAGTTCGGCCAGTTGCGGGTCCTCGAAGAAAGCCATTTCACCGGCGAGCTGGTCGGCCGACATGCGGCGCAGCTTGGTCAGCACTTTGCGGTCGTTATTTGAAACGAATCCGCCGTAGAGGTTCTCGTCGACGTCGCGGGGCTCGCCTGACTCGCGCTTATAGACTTTTCTCCAGACCGGGGTCAGGTCCGGCAAGGCGCCGGCGTCGTCGGCGTGCCGCTGGACTTGCTCCATGTCCAGGCCCCAATGCGCGGCGCGTTCCGGGCTCAGCACCTTGAGATTGGCGACCACGAAGGGCGATTTATTGATATGCACGGTTTTGAGCGGCAGGCGCTGCACGCCTTCGGGCAAGTCTTCGCTGCGGGTGTACAAGCGTTCGCGGATGGCGTCCGGCCCCAGGCCTTGCAGTTCGCGGGGGTCGTGGGACAAGTCCCAGACGATGACCTCGTTGGCGTTGTACGGGTGGGCCGCCAGCGGCCAGACCACGGCCATATTGCCGCGCTCCGCGCCGTACATGCCGGAAACGTGCAGCACGGGCTTGGGGGCGTGAAGGCTGAGCTGAACCTTGACCGCGTCTTTTTTGCGCAGCGACAGGTAGAAGTCGAACAGCTTGGGCTGATGCTGTTTGATCAGGCGCGCCAGCGCAATGGTGGCGCGCACATCGGAGAGCGCATCGTGGGCGGCTTCGTGGGCCAGGCCGTTGGCGGCGCTTAGATGTTCCAGTTTGAAGCTGGGACGTCCGTCTTCGTGTTGCGGCCATTGAATGCCGTTCGGGCGCAGCGCGAAGGTGGCGCGCACCAGGTCCAGCAGATCCCAGCGGCCGCATTGGTTCTGCCATTCGCGCGCGTAGGGGTCCATCAGATTGCGCCAGAACAGAAAGCGGGTGACTTCGTCGTCGAAGCGGATTGAGTTGTAACCAACTCCAATCGTGCCCGGCGTCGCCAGTTCGCGTTCGATCACGCCGGCGAATTCGTGCTCGGCCACGCCATGCTGCAAGCACCACTGCGGGGTGATGCCGGTCAGCAGGCAGGCCACCGGAGACGGCAGGTAATCGGGCGCCGGCCGGGCGTAGAGCATGACCGGCTCGCCGATTTCATTGAGATCGGCGTCGGTGCGGATGCCGGCGAACTGCGACGGGCGGTCCTGGCGGGGCACGGCGCCGAAGGTTTCGTAATCGTGCCAAAAGAAGCTGTGATTGGACATGGCGGCAACAATGCGGTGAAGTTGGCCGCATTGTCGCATCCATAGGGGCGGCGGGGCCAGCCGCGCCGTTCTCGTGCGTCCGCGGCGCTCAATCCATCCATGAGGGTTTGCGTGTTTCCAGCATGGCCTGGATGCCTTCGCGGCCCTCTTCGCTCAGGCGGACGGAGACTATGCGCTGGATGCAGATTTCCATGCTGTCTTCCCCCACGCCCAGGCCTGCGATGTCGGCCAGCAAGCGTTTGGCTTCCAGCATGGCCGCCGGGCCGTTGATCAGCAGATGGTTGATCAGGAAGTCCACCGCCATGTCCAGCTCATCACTTTCCACCACTTGGTGCACCAGTCCCAGGCGCTTGGCCTTGCCGGCGTTGAAGCGCTCTGCGGTCATGAAGTAACGGCGCGTTGATCTCTCTCCGATGGCGCGGACCATATAGGGCGCCACCAGCGCGGGGATGACCCCCAGTTTGACTTCGGAAAAGCTGAACAGCGCTTCCGAGCTGGCGATGGACACGTCGCAGCAGGCGACCAGCCCTGCGCCCAGGCCGAAGGCGGATCCCTGAATTTTGGCGATGGTGGGCTTGGGCAAGGTGTCCAGCGTGCGCAGCAGCTTGGCCAGAAGGCGGGCGTGGCGTTCCAGCTCTTCGCGTCCGAAACCGGCCATCCGCCGCATCCAGTCGATATCGTGTCCGGCGGAAAAGCTGATGCCGCTGCCGGTCAATACCACGGCGCGCACGCTCGGGTCTTCGGCCAGGGTTTCCAGCATCGCGGTCAGCAGGCCGACGGTGTTGTCGTCCAGCGCGTTCAGCAGCTCGGCGCGGTTGAGGGTGATGGTGGCGATTCCCTTTGGATCAACGGCAAGCAAAACGGACTCGACGGTCATTCGGTTCTCCTTGTTCTGACGATGGGCGTTTTAGCTGTGGCCAAAACGGATAATGCTGCGGACAAAGGCGTCCGCGGCCTCGATATGCAATACATGGCCGGCGCCCGGCAGGATTTCCAGCTGCGCGCCAGGCAGGCGTTCGCGCAGCAATTCGGCCTGATACAAGGGCGTCAGGCGGTCTTCGTCGCCAACCAGTATATGGCAGGGCATGGCCAGCTCGTGCAGCCAGGTGCGCGCGTCGTGCTCGGTGACGCCGGCGATCAGCCGGATGACCGCGTCCCAGTCCACCATGCCGGCAATCAACTTCATATCGTCCAGCATGGCGGCGTTGCTGGCGAGAAAACGGCTGGAAAACAGCCAGGGGACGCTGACCGCGTAGCGCAAGTCCAGCCCGCCGCTTTGATTGGCCGCGATCCAGCTGTCGCTGATGTGATTGTTGACGCTGTCGGCCCAAGCCAGCGTGGCGGCCAACAGCAGGCGCGACACGCGGTTGGGATGACGGTGCGCGAAGTGCTGCGCCACCATGCCGCCGTAAGACAAGCCGGTGAGATAGACCTCGGCAATGCCCAAATGATTCAACAGACCGGCGGCGAGGTCGGCTTGTTCGCCGAGCGGATATTTGTCGCCGCCGGGGTGGTCGCTTTGGCCCTGGCCGAGAAAATCGAAGCGCAACAGCTGGAAATGCGGCTCCAATTGAGGCTGGAGCAGAGCCCAGGCTGCGGTGGACATGGTGATGCCATTGAATAGCACCAGCACTTGGGCGCCCTGCCCGCTGAGTTCGTAATAGACATTGTGTCCTGAGATTTCGGCATAGGGCATGGCGTTTTTCCTTTGGTCAGGCGTTGGGCGACGTCAACATGCATGCTTCATTCTAGAGCGCGCCGGCGCTTGCGGGGCAATTTGCTGGCGGCGCGGGCTCAGGAAGACGGGCCGGCGCAACGCCGGCATTTACGCGGGCGGTTCCCAAGCGTTGGATAAGGGTAAAGTGTTTGACGAATTAAACAATAACGATCATGCCGCGTTTGCCGGCCATCTTGATCGCGCCCGCCGGATTGGCGCGCCCTGCTGATCTGTCCGGGTGAGGCGCGCGCGCCACAGCGGAGATAATTTTTCGAGAGTGTTTGCACTAGATGTTGTCAAATTTATTAAACGTGGCATAGGCTTCTGTTCAAGACTAAAACGACAAAGGCGCTTGCTATCGTCGCGGCCGTCCGGCCGCGGCAGCTATCGGCGCCGCACAGAGGAGACATCATGTTGGCAACGGACACGGCGGTGGCGGCATGGCCACGCGCTCTCGCGGCGGGGCCGCCGGCCGGCGCGGAAAGCCGGACGGACTCTTGACCCCATGCGCGCCAGCCCCGGCCGGCGCGATCATCAAGCAAGGCATTCGATTGCCGCCGCGCCGCCTCGAAACGAGGGCCGCGCGGCGGACGCAGCAGGCCCGCGCCGCTGCGGAACTGCAATAGAGGGAACGACTCAATGACGCAAGCTGTTGCCGCCAAACCGGCCCAAGCCGCTTTTTCCGCCCACAACGCCCAAGCCGCCGAGGCGCAGACCGACGCAGACAAGGCTTATCTGCGCATTGCCGGCGTGCTGAAAAAGTTCGGCGATCATGTCGCGGTGGATCATGTCGATCTGGATATCCGCAGAAATGAAATTTTCGCCTTGCTCGGCAGCTCCGGCTGCGGCAAGTCCACGCTGTTGCGCATGTTGGCGGGGATGGAGACGCCGACTTCGGGCCGCATCATCCTCGACGGGGAAGACATGCAGGGCCTGCAGCCGTACGAGCGGCCGGTGAACATGATGTTCCAGAGCTACGCGCTGTTTCCGCATATGACGGTGGAGCAGAACGTGGCCTTTGGTTTGAAGCAGGATAAGGTGTCCCGGGACGAGATCGCCGAGCGGGTGGGCAAGATGCTGGACCTGGTGCAGATGCGCAAGTACGCCAACCGCAAGCCGCATCAGTTGTCGGGCGGTCAGCAGCAACGCGTGGCGCTTGCGCGCAGCCTGGTCAAGCGCCCCAAGCTGCTGCTGCTGGACGAGCCCTTGGGCGCTCTGGACAAGAAACTCCGCCAACAGACCCAACTGGAACTGGTCAACACCATCGAACAGGTGGGGGTGACCTGCATCATGGTGACTCATGATCAGGAAGAGGCGATGACCATGGCCAGCCGCATCGGCATCATGAGCGAGGGCTCTTTGTTGCAAGTGGGCACGCCGTCTGAAATTTACGATTACCCCAACTGTCGCTTCACCGCGGAGTTCATTGGCGAGAGTAATATTTTCGAGGGCGCGGTGGTGGTGGACGAGCCGGACCTGGTGGAAATCCGCTCGCCGGAGCTGGGCGGGGACATCCGCATCGATCACGGGATTACCGGCCCCAAGGGCATGCGTGTTTGGGCCAGCATTCGCCCGGAAGATGTGCGGCTGGACATCAAACCGCTGCCGGCGGGGCCTAATGTCGCAGCCGGCGTGGTGGAGGACATTGCCTATCTGGGCAGTTATTCCATCTATCACGTGAAACTGGCCAGCGGCAAGGTCGTCAAATCGGTGGTGCCGTCTTCGCGCTGGTATGACGCGGGCGAAACCGCGCCAACCTGGGGCGACGCGGTGTTCGTCAGCTGGCGGCAGGATGTTCCAGTGGTTTTGACCCGGTAAGAACTGCCCGCAAGCGGATGCCCGCGGCCGGGTATCCGCTTTTTTCATCTTCCATCGCGAAAGGGAAGGCTTTGACGCATTTGTCCATCCCTTGTCCTGCCGCCGCATCATTTGTCTTCATGAGAGGTTTCCATGCTCCGTTTTGCCCATCAAGCCCATGCGCCATCCTATTACGCCGCCACCGCTCAACCTTGGGAGCCCAGGGCGGCGTTGCAAGGCGCGGTCGACTGCGATGTCTGTGTGGTGGGCGGCGGGTTGGCGGGTTTGTCGGCGGCGTTGAACCTGCGGGAGCGAGGATTTTCCGTCGTGTTGTTGGAAGGCGCGCAGATAGGCTTTGGCGCTTCCGGGCGCAACGGCGGACAGGTGATTTCCGGGTTCGCCTGCGGCATTGACACGTTGCGCGCGCAGTTGGGCGACAGCCTGGCAAAGCAGATGTGGAATATGTCGGTGGAGGCGGTGGAGATCATTGAGCAGCGGGTGAGTCAGCACCGTATCGACTGCGATTGGCGACGCGGCTATGTCAGCGTGGCGGTCAAGCCGCGGCATATGCAGGAATTGGAGGACTGGCAGCGCGAGGCGGCGCAGACCTATGACTACAGCGGCATGCAGCTGTGGGATAAGGCCGAACTCAGAACGCGGCTAGCCAGCGAGCGCTATCAGGGAGGCCTTTACGATCCGCGCTCGGGCCATCTGCATCCCTTGAACTATGCGCTGGGGCTGGCCCGAGCCGCGCGCGAGGCGGGCGTCGCCATTTACGAGCAAAGCCCGGCATTACGCCTGAGCCGCGGCGCGCGGCCGCAAGTGGCGACTGAGCAGGGCGTGGTCAATTGCACCCAGGTGGTGTTGGCTTGCAACTCCTATATTGGCGCGCTGGTGCCGGAATTGGAGCGGCGGATCATGCCGGCCGGCACCTATGTAATTGCCACCGAACCCTTGGGCAAGGAGCGGGCCGAGGCTCTGATCGCCAACGACATGGCGGTGTGCGACACCAATTTCGTGCTGGATTACTATCGCTTGTCCTCCGACCACCGTTTGTTGTTCGGCGGGAAGGTCAGCTATTCCGGACGCGAGCCAAGCAATCTGGCCGCAGGCATGCGCAGCGACATGTTGCGGGTGTTCCCGCAACTGGCAGACGTCAAGATCGACTACGCTTGGGGCGGATTCTGCGATATCACGGCAAACCGCGCCCCTGATTTTGGACGCTTGGACGGTAATATCTATTACCTTCAGGGTTTTTCCGGACACGGCGTCAACATCACCGGTTTGGCCGGCAAGGTGGTGGCGGAGGCGGTGGCCGGCGACGCTTCGCGCTTCGACCTGTTCGCCAAGATTCGTCATAATCACTTTCCCGGCGGCCGCTGGTTGCGCACGCCGGCTTTGGTGCTGGGCATGGCTTACTTCCGGATGCGGGATTATTTATGAACCGGCGCTGACGCGTTGCGGATCATGGGCAGCCTTCGCGCTGCCTTTTTGCTTTTCAGGAGGGGTCCAGATAATCGTAGCCGCCCCAATCCAGCGCGTAGGCGGTATGGTTGTCCGCGGTGCGGATGGGTTTGAGCAAGCCGTTTTGCTCCATGTAGACTAGATGCTCGTGAACGTCGTCCGCGCTGTATTCGCCGCCGGATTCGCGAGAGAGCGCTAGAAACAGTTTGTGTTCGTCCAGGTACTGGATGTGCATGGTCTGCAGCAGGCGCAGCGTGCGGAAAATCAAGGTTTCGTTGCGGGTCATGACAGCGGATATTTTATTTTTATGACTATTCATTTATCTGACACTTTAGTTTGGCGCGTCAAGAAATATGACATTATTGTTTCAAGGGACGGGCATGACGACAGAACGGCCTGACTCGCCTTGCATCGCTGTGTGTTCCACCGCAGTGGGCGACGATATCTGCCGCGGCTGCGCGCGCAGCTTCGATGAAATCTCGAATTGGTGTTTTATGGACGCGGAGGAGCGGGAACGGGTCTGGTTGCAACTGCCGCTGCGCCAGCGAGGGTTGAAGATCGCCGCGGTCTTCACTTGCCTGCCGGAGCTTCACCAAGTTGAGGACGGCGAGTGGATGAGCGTGCGTTGCCTGTCCTTATGGTTCCGCATGGATGGAGACTGCCTGTTTTGGCGAGAGAGGGAAGGTGCGGTTTGCCAGCGGGATTGCGCCGGCTGGAGCCCGGCGCAGGTTGCCGCCTTCCTGAGAGAGCAGGCAGGGGCTGAGCATCACTAGGAGGAGAGATGGCGCAGGACAGTTCTTTGACCGAGTTTTGGGATGTGCGTTATCGCGATGGCGTGACCCCTTGGGAGGGCGCGCAAACCAGTCCGGAGGCCTTGGCGTTTTTTCAGCGTCAGCCGGCTAGCCGAATCCTGCTCCCAGGCTGCGGCAGCGCCGGAGATTTACCCTTGTTGCTGGACTGCGGCCATCAGGTGTTGGCCATCGATTTCAGCGAGCAGGCCGTGGCGATCGCGCGCGCGCAATGGCCGCAGGCGGCCGCTCATATCCAGCAGGCGGATTTTTTCGCCGTCGAGCACGAGCCGCCTTTCGACGCGGTGTTTGAGCGTGCCTTTCTCTGCGCGCTGCCGCCCCGCCGGCATACACGCTATGCGGAGCACATGGCTCGTTTGCTGCGCCCCGGCGGCGCGCTGGCGGGCGTGTTCTTCATCGCGGACACCCCGCGCGGCCCGCCGTTCGGCCTGAGCATGTCGGCCTTGAGCGCTTTGCTGGAGCCGGCTTTCGCGTTGGAGAGCTGTCAGCCGCAGGAGGACGGCGTGCCGGTATTTGGCGGTCAGGAGTTCTGGATGGTGTGGAGAAGGCAACACGGAAGCGAAGATTTGTAATACATTGGCATTGCCTATTTGATGATAATCAATAGTCCGCCAACTATTCCAAAAACAAGGCCGCCATCGCTTAGGATGGCTGACTGAAGTCAATAAACAACAATAATTCTAGATAACAGCGGCAATCGGGTCCAAAGCGCCGGATGGCGCGGGGCCTGAATCAGGCGCTGAACAGGATTGCGGAGCAAGAGGAGAAGTCATGCAGTGGTTCTGGCGCGTGTATACCCTGGTGGAAAAGACTTTCTGGGATACGTTGACCAAGAAATTGTGCAGTTTCTTTTTTATCAGCCTGTTTCAGTTGGGCATGGTGGCTTATGTTTATTATGTTCTGGAAGACATTCGGAGCCTGCTGAAAGGGCAAGTCGCTTCGCCCCAAGTGTTGGCGGGCATCGAGTCCAGCATAGACGGAGCCCTGTTTTGGACGATGGCGTTGTGGATGGTCAGCTTCGTCTTCATTGCCTTTATGGTCTGGTATCTTCGTTTTTTGATTGTCCGGCCTCTAAAAATGATTATCCGGATTTTCAATGAAATAGGCGCCGGCGAGGGCGACCTGTCCAGAGACATTCCCACCATCACCCACGATGAAATCCGCGAACTGTCGCTGTCGTATAACCGTTTTCTGCTGAAAATGCGCGAAATCATCAGCAATGTGCGGTTGATGACGGTGCGGATCGCGATGGATTCGGCGCGCACCCGAAAGAATGTGGTTGAGTCGCTGGAGGGGGCGCGCAAACAGGATCAGTTGGCGACACAAGTCCGGGCCGCCAGTGATCAGAGCACCGAGGGCGTGGGCCAGGTCACGGAGCAGACCCAGGCCATTTCATCCACCACCCTGGCCAACCTGGACGTGGCGCGGGAGTCCTACGCCGAGCTCAAGTCCGTGGCTGAGAGCATTTACGGCATTAATCAGAAGGTGGGCCATTTCAACCACACTGTGGATGATTTGAGCCAGCGCTCGTCCAGCATCAAGACCATTGTGGATCTGATCAAGGATGTGTCGGACCAGACCAATCTGTTGGCTTTGAACGCGGCGATCGAAGCGGCGCGGGCCGGCGAGAGCGGACGCGGTTTCGCCGTGGTGGCCGATGAAGTGCGCAAGCTGGCGGAGCGAGTCAAAAAAGCGACGGACGAGATTTCGCATAATATCGACGATATGCTGGGGCTGGTGTCGGAAACCCAGGTGGAAACCGCCCAGATCACCGAGGACACCAAGTCTGCTCGCGAAATCGTCTCCAAGGCGTCGGAGCATTTCAGCAAGATGATGGGAGACTTTGAAACAACGGCGAATAGTCTCAGTCAGATCGCCGCCACCATGTCGGAGTTCGTCGCCTCTAATGGACAGGTCAATCTCCATGTGGCGGAAATTCACGAGCTAGGTCATCAAGTGACGGACCGCCTGAACCATACGGAAGAGTCGGCCACCAAGCTGTCCGGCGCTGCGGAGCAGGTGCAGCAGTTAGTGGCGCGCTTCATTTTGGGCGAGGGCGAGTTCGACCAGATCATGCAGACGGCCCGGGGGGCGCGGGATGAGTTGCAAGCCATCATGACTGCGCAGCTGGCCGCGGGCGTACCGCTGTTCGATCAAAACTACCAGCCCATCGCTGGCGCCAAGCCTGCCAAGTTCCGCACACAGTACGATGCCAAGCTGGAAAAGCTGATGCAGCCAGTGTACGACCGCGCCGCCAAGTCCGTGCCCGGCGGCGTGTTCTGTCTGGCGGTGGATACCAATGGCTACGCGCCGACTCACAATAGTTGGTATAGCCAGCCCTTGAGCGGGGATCCGGCCAAGGACTTGATCAATAGCCGAGACAAGCGCAAGTTTGCCGACGTCGCCGGCCTGCGCGCGGCTCGCAGCACACAATCCTTCCTGTTGCAGACGTACACCCGCGATACTGGAGAAGTGTTGTCGGAGGTGGTGCTGCCCATCATGCTGTCAGGCAAGCATTGGGGCGGCTTCCGACTGGGCTTCAACCCGGAGGAACTGCTGGAGTCGCTTGGACGCGGAGTTGGCCGGAACTGATATGTTGCCGGCTGGAAGCAAAACAAAACGGAGGCCGCGGCCTCCGTTTTATTTTGAGCTGTGCTTCAAATCTGCAGCGGGGTCAGTAGAGTGACGACGCCCAGGCCGGCAAACAGCAGCGCGGCAATGGTGTGCACCATTTTTTGCGGTAACTTCTTCGCGGCCACCTCGCCCAAGAGCACCGCTGGCACATTGGCCAGCATCATGCCCAAAGTAGTGCCGGCCACCACCAGCAGCAAGGCGTCGGGAAAGCGCGCGGACAGGGCTACGGTGGCCAACTGCGTCTTATCGCCCATTTCCGCGATAAAGAAAGCGATACAGGTGGTGCCGAACACGCCAAACCGCTCCAGGAGCCGGCTATCTTCATCCAGCTTGTCCGGAATCAGCATCCAGCCCGCCATGGCGAGAAAGGAAAGACCCAGCCCCCAACGCATGAGATCCGGTCCAATCTTGCTCATTAGCCAGTGACCTACCGCTGCGGCGGCGAAATGATTGAACAAAGTAGCGACGAAGATGCCGAGAACGATGGGAACCGGCTTACGGTAGCGGCCGGCCAGCATCAGGGCGAGCAATTGAGTTTTATCGCCGATTTCAGCCAGGGCGACGATTCCGGTGGAAATGAGAAAGGCTTCCATGAAGACTCCGGGGGCTGCGCATGCGCCATGACAAGCCCGCGCCGCAGCCCCGCATTGCGCAGACATGTCATGGGTCTTGCCAAACGGAAGTTTTCGTCGCATGCACCATGGCCGTGACGGCCAAGCCTGTTGATGCATGCCGGCGCTGAAAATCGCGCCGAGGCTACTCCCCCAGAACCAGCAAATTCTAAATCAGTTGGCGTATCAGGGCAATCGGAGCGCTTTGAACCTGTTCACGATCCGCCACGCGTTGTGGAGCGTTACACGGTGAGTACGTCTTCGAAATACTCATGTGCCGTGTGTACGCTCCGCTTTCTCAGCCTGTTTCGCCTTGTCTCGCTCTTACTCGCGAGACTTTGGGCAGGCGCTTAGAGTTGAGATGTGCACTGAGGGCAGCGAGAAGCCTTTTCCGGAATATTGGATGCGCAGAACGGGCACTCTTTGGTGGCGGGAGCCGGCGCGGCGGCGGCAGGCTCCTCGCGCTTCAGCCGATTGATGGCCTTGACCAGCATGAAAATAGCGAAGGCCACTATGGTGAAGCTGACCATGGCGTTGATGAACAGGCCGATATTCAGCGTGACGGCGCCGGCTTGCTTGGCCGCGGCCACCGACACATAAGGTCCAAGCTGCTTGCTGCCCTCTTTTAGTACGAAGAACATATTGGAGAAATCGACATTGCCGACCAGCAGGCCGATGGGGGGCATGATCACATCGTCGACCAGCGATTTGACGATGGCGCCGAAGGCACCGCCGATAACCACGCCGACCGCCAAGTCGATGACATTGCCTTTCATGGCAAATTCTTTGAATTCTTTGATAATGGACATGGTTAACCTCTGTTTAAATAGCGTTAAGCATTATAAGGTATTCAATTGCCGGCGCTCCACCTCAAGCGCATTCTCAAGCAAGCGAACGTGGACGAACGGGCAGGCTGCCAAGTAGAGCCCCGCCAAGAATCAGCACGATGGCGGTTATTGCAATAGCGTTCAATTGCCCTTGGCCGGTGCTTATCAGCAGCAGGGTGGACAGCAAGGGCGTGGCATAGGACAAGGAGCCAATCTGTCTGGGGTCGCCCTCCTTCAGCGCGCGGTCCCATAGGAAGAAGGCGCCGCCCATCGGGCCGATTCCCAGCAGGATCAAGGCCAACCATTGACCAGCGCTGGGGGCGACGTTGGGTTCGAACAGGGCGTGGCATAGTAGGGAAAGCAAGCCGGACAGCAGGCAGAACCCGCCGACCGCGCTATTGGGGAAGCTGGGCAGCCTGCGCGTCAGCAGGCTAAAAGTCGACCACACAACGGCGGCGCCGATGGCCAGCAGATAACCGACAAGATAGTTGCTGGACAAGGCGAGCTTGCCTCCGCTGACAATCAGCGCCGCTCCGCTGAAACCCAGCGCGCCGGCCAGAATGTGACGGCCGTGCAGTATGGTGCCGGGAACCAGGATGGGCGCGAGCATCACGATCAACAAGGGCCATAGATAGTTTAGCAGATTGGCTTCCATGGCCGGCGCGTGCCGAAATGCGAAGAACAGCAAGAAATGGTAGCCGAACAAGCCATAGATTCCGACCAGTAAGGTGCGCGGCGGCACTTTCCAGTCGCGGCAATGGCGGATACTGAGCAGGCTGCCGATCAACAGGCAGACGCCAACCACGAAAAATGGGGGAAGCGAGCGGGTTTGGGTGCCAAGCGTGGCCAGCGAAGCCCATAGCAAGATAGCGCCGCCGGCAAAAGCAATCGGTTTGGAAATCATTATTATTCCAATGGGGAAGGTGGGCCGATTGTAAAACGGAAGCGGAAATGGAAAAAGCCACAATCCGGCGATTGTGGCTTTTGGAAACTTGGCTCCCCGAGCAGGGCTCGAACCTGCGACCTGCGGATTAACAGTCCGTCGCTCTACCAACTGAGCTATCAGGGATCATCATTCAGTAATGCTGTCTTGTTTTGGCTCCCCGAGCAGGGCTCGAACCTGCGACCTGCGGATTAACAGTCCGTCGCTCTACCAACTGAGCTATCAGGGAATGGAAAACAAGCAATTCTCAAACAGGGCCGTAATGGCTCCCCGAGCAGGGCTCGAACCTGCGACCTGCGGATTAACAGTCCGTCGCTCTACCAACTGAGCTATCAGGGATTTGAGTGAGGGCGAACTATAGCTTCAGCCTGTCGGGCTGTCAACACTTGCGCGGCTGAAAATCGCTTGGGCCCGCCAAGCGGCGCGAAGGCGGGGCATGCGCCGGCAATTCATCGCTGGCGAAGGGGGGCTGCGGCGCGTTAAAATTTCGTTTGTTGACCATGCGGGAATAGCCGCGTTTTTGAGGTGGGTTAAATGAATCTGGACGGGAAGCTCACGCTGGATGCGCGCGCGCAGCGGGCAAATAAAGATGCGGTGGAAATGAATGTTCATCTGCGGCAGTTGGACTCATTGCGCGCCGGCGTCGCAATATCGATTTTGGATAAGCACAAAGTCATCCAGGTGACGGGAGAGGACGCAGAGGCCTTTTTACAAGGGCAGCTTTCTAGCGATGTGCGTGAGTTGTCGGATGAAAACCGCGCTCAGTACAGCAGTTACTCTACGGCCAAAGGACGGATGCTGGCCAGTTTTCTGGTTTGGCGTTGCGATGGAACTTATTACCTGGCGGTATCTGCGGATTTGGCCGATTACGTGGCCAAGCGCTTGAGCATGTTTGTGCTGCGCTCCAAGGTGAAGGTATCGATTGCGGATAACCTGACCTTGATAGGCCTTGCGGGCAAGGCGGCCTTGGCGGCGCTGACGATCGAGTCCGCATTGGCCTCAACACCGGGGCCGCGAGAGATGGTTCGGGTTGAGCCGGGCCTGTTGATAGGCTTGCCCGGGACAGGTTGGGTGCTGGTTGTGGACGAGGCAGGCGCAGAGTGGGTGGGGGAAAAGCTGACGGACGACGCCAGCCTGATTTCTTCCGGTGTTTGGGAATGGCGGGATATCGACGCGGGTATTCCTTGGGTCCATCTGACGACTCAGGAGCAATTTGTGCCGCAGATGGCGAATATGGAGTTGATTGGAGGGGTGAGCTTTAAGAAAGGCTGCTACCCGGGGCAGGAAATCGTCGCCAGATCGCAGTATTTGGGAAAATTGAAGCGTCGTTTGTTCAAAGTAGCATTTAAACAGCCGCTTGCCATCGGCGCTAAACTCTATAGCCCATCTGTAGCGGGTCAGTCGATTGGCATGTTGTCGGCGGTTTGCCAAGTGGCTCCGGAACAATATGAAGGTTTGGCGGTTGTTCAATTTCAAGCTTGGGAAGAGGGTATTTATGCTGACGAGGCCTATACAATAAGGCTTCAGCAACTGGACCTGCCCTATTCCTTGAATGAGGGGCTTGAGAATTAATTGATAATTTCTGTTTTGTTTCCTTGACTTGAGTAGAAAGGCTTGGCTACATTATCATCTGTAATGCACCACTACTCTTACAATATATTTGGGAACATGCTAATGGAACTGTCGAAATTGGATTTTACCCAGCTGGTGGCTCTGCGCGCCGATGTCGAAGCTGAAATCAAGCGCCGCGAAAGCGAAGAAAAGTCCAAAGCCAAGAAACAAATCATTGAGCTTGCTCGCGCTTACGGCCTGAGCGTTGAAGAAGTACTGGGCAAAACCGGCGGCGTGCGCAAGCCGGTGGAAGCCAAGTACCGTCACCCGGTTAGCCCGGAACTGACCTGGACCGGTCGCGGCCGCAAGCCGGTGTGGGTACAAGAGTGGATCTCCAGCGGCAAAGCGCTGGAAGCTCTGGCTATCTAAGCAAACAGCAGGTTTGCAATGAATTTCAAAAGCGCCTGTCATGGGCGCTTTTTCTTTATCTGACGGCCAGCGGTCCAGCTTGAGGCTTGCTATAAATGGATGTAGCGTTCAAGCTGTTTCGTGTAGTGATTGAAATGTGCTGACATTGTCTTGAGAGTGGGCGGCTATGCTGGATTTTTTTTCAAGAGGGGCTAAAGGTCGCTCCGATCCTTTGGCTAGCGCGGAAGCGGCCAGGGAGTTTGTGGCGGCTTTGAAGAAGGAACACGGTGCGGCCGCGCATGAGCGCGTGGTGGCATTGCTGTCGCCATTGGAGTTGGATTGGCACAATATTTCAGTGGATCGCGTCGAAGCGCTGCTAGCGCTCAACCAAGAGACGGAATCGCTACATGAAAACCTCTGCGCGCAATACTTGCTGAATACGCGCATGCCCAAAGCGCTGGAAGCGCAGCTCAGAAGCCAGATACTGGCGTACGGAAAATGCTTTATAGATAGCTATCAGCATGTGCTGACTGTCGACGCCGACTCGGTTGAGGGTGCCAAAGTGCTGACCCTATTGCCCATCGTGCTGGCGCGAATGATGTTCTATCTTGGAGAGCATGCGCGCTGGCACTGGATCCGGAGCTTTAATCCGGAGGAGGCTTTTTGGCTGGGAGTAAACCAACTCTATTGGTTTGCAGAGCACCATGGTTGCGATTCCGTGCCGGTGTTTTTATTCGGAGATGGCCAGCCGGCGACCACGGTTCAGGATCAATTTCTCATCTTGCATATGCTCGCTGTGTTGTCCGGGGGCAATCTTAGCGCCAGACAGTTGCATTTTGCCTATCAACTGCTGCAGGTTTTGAGTAACCGCATGTCTTTGACGCGTGTATGCGCGGAATATTCGAGTTTTGCGGTCTCTTTAAAAGGACCTCATCCCGCGGCGAGAGTGACAGGCGGTTTGGTGGATGAGGCCGCCCGCTATTGGGGTACGACGGACTTGGTCGAGATTCTGCACGGCTGGAGCATTGTGCTGGATGCCGGCAGAGTGCCGCCCGAAATCAAAAGAATGATGGAACCGGGTATCGACGCCAATACCCTGCGCGCTTTGATGCGTGAGTGGTCTCCCCAGCAAATGCGTTTCGAGAGAGCTGAACGAGTGCCTGTTTCCGGCCAGAGCATAGAAGTGGCGTATCGCCTGCCTGTGCTGCACCGTTTGATTCGGAGTGTGGACGAGGCCAAGCAAACGGGCTCGCTGGAAGAGGGCAACTTCGATGACGCTGCCAATATCCGTATTTACGGCTTCGTTACCACGAGGAAGCGGGACAAGGGGGCTCCCATCCCTGGGCTCGCCTCGGCTGGGGAGGCCGTTTCTCCGCCGGCCAAAGAGGAGTTTTCGCGTTGGGAGGTAGATAATGTCAGCCAAACCGGGCTTGGCGTTACCCTTGGCGCGATGGGGAATGAATGGGTGGGCTTGGGCGCGCTGATTGGCTTTCGCGAGAAGTCGGTGGATGGTTGGAGCCTGGGCGTGGTGCGTCGAGTGAAGCGGAACTCTGCGGATCAGATCTATCTGGGAGTTGAAACCCTGAGCCGAAGACCCGTGGCGGCTTCGTTGCGGCCAACCGATGTGAGATTGATCGATCCGACGCTGCCGCCTGAGCAAGTTTGGCTGGCAGGGCATATCGCCTTGTTCGTGCCTTGTCAGCGTTCGGGCAAGGTGGTCAACGCTTTGCTGCTGCCGCTCTCCTTATATGTATTGGGCAAAGAGTTCTACATGACGGCCAAGGGTAAGCATTTTCAGCTTTCCTTAGGCAAGGTAATGGATAAGGGCAGCGATTGGTGTCTGAGCGAGGTGGAGCTGGTCCAGGCTTTGGAAAGACTGCCGGTTTTGCCGTGACTTCCATCATTTAGGATGGAGTCGAACACGGGTCGAAGCTAAGCTTTGGCCCGTTTTTCATGGATAGTCGGGT